>NZ_JBVHWW010000018.1:0-167004 GCF_055563995.1 Streptomyces sp. NPDC029164 | reverse complement strand
TTGATGCCGTCGATCAGCGAGTGCCGGCAGCCGTACTTGTTGTCGAACTTCGACTTCGTCACCGCGTCGTTCACGTTGATCGCCGGGAACAGCAGCGTGCCCTCGGACATCATCTCGTACAGACGGTGGACACCCGTGGTGGTCTCCTCCGTCACGCCGCGGATCTCGGACGCGAGCTGGGTCCACTTCTGGGGGGACTCGCCGAGGGTGCGGTTGAGCAGGGTGAGGATGTGGGCGTACTCCTCGGAGTCCGCCGTCGACGGGTCCGGGGCCGCGCCGGCCTTCTCGAACTCGACGCCCTTGTGGACGAGGAGGGTGGCGTCACCACCGTCGTCGAGGATCATGTTCGGGCCGCCGGTGGGGGTGTTCGGCCAGGTCAGCGCCTGCTCCGTGCACCACCAGTACTCCTCCAGCGTCTCGCCCTTCCAGGCGAAGACCGGGATGCCCTGCGGGTTCTCCGGGGTGCCGTTCGGGCCCACCGCGATGGCGGCGGCCGCGTGGTCCTGCGTGGAGAAGATGTTGCAGGAGGCCCAGCGGACGTCGGCGCCGAGGGCGGCCAGCGTCTCGATCAGGACGGCGGTCTGGATCGTCATGTGCAGCGAGCCGGTGATGCGGGCGCCGGCCAGCGGCTGCGCCTCGGCGTACTCGCGGCGGATCGACATCAGGCCCGGCATCTCGTGCTCGGCCAGGGTGATCTCCTTGCGGCCGAAGGCGGCAAGGGACAGGTCTGCGACCTTGAAGTCCATGGGTGCTGCTCCTCATGGTTCGAGAGGTGGGTACGGCTGGTCCGTGCGCCGTCCTGGGGACGGGACACCGAGCACAGTCCGTCGGGGGTCCTCTCTCCCCTCGGCCGGTCGCGAGGACCGCCCGACCCGCCATCAGCAGCGACGCCTGACACTGACGACGAATCTACACCGATCGGTGGAGTGAGCCCCAGTCAGACGAGGAAGAAGGCGTGTGGTGATGTCAGGCCCTCCGGCTGGCACTTTCAGGGCCTTCCGGACTTTTCGATCCGCCGTTTACGCAGGGGGGACGCCGGTCGATCGGGAACCCATGCGCGATCCCGCAGGACCCGTGGCACGAAGGAGAGCTCAGTGACCAGTCCGGCAGACCCGTCCGTGGACGGGAGCGCGGGCAGGCCCGCGGCCGGGCCGGGGCGCCTGAAGCCGCTCGCCGTCACCGCGTGCCCCAGGGGGATCGCGCACGCGTACATGGTCGCGGAGAAGCTCCAGCAGGCCGCCGACCGCCTCGGTGGCCTGCACGTACTGCGCGAGATCCGCTGATCACAGCCCTGCCGTACCGTCCGGGAAGCCGGCGCCGGCGTGGCCCGCCCGGGGTGCCCCCGACCCCGGCGCCTCGGACCGAGGGCCGGCGCCCGCCGGGCCTGATGCGCGAAGGCCCCCGCGGGCCGGGCCGGGTCCGAAAGAGACGGCCTGGTGCTCGCGGGGGCCTTCGTACGTCCGTGGGTTACTTGGCGGCGTCGGGACGGTAGATGTCCGGCTCCAGGTAGATCACGCGGGCGATCGGGACGGCCTCGCGGATGCGGGCCTCGGCGGCGTTGATCGCGTCCGCCACCTGGGTGGCGGTGTCGTGGCCCTCGACGGCGATCTTGGCGGCGACCAGCAGCTCCTCGGGGCCGAGGTGCAGGGTCCGCATGTGGATGACGCGGGTGACGACGTCCCCGTCGACGAGCGCGGTCTTGATCTTCTCGATCTCCTCGATGCCGGCGGCCTCGCCGAGCAGCAGGGACTTGGTCTCCGCGGCCAGGACGATCGCGATCACGATGAGCAGGACGCCGATGCACAGCGTGCCGATGCCGTCCCAGACGCCGTTGCCGGTCAGCAGGGCGAGGCCGACGCCGCCGAGCGCCAGGACCAGGCCGACGAGCGCCCCGAGGTCCTCCAGGAGGACGACGGGCAGCTCCGGGGCCTTGGCCCGCCGGACGAACTGGGTCCAGGTCTGCTTGCCGCGGATCTCGTTCGACTCCTTGATCGCGGTGCGGAAGGAGAAGGACTCGGCGATGATCGCGAAGACGAGCACGCCGACCGGCCAGTACCAGGCCTCGATCGGGTGCGGGTGGTTGATTTTCTCGATGCCCTCGTAGATGGCGAACATGCCACCGACGGTGAAGAGCACGATGGAGACGAGGAAGGCGTAGATGTAGCGCTCGCGCCCGTACCCGAAGGGGTGCTGCGGGGTCGCCTCGCGCTTGGCCTTCTTTCCGCCGAGGAGCAGCAGCCCCTGGTTCCCGGAGTCCGCCAGCGAGTGGACGCTTTCCGCGAGCATCGACGAGGAGCCGCTGAAGAGGAATGCCACGAATTTGGCTACAGCGATGGCGAGGTTGGCGGCGAGTGCCGCCACGATCGCCCTGGTACCGCCCGACGCGCTCATGGATGCAGGATGTCCTTCCTAGCCACTGACTACCGGCCGCACATTGTTGCAGCCGACGGGACGGACTCCGCGTCAGACCACCACGGTGGCACGGAAGACCGTGCCGCTTCCGGACAGTTCGACCTTTTCGCCCGCCGGTACGAAGACCGATTCGCCGGGGGCCAGCGGCAGTTCGCCGGCCGTCACGGAACCGGCGGTCACGGAACCGGCCGTGCAGAGCAGGATCTGCGGGGCGTCCTGCGACAGCACGCGGGAGACGCCACCGGGTGCGAGGAGGAAGCGGGAGAGCCGGAACTCCTCGATGGGGCTCTCGTAGACCTCCTCGCCACCGTCGCCTTCGGGGCGCAGTACGTTCGGGTCGCCCGGCTCGAAGCGTGCGATCCTCAGCAGCTCGGGCACGTCCACGTGTTTGGGGGTGAGTCCGGCGCGCAGCACGTTGTCGGAGTTGGCGAGCAGCTCGACGCCGAGTCCGTCGATGTAGGCGTGCGGGACGCCCGCGCCGAGGAACATGGCCTCGCCGGGCTGGAGTCGGACGTGGTTGAGCAGCATGGCCGCGATGACTCCCGGGTCGCCCGGGAAGTGGTGGGCCAGGGTGGCGTACGGGGCGTACGGTCCGCCCAGGCGCTCGGCGGCGGCCGCGGTCTCGTGGACGGTGTGGGCCATCTCGGCGCGGTCCGCGGTCAGTACGGCGGTGAGCATCTCGCGCAGGGCCGCCTCTTCGGGGTGCGCGTGCAGCAGGTCGACGTACGGCTTGAGGCTGTCCACGTCCAGGCCCGCGAGGAGTCCGGCGGCGTCCAGCGGCGCGCGGAAGCCGCACAGCCCGTCGAACGCGGTGAGCGCGCAGATCATCTCGGGCTTGTGGTTGGGGTCCTTGTAGTTGCGGTGCCCCGCGTCGATCGGGACCCCGCGGCGCTCCTCGTCCTCGAAGCCCGCCTTGGCCTGGGCCTGGTCGGGGTGGACCTGGAGGGAGAGCGGCGCGCCCGCGGCGAGGATCTTGAGGAGAAAGGGCAGCCGGGGGCCGAACTTGGCGACGGTGGCCGCGCCGAGCTCGCCTTCGGGGTCGGCCGCGATGACGTCCGAGAGGGCGACCTGGCCGGCGCCGCGGTCGAGGCGGGAGGGGGCTCCGGGGTGGGCGCCCATCCACAGCTCGGCCTGGGGCTCACCGGTGGGTTCGACGCCGAGGAGCGTGGGGAGGGCCGTGGTGGATCCCCAGGCGTAGGGGCGGATCGTGTTCGTCAGGCGGTCCATCGTCGTCTTCCTGGATAGAGCCGGGGCAGGTGCGCGTACCTCAGCCGTGTCCCCCGGAGGCCAACGCCAGATAGGCGGTGGCGAAATCCGTGACGGCGAGGAGTTCGGCGAGCTGCTCCAGCTCGACGCCCTCCTCCGGTTCGAGCTCGCTGACGGCCGTGTCGTGGCTGAGGGCGAGCTCGCGTGCGGCGGGGGCGGCGGTGAGGCCGCCCGCCGGCCGGTCACGCAGCAGGACGATGCGGGCACGAAGGGCCTGGGGCTCTTCGACCCGGTCACGGAAGAAGTCTTCGGGGTCGGCGCCGGCCGCGAAGGCCCCGGCGAGCAGGATGCCGTGGGCGGGCAGCGCCTCGGGGAGCGCGGCGGCCAGTGCGGGGCGGCCGGCGAGCTCGGCGAGGGTGGCGGCGAAGCGGCGGCCGGCGGGTGCGGCGCCGTTGCCCTCGCTCCAGATGAGCGGAAGGGAGTCGGCCAGCTCGGAGGCGAGGGTCTTGGCCGGGTTGGAGTAGGTGGCGATGGCGGGCCCGCAGCGTTCGGCCGTGCGGTCGAGGCGGTCGGCGACGAGCTGCAGGGTGTCGGGGGCGGCGGTGATCAGGCCGACCTTGTCGAGGAGCAGCAGCAGGGGCGTGAGCAGCGCCCACAGGGCGCCGGGGCCCGCGGCGGCCGATTCGTCGTACTCCTGGTACGGGGCCTTGGCCATCGGTACGAGGAGCCCGTGCGCGCCGTCCACGGCCTCGCTCAGCGGTGAGCGCTCGGGGGCGACGGCGACGACGGTGCAGCCGCGCCGGTACGCCTGCTCGGCGAGGACGGCCAGCCCGGGCTCGGTGCCGTCGGTGGTGGCGAGGAGCAGCAGGTCGACCGGGCCGGCCCAGCCGGGCAGGGCCCAGCGCAGCGCGCCGGCGGCGTGCGCGACGCCGGTGGGGTCGAGCCGGATCACGGGCGCGGAGGCGCCGGCGAGGGCGCCCAGCAGGTCGGCGACGCCGGTGGCGGCGGTGCCGGGTCCGGCGATCAGGACCGCGCGGGGGCGGCCGTCGGGCCGCAGCTCCGCGAGGCCCGCCTCGTTCGCGTGCCGGGCCGCGGTACGGACTCTCGCCCCGGCCTCGGCCGCGCCGCGGAGCAGGCCCCGGCGGTCTACGCGGGCGAGATCGTCCGGTGCGTCGAGGAGCGACTCGTCGAGCATGGCGGCCTCCGGCGGTCTTGACGGATCCAGGGTGGCGGAATGATCAGGCGGGGCGGCGGGCCTCGTCGACCAGGAGCACCGGGATGCCGTCACGAACCGGGTACGCGAGGCCGCAGTCCTGGCCGGTGCAGATCAGCTCGGGGGCCGTCTCGTCGGCCGACTTGTCCTCGAGGGGCGAGTGGCAGGCGGGGCAGGCGAGGATCTGCAGGAGGCCGGCTTCGAGCGGCATGGGGCGGTTCCCTTCGGGCATGCGGATGGTTCCGGGGTGGGGCGAGGTCAGCGTACCGCCGAGTCACCTCCGGTGCGGGCTGGAGTGTGCGCGGTGGCTCCCGCCGGGGTGGTGGGTTGCGGCGCCGTGCCCGGGGACGCTGCCCCCGGGCACGGCGGGGGCTGGACTCAGCCGCGGATGAGGGACAGGACCTCGTCGCGGACCTTCGACAGGGTGGCCGCGTCACGGGCCTCGACGTTCAGGCGCAGGAGGGGTTCGGTGTTGGAGGCGCGGACGTTGAACCACCAGTCCTCACCCGTCGCCGTCAGACCGTCCAGCTCATCCACCGTGACGCCCTCGCGGCCGGCGTAGGTGGCCTTCACCGCCGCCAGACGGGCCGCCTGGTCGTCGACCGTCGAGTTGATCTCGCCCGAGCCCGCATACCGGTCGTACGAGGCCACCAGGGCCGACAACGGACCGTCCTGGCCGCCCAGGGCCGCCAGCACGTGCAGTGCGGCCAGCATCCCCGTGTCGGCGTTCCAGAAATCCTTGAAGTAGTAGTGCGCCGAGTGCTCACCACCGAAGATCGCACCCGTCTTCGCCATCTCCTCCTTGATGAAGGAATGGCCGACGCGCGTACGGACCGGGGTGCCGCCGTTCTCCCGGACCACCTCGGGGACCGACCAGGAGGTGATCAGGTTGTGGATCACCGTGCCCGAACCGCCGTTGCGGGCCAGCTCACGCGCCGCGACCAAGGCGGTGATCGCCGACGGGGACACACCCACACCCCGCTCGTCCACGATGAAGCAGCGGTCCGCGTCACCGTCGAACGCGATACCCAGGTCCGCGCCCTCCGCCAGCACCCGCGCCTGGAGGTCCACGATGTTCTTCGGGTCCAGGGGGTTGGCCTCGTGGTTGGGGAACGTGCCGTCCAGCTCGAAGTACATCGGCACCAGGTCGAGCGGGAGGCCGTCGAAGACGGTCGGGACGGTGTGACCGCCCATGCCGTTGCCCGCGTCCACGACGACCTTCAGGGGACGGATCCCCGTCAGGTCCACCAGACCCCGCAGGTGCGCGGAATACCCCGGCAGGGAGTCCAGCTCCGAGACCGTGCCCGCCACCGTGCCGGCGGCCACCGCCGGAGCGCCCTCGTCCGACCACTTCTCCACCAGCTCACGGATCTGCGACAGACCCGTGTCCTGACCCACCGGAGCCGCACCCGCACGACACAGCTTGATGCCGTTGTACTTCGCCGGATTGTGCGACGCCGTGAACATCGCACCCGGCAGATTCAGCGAACCCGACGCGTAATACAGCTGGTCCGTCGAACACAGACCGATCAGCGTCACATCGACCCCACGCTCCGCCGCACCCCGCGCGAACGCAGTCGACAGACCCGGCGACGACGGCCGCATGTCATGACCGATCACGATCGCCGAAGCACCCGTCACCTCCACGAACGCAGCACCGAACAGCTCCGCCAACGACTCGTCCCACTCGTCCGGCACGACACCACGCACGTCATACGCCTTGACGATGTTCGAAAGATCTGCGGCCACTGCCTGCCCTCCTGAGGTTCTGTGCGGTTCGGCAAACCTACCCTGAACCAGGAGCGCCTACCGAGGCGAGCGGGGCGTCAGGAATCGGGCGATCTCAGGACGCGCAGGTGTCCACGACGGGTCTCGCCGGTGACCGGGCGGCCCTGGCCGGAGCCGCCAGCCTCGGCCGCGCGCCCGGGAGGGCGGGCGGCTTCACGGACCGCGTTGGCGAGGGCTTCGAGGTCGTCGCCACTGGGGCGGGACGGCCCGGAGCCGTCGGACAGGCGGACGACGTCCCAGCCGCGCGGGGCGGTCAGGCGCTCCGAGTGCTCGGCACACAGGTCGTAGCAATGGGGTTCGGCGTAGGTGGCGAGCGGGCCGAGAACTGCGGTCGAATCGGCGTAGACGTACGTCAGTGTCGCGACGGCAGGGCGGCCGCACGCGGTGCGCGAACAGCGACGTACAAGGCTCACGACGTTGGACGGTACCGCACTCTTGACCGGGCCGCGACGACTCCACCGCCGCTCACTCCCCCGTGTCGTGCTCGGGGCTACCCTGCGGGGGTGATGGACACGCCTCTGCCTCCCTGCCCCGGCGAGCCCCCCGCAGGGGCCCCCACCGAGCCGCGTCCGCGCCGGCGGGACCGGCACGGACGCGGGATGCGCGGGCCGGTGGCCCCTCCTCAGGTGCCGCTGTCGGCGAGCCGGGCGGAACTGTTCGGGGACCTCGTACGGGACTCCGTGGAGCGGCTGGAGCGGCGCTGGCCGCAGCTGGGCGAGGTGGAGTTCCTCGTCGGCGACGTGCCGGGTCCGCCGGGTGGTGCGGACGGCGGCTGGAACGACGAGGCGGTGCCGCTGGGTGCGGTGTCGGAGTCGCGTGAGGGCCGGCCGGCCCGGGTGGTGGTCTTCCGGCGGCCGGTGGAGATCCGCACGAAGACGCGGGACGAGAAGGCGATGCTGGTCCACGAGATCGTGGTGGAGCAGGTGGCGGAGCTGCTCGGGCTGTCGCCCGAGACCGTGGATCCGCGGTACGGGCAGGAGTGACGGAGGCGGGGACCCCGGGGGTCCCCGCCTCGTCGACCGTGGAGCCGTCCGGTGGAGCCGTCCGGTGGGGCCGGGTTACCTGGTCAGGACCGAGAGGTCCTGGGCGGCCCGCGGGACGGCGACCGTGGAGTGGTCGTCCGACAGGGTCTGGACGGTGAACATCGCGATGCCGTCGGCCGGGAGGGACAGGGTGCGGGCCGCGTGGACTGGGCCGCCCGAGAGGGTCTCGACGGTGAGCGCGTAGGAGCCCTTGCCACCGGCCGGGGCCAGGGAGAGCGTCTGCGTGGTGCCGGCCTTGACCGTGACCTCCTGAGAGGCCGGCTCGCCGCCGCCGGTGCCCGGCGAGGCCGTCACCTTGACCTTGGCGTCAGCGGCCGGGGCGGTCAGCGACAGCACGGTCGTGTTCTCGTCGGGCCGGTTGTCGGCCACGGTCGCCCGTGTCCCGACCGGTCCGGCGGCCGGGACGAAGCCGAGCTCCTGCTTGGCGCCGCTGCCGCGGACCACCCGTACCGCCGCGACGACCGGGGCGGCCTTCTTGGCGTCGACCGGGCCCAGCAGCAGCGAACCGGGCTCGCCGCGGGTCAGGTCCTTGAGGTCCAGGGCGGCGGTCATACCGGCCTTGACGTGCAGCTGTTCGCTGCCCGCCGGGCTGATCGCGCCGCCGGGCGCCGCCAGGCGCACCTTCAGGTCGGCGTCCTCCTCACCCGGTACGAAGGCCACGAGCCGTACGGAGGCGGCGTCGGCCGGGATGCCCGGGAGCACCAGCGAGCCCGCCGGGTCCGTGGAGGCCGGCAGCCAGTCGGCGCCCACGCCCTCCTCGGCGACCTGCACGGAGGCGCCCACCCGGCCCGCGCGGGTCGTCACGTGGGCGGTGGCGTCGGCGAGCTGGGCGCCCGGGACGAGGGAGGAGAGCAGGACGGTCTTGGTGGACTTGGGGTCGACGCGGATGTTCTCGCTGGTGCCGCCCTCGGGCTTGGCCAGTCCGTCCGGGCCGAAGAGCTTGATGTCGACGATGGCCGCGGCGTCGTCGGGGTTGGTGAGGTGGACGTAGTCCTCGCGGCCCTTGGCCGTGCTGACGGCGGGGAACCAGAAGTCGGTGCCGGGCGCGGTGCAGCCGACGCCGAGCACGCCGCGGGCCCGGCCGACCGAGACCTTGGTGGTCAGCTGGGCCGTCCAGCCGGGGGCGAGGGCCCCGTCGGCGCTGCCGGTGAGGGCGGGCGCGTCGGCGCCGTTGGCGGTGGCCCCGACGGGCTTGCCGGGTTCCTTGGCCTCCAGCACCGGCTTGGCGTCCTTGGTCGCGCCGAGCAGCCGGGCCGAGCCCTTGCCCTCTCCGGCGGGGGCGCCCGGGGTGAAGGAGGTGTAGGTGGTCTCCGCGATGTCCGAGGAGCTGGGCCCCGGGCACACCAGCAGGGACCGCTCCACCGGCATCCGGGCCGCGGCCGCCGGCTTGCCGTCGGCGGTCGTGCCGTCGGCGGCGGGGGCGGTGAGGGCGGCGATGCCGGTGAGGGCGGCCAGCGCCGCGGTCACGGCGGCCAGCGTCAGGGGTGCGCGCTGCTTCACTGCTGGGGGCTCCCGTCAGGACGCGGGTCGTGCGGTGCGTGGGGGTCGTACGGTGCGTGGGGGTCGTACTGCTCGTACGGCTCGTACGGGTACTGCTGCGGGTACGGGGCCTCGTAGGCCTGCTGTCCCGGCTGTCCCTGCTGTCCCGGCTGGCCCTGCTGGTCGTATCCCGGGTACTGCTCGTACGGGATCGGCTGCTGGGGCTGCGGCTCGTAGGTGTAGCCGCCCTGGTCGCCGTAGGGCTGGTAGGCGTACGCCTCCTCGCCGTAGACGGGCTGCGCCGGGATCTGGGCGTACGGGTCGGCGACCGCGGCGGTCTCCACCGGTGCGGGGGCGGGCTCGGCCTCGGCGCGCAGCCGGCGGGCGCGGCGGCCCTCGCCGGCCTCGCCCGGGCCGGGCTGGGACGGGATCGCGGCCTCCTCCTCGGGCAGGTCGTCGTCGAGCTGGGCGCGGCGGCCCGGCAGGGCCATCACCAGCAGGACCAGGGCGAGGATGCCCTGCGCCCAGTACCAGGCGCTCTGCAGGAGGGAGTCCTCGTGGACGAGGTCTAGGCGGCCGCCGGCGGCGGGCAGTTCGAAGCCCTGTGCCCAGCCGTCGAGGGTCTTCGCCTTGAGGGGCTTGCCGTCGAGGGTGGCCTGCCAGCCGGCGTCGGCGCGGTCGGCGATGCGCAGCACGCGGCCGGCCTCGCCCGAGGGGATCTTGCCGTGGGCCTCGACGGGTCCGGCGGCGACCGGGATCGGGGCCTCGCCCTGCTTGCCGGAGACGATGACGGCGCGGGGCAGCCAGGGCTCGACGCCCCACAGTGCGGTGCCGTCCTGCTGGTGGCGCCGGCTCAGGCCCGGGGTGGCGTCGAGGACGCGGCGGATCTCTTCGGGGCCGCCGGGGCGGAACATCACGAAGCGGATGGCGTAGGCGCTGAGCTGGCTGGACTGGTCGGCGCCGGAGCCGGCGACCAGGTTGGAGACGACCTTGTCGAGGCGGGGGTCGCCGCCGGTCCGGGCGGTGATCTCGGCGTCGCCGACGCGGCCGCCGGAGCCGCGGACGAGGCTGTAGGAGACGGTGGCGGGCGGGTCCAGGTCGAGGATCAGGGTGCGGGTCTGGTTGTCGTCGCCGCCGGCGTCGGCGACGAAGGCCGGGACCTGGACCGGGTCGCGGCGCTCCAGCGGCCCGTCGGCGCCGGCGATCATCCAGGTGGCGGCGGCGACCAGCGGGCCCGCGGCGACGGCGAGGGCGATGAGCGCGGCCAGCGGCTGGCGCCAGCCGAAGCTGCGGGCGGCGACCCGCTCCTTGGCACCGTCCGCGCCGAGCGCGGCGGCCGCGAGCAGGGCGAGTCCGTAGACGAGGGTGGCGGGGCCGGCCCACGCGGTCCGGTTGGCGAGGACGGCGAGGAGCAGTGCGGCCAGGGCGGCGGCCCAGGCGGTGCGGACGGCGAACCGGCGGTCGGTGCGCAGCAGGGCGGCCAGCGCGGCGAGGACGATGCCGGCGAGCAGCAGGCCGGCGCCGGTGCCGGGGCCGCCGGGGTTGATGCCGAGCAGGCCGAGGGCGCCCGCGGCGCCGGTTCCGTAGGGCAGTCCGGCCTCTTGGAGGAGGCGGCCGGGGTGCGTGAGCAGGCCGATCGACCAGGGGGCGAGCACGAGCAGCGGGACGGCGAGGGTGGCGAGCAGCCGGGGTCCGTACGCCTTCCAGTGCGCGCGGCGCAGGACGAGTGCGGCGGTTCCGAGGACGGCGGCGAGCGGCCAGACCACGGGGGTGAAGGCGGTGGCCAGGGTCAGCAGGAGCGTGTACGTCCACACCGCGCGCCAGCTGCCCCGCTTGTCGGCGGTCGGCTCGCCGCCGCCGAGGGCGAAGGCGGCGACGGCGGAGCGGGCGATGAGCGGCAGCACGACGGCGAGGACGGCGGTGCCGAGGCGGCCGCCGGCGAGGGCTCCGGTGACGGCGGGGAGGAAGGCGTAGGCGATGGCGGCCCAGGCGCGCAGCAGCCGGGACTCGACGAGCGGCCGGGAGGCGAAGTAGGCGGTGAGGCCGGCGAGCGGGACGGATCCGACGAGCAGCAGGGTCAGTGCGGCCTGGGTGGAGCCGAACAGCAGGGTGGCGAGGGCGCCGAGGACGGCCAGGTAGGGGGGCGCGGAGGCGGTGGAGCCGGTGCCGACGGCCTGCCAGCCGTCGGTGTAGGCGCGCCAGAGGTCGGGGCCGCTGTCGGGGGCGGGCAGCAGGGCGCCGCCCATGAGGGAGCCGCCTCCGACGAGGCCGCGGCAGGCGGCGAGGGAGACGAGCAGGAGGAGCCCGAAGAGGACCGGCGCGGGGTTGCGGGCGATCCGCTTGAGGCGGGCGAAGCGTTCCTCGGCCACGGCGTAGTCGCCGTCCTCGCCGGGGGCGGTCAGGATGCTGCCTCCGCCGTGCCGGCCGGCGGGGGCGACGTCGGTGTCGCGGTCGCCGCCGAAGTAGCCGGCGAGCTGTTCCGCGTTGGCCCGCAGGGAGGCTCCCGGCGGGGGGAAGAGCGGGCGCAGGTCGGCGGCGGGGACGGCGGGGCGGCGGCGGGCCTTGCGGGCGGCGAGGATCCGGCCGGGGCGCAGCAGGGTGGCGAGGAGGCCGGTGATCTCGTCGACGGCCTGGCCGGGGGCCTTGCCGATGAGGTAGGCGAGGGTGCGCAGGACGGTGCCGAGGAGGACGCGCAGCAGGACGTAGGGCAGGGCGCGGCCGGAGCTGTTGGCGAGGATGGTGTAGACGGCGCCGGCCTTGTCGACGCGGTGCGGGCCGGCCGCGGTGCGGCCGGCGCAGTCGACGGTGCGGCGTTCGCGGGCGGAGGCCTCGGCGTGGCGCAGGACGGCGTCGGGGGCGACGAGGACGGTGTGGCCGGCGCTCTGGGCGCGCCAGCACAGGTCGACGTCGTCGCGCATCAGGGGCAGGCGGCGGTCGAAGCCGCCGAGGTCGTCGTAGACGTCGCGGCGTACGAGCATGCCGGCGGTGGAGACGGACAGGACGGGGCGGACCTGGTCGTGCTGGCCCTGGTCCTGTTCGCGGCGGTCGAGTCCGGTCCAGCGGCGGCCGCTGCGGGCGATGGTGACGCCGGCTTCGAGGAGCTGCTTCTTGTCGTACCAGCCGCGCAGTTTGGGGCCGATGACGGCGGCGTCGGGGTTCTCCTCGGCGACGCGGAGCAGCTCGGTGAGGGCGTCGGGTTCGGGGGCGCTGTCGTCGTGCAGGAGCCAGAGCCACTGGACGGGTTCGCCGTGGGGGAGTTCGGGGAGGTCGTAGGTGTCGTCGCGCCAGGTGCGGCTGACCGGATCCCAGCCGCTGGGGCGCTTGAGGTACGGGAGGTCCTCGAGGGTCAGGGTGCCCGCGCTACGGGCGGATTCGTCCACGGCCGTACCGAATCCGGTGCGGCGGGCGAGGTGCAGGACGCGGTCGTCGCCGAGGGCCTCGGTGAGCAGCCGCGCGGATTCGTCGGCGCTGCCGGTGTCGGCGGCGATGTGGTTCTGCGCGGGGCGTTCCTGGCCGAGGAGGCCGGCGAGTGTCCGGGGCAGCCAGCGGGCGCCGTCATGGGCGACGAGGACCGCGGTGACTACGTGCCGGGGGAACTCGGGTGTGGCGGGGGCCTGGTGGGAGGCCGCCGACTGGCTGTGCAGGGACATCGCGCTACTGGCCCTCCGGCCTGGGGGTCCCTCCGGACGGGGCCGGGGGGAGGGTCCGGGGGTGGTGTGCCCTCGGAGGCTGCTGGACAGCGCCCCACCCTAACGGCTGGCAACACAACGGTCCGCCTCCTGCGGGGAAGGTGCAGGAGGCGGACCGTTTGACGTGCTCTGTGTGATGTCTTTCGTGCGTTCGATATGTCGTGCGTTGTGCGGTGGGTGCCGGGTCGGTGGTGCCCCGGCCGTTTCAGACCGCTGCCTTTTTCAGCCGGCGGCGCTCGCGCTCGGACAGACCGCCCCAGATGCCGAATCGCTCGTCGTTGGCGAGGGCGTACTCAAGGCATTCGGAGCGGACTTCGCAGGCGAGGCAGACCTTCTTGGCCTCGCGGGTGGAGCCGCCCTTCTCGGGGAAGAAGGACTCGGGGTCGGTCTGGGCGCACAGAGCGCGCTCCTGCCATCCGAGCTCTTCGTCCGCCTCCTCGACCAGCAGTTCCTGAAACAGCTCGGTCATGTGCGCCCCTCGCTCTGTCTGTGCGTCCCCGTGGTGATGCCGTTACTGATCGCTACGTAACGACACGAGTGAAATTACAAGTGCGTGGCTCCGGAGCAGTCAAGCCGGGATCTGCTATTGGGCCCCTTATTCACTCGGCGGAACCAAGCGTATGCAGAAAGTGTTCATATCGCCAAAAATCGTGACACATGCCTCAGGTGTCGCGAGACTCCCGCCTTCACCCGTTATCCACGTGCCACCTGGGGGGTGGGGTTGCGATCCACTCGGAGAAGCGGCGCAGATCACATTCCGGTCACGAGATGACGGGTTGGGTTTGAGCCCTGGCACAGCGCCACATCCCCTGCCGGAGATTGCACAAACCTTTCTCCGCGCACAGCAACCGGATGAGGTGAAACTTTTGCCCTAAACCGGACATTGGGTTGACAGTCCGACCCCCGAACCGTTCTCCTTGTTCGCATGTCAGCGCCCGCAGCCGCCACCCGGACCCCCATTCGTGGGTTCCTGTGCGCTGCCCAGGTTCGCTGTTGCTGTTGCAGCTGTTGATGCCCCCGGAGCCCCGGCTCCCGTGAGCTCCGGCCCGCCCCCACAGCAACCGCCAGCACGACTGACATCCGTCGAGGTAACCCCCACGATGAACAGCACGCACAGCGCCACCCCCACTGCCGCCGCCCCTGCCGCTCCCGCGCCCGCAGCGCCCACAGCGCCCGTGGCGCCCACCGCGCCCGTCGAGAGCGACCTGCAGATCGCCGGCGACATCCTCGCCGTCCAGCACCTCCTCCAGCCCGCCCGGGAACACCCGGCCACCGTCGCCGAGTTCGTCGGCCTCGCCCGCTCCCTCGCCGAGGACCGCGCCTCCTGGGAGCACCTCGTCCGGTACGACGCCACCACCCGCTGGTACCACCGGCTGCGCACCGGCCCCGGCTACGAGGTCTGGCTGCTCAGCTGGGTCCCCGGCCAGGGCAGCGGCCCGCACGACCACGGCGCCTCCTCCGGCGTCCTGACCGTCCTCGAAGGCGAGCTCACCGAGCACACGTCACGCGGACGGCTCACCCACCGCCCCGGAACCCAGCGCGTCCTCGCCCCCGGCTTCGCGCACGAGGTCGTCAACGACACCCTCGACGGCGCGGTCAGCCTGCACGTGTACTTCCCCGGCCTGACCGAGATGCCGATGCACAGCTGCTCCCCGGCCGAGTCCGAGTCCGTACCCGCCTGACCCTCCCGTCGCTCCGCTGACAGACTGTCCGCATGCGCATCGTTGTTCTGGCCGGCGGTATAGGCGGCGCCCGGTTCCTTCGCGGACTCAAGTCGGCAGTGCCCGACGCGGACATCACGGTCATCGGCAACACCGGTGACGACATCCACCTGTTCGGGCTCAAGGTCTGCCCCGACCTCGACACGGTGATGTACACCCTCGGCGGTGGCATCAACGAGGACCAGGGCTGGGGCCGCACCGACGAGTCCTTCACCGTCAAGGAGGAGCTCGCGGCGTACGGGGTCGGACCCACCTGGTTCGGCCTCGGCGACCGCGACTTCGCCACCCACATCGTCCGTACGCAGATGCTCGGCGCGGGCTACCCGCTGAGCGCCGTCACCGAGGCCCTCTGCGACCGCTGGCAGCCCGGGGTGCGGCTGCTGCCCATGTCCGACGACCGGGTCGAGACCCACGTCGCGATCACCGAGGCCGGGACCGGAGAGCGACGGGTCATCCACTTCCAGGAGTACTGGGTCCGGCTGCGCGCCGCGGTGGACGCGGAGGCCGTCGTACCCGTCGGCGCCGAGCAGGCCAAGCCCGCGCCCGGCGTGCTGGAGGCCATCGCCGCCGCCGACGTGATCCTCTTCCCGCCCTCGAACCCCGTGGTCTCGGTCGGGACGATCCTCTCCGTGCCCGGCATCCGGGAAGCCGTGGCCGCCGCCGGGGCGCCCGTGATCGGCCTCTCCCCCATCGTCGGGGGCGCGCCCGTGCGCGGGATGGCCGACAAGGTGCTGGCCGCGGTCGGCGTCGAGGCCACGGCCGCGGCGGTCGCCCTGCACTACGGCACCGGGCTGCTCGACGGCTGGCTGGTGGACACCACCGACGCGGACGCAGTCGCCGAGGTGGAGGCCGCCGGCATCACCTGCCGCGCGGTGCCGCTGATGATGACCGATCTGGAGGCCACCGCGGAGATGGCCCGGGCGGCGCTGGAACTGGCGGAGGCCTCCCGGTGACGGAGCCGACCAGCGGGGACGCGTCTCGCGAGTACGGTCCCTCGTACGAGGTGCGGGCCGTCGGCGGGATGCCCGAGGTCAGGCCGGGCGACGACCTGGCGAAGCTGATCACGACGGCCGCGCCCGACCTGCGCGACGGAGACGTCCTGCTCGTCACGTCGAAGATCGTCTCCAAGGCCGAGGGCCGGATCGTCGAGGCGGACTCGCGCGAGGCGGCCATAGACGCGGAGACCGTACGGGTCGTCGCGCGCCGGGGCCCCCTGCGCATCGTCGAGAACCGGCAGGGCCTGGTGATGGCCGCCGCCGGAGTGGACGCCTCCAACACCACCCCCGGCACGGTGCTGCTGCTGCCCGAGGACCCCGACGCCTCGGCCGCCGCGATCCGCGCCGGCGTGCGCGACGTCCTGTCCGTGGACGTGGGCGTGGTCGTCACCGACACCTTCGGGCGGCCGTGGCGCACCGGACTCACCGACGTGGCGATCGGCTCGGCCGGCGTGCGCGTCCTGGACGACCTGCGCGGGGGCACGGACACGCACGGCAATCCGCTGAGCGCGACGGTGGTGGCGACCGCGGACGAGCTGGCCGCCGCCGGCGACCTGGTCAAGGGCAAGGCCGCCGGGCTGCCCGTGGCCGTCGTACGCGGCCTGGCCCACGTCCTGGGCGAGGGCTCCTCGGCGCGGGACCTGGTGCGCACCCCCGCCGACGACATGTTCCGGCTGGGCACCTCGGAGGCCGTACGGGAGGCCGTCACGCAGCGCCGTACCGTACGGGCCTTCACGGCGGAGCCGGTGGACCCGGGCGCGGTCCGGCGGGCGGTGGCCGCGGCCGTGACGGCCCCGGCCCCGCACCACACGACGCCGTGGCGGTTCGTGCTGCTGGAGTCCGAGGCCTCGCGGACGGAGCTGCTGGACGCGATGCGGGACGCGTGGATCGCGGACCTGCGGGCGGACGGCAGGTCCGAGGAATCCGTGGCGAAGCGGGTGCGGCGCGGGGACGTGCTGCGGAACGCCCCGTACCTGGTGGTGCCGTGCCTGGTGACGGACGGCGCGCACCACTACGGGCACGCGCGGCGGGACGCGGCGGAGCGGGAGATGTTCGTGGTCGCGATGGGCGCGGGCGTGCAGAACCTGCTGGTCGCGCTGGCCGGGGAGCGGCTGGGGTCGGCGTGGGTGTCCTCGACGATGTTCTGCCGGGACGTGGTGCGGGAGGTCCTGGGGCTGCCGCGGGACTGGGACCCGATGGGGGCGGTGGCGGTGGGCCACCCGGCCTCGGCTCCGGCCGGCCGGCCGGTCCGGACGGCGGAGGACTTCATCGAGGTCCGCTGAGCCTTCGGGTCAGCGGGTCAGCGGGTCAGCGGGTCAGAGCCTGCCGATGTCGCCGCGCGGCATGCGGGGCGTGCGGCGGGGCGGGGTGTGGCCCGCGAGGAGGATGAGGCGGGCGGCGCGGTGGCGCTGCCCGGCGTACGGGGCGAGGAGCTCCAGCATGGCGTCGTCGTCGGTGTCGCGGTCGCCGACGAGGGCGTAGCCGATGATGCCGGGCAGGTGGAGATCGCCGGTGGTCACGGCGTCGGGGTCGCCGTTGCTGCGCTGGAGGGTCTCGGCGGAGGTCCACGGGCCGATGCCGGGAACGGCCTCCAGCCTGCGCACGGCCTCGGCCGGGGCCATGGCGGCGGCCTCCTCCAGGCGGTTCGCCACGCGGGCGGCCCGGACGATGGTGGCGGAGCGCTTGGCGTCGACGCCGGCCTTGTGCCAGTCCCAGGACGGGATCATGGCCCAGGTGCGGGCGTCGGGCACGACGTACAGGTCCTGCGGCCCGGGCGCGGGCTCGCCGTACTGCCTCACGAGGCGGCGCCAGGCGCGGTAGGCCTCGTCGGCGGTGACCTTCTGCTCCAGGACCGTGGGGATCAGGGACTCCAGGACCATGCCGGTACGGGTGAGGCGCAGGCCCGGGCGGCGGCGGTGGCTGGCGTGCACGAGGCGGTGGCGGGGGACGAAGGCGGCGGGGTCGTCGCCGGCGCCGAGGAGCACGGGGAGCTGTTCGAGGAACCAGTCGGCGCCGGGTCCCCAGGCCTCGGCGTGCACCTGCTCGCCGGCACGGGCCACGCGGAGGGTGGCCGGGCCCAGCGGGGTGCGGGCGGTGCGCCAGAGCGAGCCGTCGGGGGTGATGCGGAAGGTGGGGTCGGCGGGGCCGCGTCTGAGGGGGCCGAGGGTGAGGCCGAGGTCGAGGGGACCGTCGGGGGTCCACCGGCGTTCCTTGGCGCCGGCCGTGGCGGTGGCCCCGCGGCTCGGGGGGACGTCGGTGCGGCCGCCGCGGACGGCGGTACGGGTGAGTGGATCGAAGCGGCCGGCCATGCGTCGAGCGTAGCCCTGCCGAGCGCTCCGCCCCGAACCCCGGTCCTCAGACGCCGGACGGGCTGAAGGATCGCCTCAAACGCCGGCGGGGCTGGATTTGGCGGGCTGGATGGCCGCGGAGCGGCAATTTCAGCCCCGCCGGCGTTTGAGGCGCGGGCGCGGAGCGCCGTAGGGGGTCCGGGGCGGAACCCCGGCAGCGGTGGGACCGCCAGGGGCGGAAAGACGGGGGCCGAGGCCCCGGAGCGGAGCCGTCTGTACGGCCACTGCGGGCCGCCGGAGGCTACGGGCGGCCTTGGAGTTTGGCCGAGCTCGTCCGCGTCGTCGGGAGTTTGCCGTACAGCTTCTTGCCCGGGCATTCCGTGGCGAAGCCGTCGCGGTGGCCCGAGATGATGTTCATCGACACGTTCTTGCCCTTGGGGTAGCGGTTGCCGCCGCCCGAGGTCAGGGTCGTCTTTCCGCGCGGGTCGCGGCCGAAGAGGCCGAGCTTCCAGGCCGTGAGGCGGGCGACCGCGTCGACCGCCACGGCCGGAGGTGCAGCGGAGGAGTACGTGCCGAGCACCACGACGCCCATGCTGTTCGTGTTGAAGCCCATGGTGTGGGCGCCGAGCACCGCCTTCGAGACGCCGCCCGCGCGGCCCTCGTAGACCGTGCCGCACTTGTCGACGGCGAAGTTGTAGCCGAGGTCGCGCCAGCCGCTGCTGATCACGTGGTAGCGGTACAGGCTGCGCAGCACCGCCGGGGCGTCCTTGCAGGCGTAGTTGTTGCCGGAGGCGCTGTGGTGGACGAAGGCCGCCTTCACCGAGCTGGTGTAGACGAAGGCCTTCTCGCGCAGGGACTCGTCGGCGCCCCACCCCTTGCGGGTGACGATGCGCGGGCGCGGGCCGATGAACGGGGCGGCCGCCGCGCTCAGTTCGCCGTCGCTCGCGAAGACGGCGTCGGCCGTGGAGTCGGCCTTGTTCAGCTCCGGGATCTCGTCGGCGCCGAGCGCGGCGTGCGGCACGTTCGCCGCGGAGGACTCGGCCATCTCCATCGTCATGCCGGGGGCGGCCACCTCGCCCTTGTCGTCGCCCACCGGGCCGCCGTTCTTGCCGTCGGCGGCCCTGACGGGCACGTCCGCGCCCGGGTCGACGAGTTCGATCCGCATGCCCGAGGGCAGCCGGGATCCCGGGCGGGTGGACGGGGCGCCGGGTTCCGCCTGGACGCGGACCTCGACGCCGTCGGACGCGCCGACCCACAGCGGGGCGGTCGCGCCGCGGACGCGGCCGGACGCGCGTTCCGCCGCACCGGGGTCGGCCGCGTGCTCCCTGTTGTGGATCTCGACGTCCTGCCAGTCGGACCAGGTGGCGGTCCGGGCGGAGCGGGTACGGACCTGGACCCGGCCGTGGAGTTCGGTGCCCGCGTCGTCCCAGACGACGCCGACCAGCGAGAACGTCGTGACCTCGCGGGCGTCCAGGCCCTGCGTCTCGGGCACGCGGGGCGAGACGCTCATGCCGGGGACGCCGGGGGTGCGGTCCGCCGAGGGTCCGAGGGGGACGAGCGGCATTGACTGGGTGGACCCGCCTGGGGTCACGGGAGCGACCGCACCCGTGGATGGAGTGGCCAGGGCCGGAGTAGGGAGCGCGAGGGGCAGGGCCAGTGCGGCGGCCGTCGCGACGCCGATCGAGGAAGCAAGGAATCCACGCATGAAAAGGATGGTGAACACCCGCACGGCCCGGCGCCATCCGAGAACTGACGGTGCGTCCGGTGACGGGCCGTGTACCCCTCCCCCGTACGGTGGAGCCGGCGGCCCCCGTACGGGGGACGGGCCCGCGTACCCTGTGCCGGGTGAACGCCACTGACCGCACCCCTGCCGACCTGCTGCGATCCGCGCTCGCCGCCGATCCGGGCCGCCCGCTCGTCACCTTCTACGACGACTCCACCGGCGAGCGCGTCGAATTGTCCGTCGCGACCTTCGCCAATTGGGTGGCCAAGACCGCCAATCTGCTCCAGGGCGACCTGGGCGCCGAGCCCGGTGACCGGCTCGCGCTGCTGCTCCCGGCGCACTGGCAGAGCGCGGTCTGGCTGCTCGCCTGCGCCTCGGTCGGGGTCGTGGCCGAGATCGGCGGCGATCCGGCCGGTGCGGACCTCGTCGTCAGCGGGCCGGACACGCTGGAGGAGGGTCTCGCGTGCCGCGGCGAGCGGGTGGCGCTCGCGCTGCGGCCGCTGGGCGGGCGGTTCCCGCAGGCGCCGCCGGCCGGGTACGCGGACTACGCGGTGGAGGTGCCGGGCCAGGGTGACCGCTTCGCCCCCTTCGCGCCGGTGAACGCCGATGACGCCGGGCTGGTCGTCGGCGGCGAGGAGCTCTCGTACGCGGCGCTCACCGCCCGCGCCCGCGAGGACGCGGCGAAGCGCGGCCTCGGCGCGGAGGCGCGGGTGCTGACCGGGCTCGGCTACGACACCTGGGACGGGCTCTCGGCCGGCCTCTACGCCCCGCTGGCCGCGGGCGGGTCCGTGGTGCTGTGCCGGAACCTGGACCGGCTGTCGGCGCAGGCGCTGGCCCAGCGGATCGAGAGCGAGCGCGTCACCCACACCGTGTAGCCCGTCCACCGCCGCCGCCCGGGCCCTCCGTGGCCTCTGCCCGGGCCCTCCGTGGCCCCTGCCCGGGCCCTTCGTGGCCCCTGCCCGGGCCCTCCGTGGCCCCTGCCCGGGCCGTCAAGCGTGCGTGCCCGTGCCCGGCACCCACACTGCTCAACCGCGGGAACGGGCGATTTGTCACCCGGACGGCCCTAGACAGGCACCCGCCCCCAGGCTGCTCCGGTGGCCCGGGGGCAGGATCGGCAGTGGCCGCACTCACCCGTACGGCCGGGCCTGAGGTCGTAGCGGCGAGGGGACGGACGCCAGTGACGGGCAGCGCAGGCATACCGGGCGGCACCGGTGCGGACGCGGGAGCCGGACGGCCCCCGCGGAACCGCCGGCGCCGGCTGCTGCGCTGGATCGGCCTCGGGCTGGCCTTCCTGGTCCTGGCCGGGGCGGCCACCGGCTGGTGGCTCTACAACAAGCTCGACGGGAACATCACCGAGGACACCTCCGCGGCGGCCGAGCTGGGCCGCTACGAGCGCGACCGCCCGGCGCACCTGGCCACCGGCTCCCAGAACATCCTGCTGATCGGCTCGGACTCGCGCTCCGGCAAGGACAACGCCCCGTACGGGCAGGACGAGGGAACCCAGCGCTCGGACACCACGATCCTGCTGCACCTGCCGGAGGACCGCAGGAGCGCGACGGCGGTGTCGATACCGCGGGACCTGATGACGGAGATCCCGCCCTGCCTGAAGGCGGACGGGAGCCGTACCGGCGATCGGTTCGCGCAGTTCAACTGGGCGTTCCAGTGGGGCGGGGCCGCCTGCACGATCCGTACCGTGGAGAAGCTCACCGGGATCCGGATCGACCACCACATGGTGATCGACTTCGGCGGGTTCAAGAAGATGGTCGACGCCATCGGCGGGGTCGAGATCTGCCTCAAGGAGCCGGTGGACGACTCCGAGGCCAAGCTGAGGCTGGCCGCCGGGCGGCAGACCCTCCAGGGGGAGCAGGCGCTGGGCTTCGTCCGTGCCCGGTACAGCCTGGGCAACGGCAGTGACACGGAACGGATGGAGCGCCAGCAGCAGTTCCTCGGTTCGCTCGTCAAGAAGGTGAAGAGCAACGGGGTTCTGCTGAATCCGGCGCGGCTGTACCCGCTGCTGGACGCGGCGACCTCCTCGGTGACCACGGACCCCGGGCTGGCCTCGCTGCGCGGTCTGTACGAACTCGTGCGCGGCATACGGGACATACCGACGGATCAGGTGAAGTTCCTGACCGTGCCCCGCCGGCCCTACTCCGCCGACCCGAACCGGGACGAGCTGGCGGAGCCGGACGCGGCGCGGCTGTTCCGGCAGCTGCGGGCGGACCAGCCGGTGACGGTGGCCCCGCCGGAGGCCGTGACCACGCCCACACCCGCGCCCACACCCACGCCCTCGGCCACCCCCGCCCCGACCTCCACCGGTACCTCCACCGGTACCTCCGCCGCCCCCTCGACCACGCCCCCACCTGCCCTTACGCCCGAGCCCACGGACGGCTCCGAACCGGCCACGACGGCCGGGGTGACGCCGGGAACGACCACCGGTGGAACCGTGACACCCCCCGTTCCCGTCCCCACCTTTACCGGTACCACGGCGGAGAACGCCGACTGCCGGTAAAGCAATCCCAAAAGCCGGTGACCGAACCGAGTGGGATGGGTGGTTCACCCCGTTATAAGGGGAGTGGAATTTGTCACCAGCATGGTTTGCGGCCGAACAGGGCGGATAGGGTGAGCGATCCGGTGCCCGGCCGGACCAGAGACCGGGCGCCAGCAGCCGGATCGTTGACCGGGCGCCTGGGGGAGGCGCGTCGCGAGGCACCGACGGAGGATTCGAGCAACCGTGGATGCGCAAAGCCGTGGACGGGCGGACGAGATCGACCCCGCCGACCAGTGGGTGCTCAATCCCCGCACAGGCAACTACGAACTGCAACTGGGCGACTCCGCTGCGCAGGCGCAGCCGCGCCCCAGGGTCGGCGCGCCCCGCAGATCGGCCTCGGCCCCTGCCGCTCCCACCGCCCCCTCCCCCGGCGTACCGAAGCCGCGCCGCGGCGACGGCCCGCCCGGAGGCCGGCGCGGCGGTCGCTCCCGCAAGGGCGGCGGTGGCGGCGGACGCCGTAAGAAGGCGCTGCTGATCACCAGCGGGACGCTGGCGTTCCTGTTGGTCGGCGGCGCCGCGGCGGCGTACCTCTACTACGACCACCTGAACGGCAACCTCAGCGTCACCGACGTCGCGGGAGCGGGCACGGGCGGTTTCAAGAAGGACCAGCCCATCAACATCCTGGTCATCGGCACCGACAAGCGCAGCGGCGCCGGCAACGAGGGCTACGGGGACAAGGACAGCGTCGGCCACGCCGACACCACGATCCTGTTCCACGTCTCCAAGGACCGGACGAACGCGACCGCGCTGTCCATCCCCCGCGACCTGATCACCAATATCCCGGCCTGCCCGACGAAGCAGCCGGACGGTTCGACGAAGACGGTCCCGCCCGCCAAGAACACCCGTTTCAACACCAGCCTGGGCCAGGAGGGCCGCGACGCGGGCTGCACCATGCGCACGGTCAAGGAGCTCACCGGCATCGAGGTCGACCACTTCATGATGGCCGACTTCAACGCCGTCAAGACGCTGAGCACGGCGGTCGGCGGCGTACCGGTGTGCCTGGACAAGGCCGTGAACGACGAAGAGGGCTCCCACCTCAAGCTGGGCCCCGGCGAGCACCGGCTGGAGGGCGAGCAGGCCCTCGCCTTCGTCCGTACCCGGCACGGCTTCGGCAACAACAGCGACCTCGACCGGATCAGGATCCAGCAGCAGTTCCTGGGTTCGATGATGCGTGAGATGAAGTCGAAGGAGACGCTGACCAGCCCCAAGAAGTTCCTGTCCCTCGCGGAGGCGGCCACCAAGTCGCTGGGCGTGGACTCGGGGATCGGGTCCATCTCCAAGCTCACCGACCTGGCAGGGGAGTTGAAGAACATCGACACGAAGAACGTCACCTTCACCACCCTGCCCGTGAAGGACAATCCGGCCGAACCGGAGGGCAAGAAGGCGACCGTCGTCGTCGAGAAGTCCCTGGCCGACCCGCTGCTGCAGATGATCCGGGGGGACGTCTCGCTCACGGAGGTCGAGAAGAAGGAGCAGGCGGCGAAGGAGGCGGCCGACGCGGACGCGAAGGCCAGGCAGGACGCGCTGCTCCAGGGCAACCGGGCGGCCGCGGCGGACGTACGGGTGAGCGTCTACAACGGCGGCGGGCCCTCGGGCGCCGCCTCCACCACACTGAACTGGCTGCAGAACACCAAGGGGATGTCCAAGGCCAGCAACCAGGGCAACGCCCCGGCGAAGGTCGGGGCCACGCAGCTGGAGTACGCGCCCAACCAGGCCGACCAGGCCCGGGCGCTCGCGGACGCCCTGGGGCTGCCGGCCACCGCGCTGAAGATGGGGACGGCGGACGCGGCGGCGAAGGCCCCGATGAAGCTGACACTGGGTCCGGACTTCGAGAAGCCGGGGGCACCGCTCGGGGCGCCGGTCCCGCAGCAGCTTCCCGAGGACGTCCAGCAGGCCCAGGCCGACAAGGCGATCTGCGCCAAGTAGCGGGACGCAGCCGGTCGTACCGGCACACAGACGACCTAGAAGGATCTTGAGGGGGGACGCGTGAGGCACAGCAGCGTGCGGGGGGAGGGGGCGACGGCCGAGGCCACCGGGGACGTATCCGGCGGCGGGGCGGACGCGCCCGGCGTGGTGCCCGCACCGCGGGGCGGCTCCAGGGCCGCCCGGCGTGCGGCCGCCCGCCAGCGCCCCACCAGACGGGGGCGGCGGCGCGTGCTGCGCTGGGTGTCCGCCGTCCTGTCCCTGCTCATACTCGGGACGGCGGCGGCCGGTTATCTGTACTACCGCCACCTGAACGGCAGCATCCAGACGGACGCGCTGAACCTCGGCGAGACCAAACTGGGCGGTTCCAAGCCCAACGCCTTCGGGCAGACCCCGCTGAACATCCTGCTCATCGGCTCCGACGCGCGCAACGACGCGGAGAACCAGGCGCTGGGCGGGGGCACGGACACCTTCGACGGCCTGCCCCTCGCGGACGTGCAGATGCTGCTGCACCTGTCCGCCGACCGCAGCAACATGTCCGTGGTCTCGATGCCGCGCGACACGATGCTGATGATGCCCAAGTGCACCGAGCCGGGCGGCAAGGTGTACCCCGCCAGCAAGGGGCTCGTGCAGACGAACGAGTCCCTCCAGCGCGGCGGACCGGGCTGCACCGTCGCCGCGTGGACCGAGCTGACCAAGATCCCCATCGATCACTTCATGATGATCGACTTCAAGGGTGTGGTGTCCATGGCGGACGCCATCGGCGGCGTCCCGGTCTGCGTCGAGCAGAACGTGCACTCCCGCACCCGTGACGGCAAGGGCTCGGGCCTGAAGCTGCCGAAGGGCGAGAACATCATCCAGGGCGAGGTGGCCCTGCAGTGGCTGCGCACGCGCTACGGCTTCGAGGACGGCACGGACATCGGGCGCACCCACGCCCAGCACCAGTACATGAACTCGATGGCCCGGGAGTTCCGCAAGAACGCCAAGCTCACCAACCCGGTGAAGCTCAACAGCCTGGCGCAGGCGGCGATCCAGGCCATGGTCGTGGACACCGGCCTGAACAAGATCGACAAGCTGTTCGACCTGAGCATGGAGCTCAAGAAGGTTCCGCCGGGGCGGATCACCATGACCACGATGCCCTGGGTCTACAGCACGAAGCCCGGGCTGGACGGACGCGTCGAGCCCATGGCGGGCGAGGCCGAGGACCTGTTCCGGATGGTCCGCGAGGACATCGCGCTCGACGGCAAGGGCTCCGGCACTCCGGAGGGCGGCGCCTCCCCCTCGCCGGGCGTGAGCGGTGCCCCGTCCACCCCGGCCCAGCCGGCCACCGCCCCGACCACCGCCCCCGCCGCCCCGCCGGCGAAGATCGTGGTCAGCGTCCGCAACTCCACCGGCGGCAAGGACGGCGCCCAGGTCAGGGTCAAGAACCGGGCGAACGACGTGGCGGCGCTGCTCGCCGCCAAGGGCTTCACCAAGGCCGGCGCCGACACCCAGACCGGGGCCGAGGACACCACGGTGGTCCGCTACGCCACCGACGGCCAGGCGGCCGACGCGGCGGCCCTGGCCACCGCGCTGGGCCTGCCCGCCGCCTCCGTGGAGAAGTCCGACCAGGTGCCGGGGATCGTCCTGTTCGTCGGCAAGGACTGGCGGACCGGCGACGCGCCGGCCCCGCCGCCGCCCGCCCCGACCGTGGCCCCGACGTCCGCCCACGCGCTCAACGGCGACAACGACAAGGCCTGCATGCCGATCCAGCCGGGCTTCACCTGGTAGCGGGTCCCTCGTACCCCCGGAGCACGCGGAAGGGGCCCGGCTCGGAGGCTGTGTGCACAGCCTCCGAGCCGGGCCCCTCCGTACGTCCCGGACCCGCGGGTCAGACCTGCGAGGAGTCCCGGTGCACCGCCGGGCGGCGGCTCGCGATGAGCTTGTTGGCCAGGGCCCGCGGGCTGGTCAGGAAGCCGAAGCCCCAGCACAGGTGCATGGTCGCGAGGGCGACGGGGATCTGCGCCCGCGCCTTCAGCGACAGCCCCTTGCCGGCCGGTACGGAGCCCACGGCGATCGCCGCGAGGTAGCCGGCCGGGACGGCGAAGCCCAGGGGGGTGACCGCCACGCCCACGACGACGCCCGCGGCGAGCGCGCAGACGAGGGTCGGCGGGGCCAGGTAGCGCAGGTTGATGGAGCCCGAGTGGTAGCGGGCCACCACGTGCCGCCAGCGCCCGTAGTCCTTGTACTGCTTGGCCAGGGCCCTGACCGAGCGCCGGGGGCGGTACTGGACCTTCAGCTCCGGCGAGAACCAGATCAGGCCGCCGGCTTCGCGGATGCGGAAGTTCAGCTCCCAGTCCTGGGCGCGGATGAACTCCTCGTTGTAGCCGCCCTGCTGTTCCAGCGCCTCGCGGCGGAAGACGCCGAGGTAGACGGTCTCCGCCGGTCCGGCCTGGCCGCCGGTGTGGAAGGGCGCGTTGCCGACGCCGATCTTGGAGGTCATCGCGGCGGCGACGGCCTCTTCCCAGGCGTTCTCGCCTTCGGCGTGCATGATCCCGCCGACGTTCTGCGCACCGGTCTCGTCCAGGAGGCGGACGGCGGTGGCGATGTAGTTCGGCGAGAGCATGCCGTGGCCGTCGACGCGTACCACGATCGGGTGACGCGAGGCCTTGATGGCGGCGTTGAGCGCCGCCGGGGTCCGGCCGGTGGGATTCGGGACGGTGTGGACTCGGGGATCCTCGGCGACGAGTTCGGCGGCGATCTCGTCGGTGCGGTCCGTGGACGGCCCGAGTGCGATCACCACCTCCATCTCGCCCGCATACTCCTGTTCCAGGATGTGGCGGACGGAATCGCGGAGATAGTGCTCCTCATTGAGCACCGGCATGATCACCGAGACTGCGGGCTGCTGGGCGGGCATGTGGTCCTTCAAGGTCGGGTATCGGTGTCACGTTACCGCGTACGGGGGAACCGGGTGCGCGCCGAGTGATCGGTAAGGACAAACGCTGATCGTATGGGCCTACTGTTCTGTCGAATCAGCTGAATCCGACCCGTCTCTCGACCGGTCTCCCTGCTGCTCCCGCGGAGGTGTCCACCGTGCCCCAGCCGCACCGTCCCACCCGTCCCGCCGGGCCGTCCCAGCCGCAGCGCGCACGGCGCGGCGGCGGCGCCGGCGGCCCGGCCCGGCGTCGCGGCGAGCGACCCCGGTGGGGGGTGCGGCTCGCGGCCGGACTGTCGGTGGTGGTGCTGGGCTCCGGGGCAGTCGGGCACGCCGTGATGACCGGCCTGGACACCGGGATCGAGCGGGTGGACCCGTTCAAGGACATGAAGAACCGCCCGCAGGCCGGGCACGGCCTGAACTTCCTGCTGGTCGGCACCGACGGCCGGGAGAAGATCACCCCGGAGGAGAAGCGCGAGTACCGCCTCGGCGGCGCGCCCTGCCACTGCACCGACACGATCATGCTGGTGCACCTGTCGGCCGACAAGGAGCGGGCCAGCGTCATCAGCCTGCCCCGCGACAGCTACGCCGAGGTGCCCGCGCACCGGGACCTGGTCACCGGCAAGGCGCACCGGGCCCACTCCCTGAGGCTGAACGCGGCGTACGCGGAGGGCGGCCCCAACCTGACCGTGCGGACCGTCGAGAACATGACCCGGGTGAAGATCGACCACTACCTGGAGGTCGACTTCACCAGCTTCATGAAGACGGTCGACGCGATGGGCGGCGTGGACATCTGCACGGCCAAGACCATGCGCGACCCCAACACCGGCCTCGACCTGCTGCCCGGCACCCACCGGCTCAGCGGCGGCCAGGCCCTGCAGTACGTGCGCTCGCGCCATGTCGACGGGGCCTCCGACCTGGGCCGGATGCAGCGTCAGCAGCGGTTCATCGCCGCCCTGATCAAGCAGGCGACCGGCGGTGGGGTGCTGCTGAACCCGGTCAAGTTCAAGGAGGTCAGCTCCACCCTGCTCGGCTCGGTGCGGGCCGACAAGGACTTCGGCTCGGAGCAGATGCTGGCGCTCGGGCAGGCGATGCGGGACTTCACCCCCTCCTCCTCGGAGTTCGCCTCGGTGCCCATCGGCGACCCCTCGTTCCGCCTCAAGGGCATCGGCTCGACCGTGAAGTGGGACGAGCCGAAGGCGGCCAAGCTGTTCGAGGCCCTGCGGGAGGACCGCCCGCTGGCTCCCGCCCGCCCCGGGAAGAGCGGCGGCAGCCGCCCCGCGGCGGTGCCGGTGGACGTGCCCCCGCAGCAGGTCCGGGTCCAGGTCGAGAACGGGACGCGGATCGACGGGCTCGGCGGGCGGGTCGACACGGCGCTGCGCGCCACCGGCTTCGACACCACCCGGGCCCCGGGCAACGGCGCCAGCCGCGACGTCAAGCGCACCGTGATCACGTACGACCCGCGCTGGGACCGCTCCGCCCGTTCGGTGGCGACCGCCCTGCCGGGCAGCGAGCTGCGGGCGGTGGCGGGCCAGGGCCGGACGGTGCTGGTCATCGCGGGCGCGGACTACCGCAAGGTGGTGCCGGTCCGCGCGGAGGACCCGTACCAGGGCACCTTCGGCGTGGTCACCGGCGACCAGGTGGTCTGCGGAAGCTAGCAGGCAGGGCCGGCCGGTCCGTGCCGGTCCGTGCCGTCAGTCGTCGAAGCCCTGGGCCGCCCGCTCCTCGCGCAGCGCCATGATCGCCTGGCGGCGGGCGAGCCGGTGGGTGCGGCGGATCTGGGCCTCCTGGTAGCGCCGCTCGTCCCGCTCCGTCTCCGGGAGCACCGGCGGGACCTGGCGGGGCTTGCCGTCGGCGTCCACGGCCGCGAAGACGAGGTAGGCGCTGCCGACCTGGGTGGCGGGCGTGGACTCGTTCCACCGCTCCGCGAGGACCCGTACGCCGATCTCCATGGAGGAGCGGCCGGTCCAGTTGCACTGCGCCTTCACGTGGACGAGGTCACCCACGCGCACGGGGGCGAGGAAGGCCATCTCGTCCATGGAGGCGGTGACGGCCGGGCCGCCCGAGTGGCGCCCGGCCACGGCGCCCGCCGCGTCGTCCACCAGCTTCATGATCACGCCGCCGTGCACCGTGCCGAGGAGGTTGGTGTCGTTCGCGGTCATGATGTGGCTGAGGGTCGTACGGGAGGCCGCGGTCGGCTTCCCGGGCAGCTCGCCCGGTATCTGTGTCATACGGACACCTTAGAGCCGTACCAGAGGCATCAGCTCTGCAACAGCCCCGGTACGGATCCCGCCCCGGACTGTCGGACGGCACGCCCGGACAGGCATCCTAGGGCGCATGAATGACTGGCCAGAAGGTCGTGACGACGGCTACGGGCGCGGCAGCGCCGAGCCGCAGCCCGAGGGCGTACAGCGGATGCGGCACGTCCGGCGACAGCCGCAGCAGCAGCCGCGGCCCGCGCAGCCCCCGCGCCCGCAGCGCCCGGCGGGCCCGGCGCCCGCGTACGGCGTGCCTCCGCAGCAGGCCGGCGGCCACGACACGTACGGCGGTTACGACAGCGGTTACAACACCGGCCAGGTCTACGGTTCGCCCTCCGGCGGCGCACCGGGCGGTCCGGCGGGTCCCGGCGGACCCTCGGGACCCGGCCGTCCCGGCAGTCCCGGCGTCGCGCCCGGCCCCGCCCCGGACTGGCGCAAGCGGATCAAGATCGGCTCGATCGTGCTGGTCTCCGCCCTGCTGGTGACCACGGTCTCCACCTACTTCTGGGCCGACTCCAAGGTGCGCCGCGAGGTCGACCTCTCCAAGGTCATCGAGCGCCCCAAGGAGGGCGACTGCACGACGTACCTGATCGTCGGCTCCGACAGCCGCGAGGGCATGTCCGACGAGGAGAAGAAGAAGCTCCACACGGGCTCGGCCGAGGGCAAGCGGACCGACTCGATGATGATCCTGGCGAAGTGCTCCAGCGGGAACACCATGATCTCGCTGCCGCGCGACTCGGACGTGGAGATCCCGTCCTTCGTCGGCTCCCAGTCCGGCAAGAAGTTCCCCGCGCAGGGGCGCCGGGTCAAGCTCAACGCGGCGTACGCGGAGGACGGCCCGGAGCTGCTCGTGCGGACGGTGGAGCACAACACCGGTCTGCGCATCGACCACTACGCGGAGATCGGCTTCGCCGGCTTCGCGAACATCGTGGACGCGCTGGGCGGCGTGGAGCTGGACATCGAGGAGGGCTTCAAGGACGAGAAGTCCGGCGCCGACTTCAAGGCGGGCAAGCAGACCCTGAACGGCGAGCAGTCGCTGGCCTTCGTCCGGACCCGCTACGCCTTCGCCGAGTCGGACCTGCAGCGCACGAAGAACCAGCAGAAGTTCCTGTCGGCGCTGGCGAGCCAGGCGGCGACCCCGTCCACGGTCCTCAACCCGTTCGACCTCTACCCGCTGCTGGGCGCGGGCCTGGACACCCTGATCGTGGACAAGGACATGGGCCTGTACGACATGGGCCGGATGTTCTTCGCGATGAAGGGCGTCAACGGCGGTGACGGCGTGTCGATGAACATGCCGATCTCCGGGCAGCGCGGCGGCAACCTCGTCTGGGACAAGGCGAAGGTGCAGCAGCTGGTGAAGCAGATCCAGAACGACGAGAAGGTCACCGTCCGCGGCAACTGACCGCGGCGGTACCCGCTCCCCGGACTCCGGTCAGGCGTCCGGGGAGAAGCGGATGGCGGCGGCGGGCAGCTGCGCCTCGCACCACACCCGGGCCCCGGACCGCAGTTCGTTGTCGGCCCCCACGACGGCCCCGTCACCGATGACGGCGCCGTCCAGTACGGTCCGCGCGCCCACGGCGGAGCCCGCGCCGATCAGGCTGGCGCTCACCTGGGCGTCCGGGCCGATCACCGCCCCGTCGAGCACGATGGTGCCCTGGACGACCGCGCCGGCCTCGATCCGGGCGCCGGCTCCCACGACGGTGCCCCCCGACAGCTTCGCTCCGGCCGCCACTTCGGCGCCGGGCAGCACCAGCGACTCGCCGCGGCGGCCGGGGACCGCCGGGGAGGGGACCACGCCGCGGACCAGGTCAGCGGAGGCCTGGATGATGGACTCGGGCTTGCCGAGGTCCATCCAGTAGGTGTTCTCGGTGACGCCGTGCAGCTTGGCCCCGGAGGCCAGCAGGCCGGGGAAGGTCTCGCGCTCGACGGAGACCGGGCGGCCGGCCGGGATGGCGTCGATCACGCTGCGGCGGAAGACGTAGCAGCCGGCGTTGATCTGGTCGGTGATGATCTCCTCGGGGGTCTGCGGCTTCTCGGTGAAGGCCAGCACCCGCCCCTCGGAGTCGGTGGGGACCAGGCCGAAGGCGCGCGGGTCCTCGACGCGGACCAGGTGCAGGGAGACGTCGGCGTCGGCCGCCTCGTGCGCCTCGACGAGACCCGCGATGTCCAGGCCGGTGAGGATGTCGCCGTTGAAGACGAGGACGGAGGAGTCCGGACCGCCCGTCAGGCGCCGTCCGGCGTTGCGGATGGCGCCGCCGGTGCCGAGGGGCTCGTCCTCGACGACGTATTCGAGGGTGAGGCCGAAGTCGGATCCGTCGCCGAAGTAGGGCTCGAAGACCTCGGCGAGGTAGCAGGTGGCCATCACGATGTGCGTGACACCGGCGGCGGCGGCCCTGGCTATCTGGTGGGCGAGGAAGGGAACTCCGGCCGTCGGGACCATCGGCTTGGGCGTGTTCACCGTCACCGGACGCAGGCGCGTCCCTTGTCCGCCGACCAGCAGGATCGCTTCCGTCATTGCGTTCTCCCCAACCGATTCCGGCGTACGAAGGTCCAAATTTAGCCCATCCGGGGCGTGCGAAGGCCGGAGACGGATGTGCGCATCCGCCTCCGGCCTGGGAGGACGTTACGGCAGGTTGCGGGCCATGACGATCCGCTGGACCTGGTTCGTGCCTTCATAGATCTGCGTGATCTTGGCGTCGCGCATCATGCGCTCCACCGGGTAGTCACGGGTGTAGCCGTAGCCGCCGAGGAGCTGGACGGCGTCCGTGGTGACCTCCATGGCCACGTCGGAGGCGAAGCACTTGGCCGCGGCGCCGAAGAACGTGAGGTCCTCGTGGGGGCCACCGCCGGACACGCGCTCGGAGCGGGCCGCGGCGGAGTACGTCAGCTGGCGGGCGGCCTCGATCTTCATGGCCATGTCCGCGAGCATGAACTGCACGCCCTGGAAGTCGCCGATCGGCTTGCCGAACTGCTTGCGCTCCTGGACGTAGCCCTTGGCGTAGTCGAGGGCGCCCTGGGCGATGCCGAGCGCCTGGGCCGCGATGGTGATGCGGGTGTGGTCGAGGGTCTTCATCGCGGTGGCGAAGCCGGTGCCCTCGGCGCCGATCATGCGGTCGGCGGGGATCCGGACGTTGTCGAGGTAGACCTCGCGCGTCGGGGAGCCCTTGATGCCGAGCTTCTTCTCCGGGGCGCCGAAGGAGACGCCCTCGTCGGACTTCTCGACGACGAAGGCGCTGATGCCCTTGGAGCGCTTCTCCGGGTCGGTGACGGCCATGACCGTGTAGTACTCGGAGACGCCCGCGTTGGTGATCCAGCGCTTGACGCCGTTGAGCACCCAGAAGTCCCCGTCGCGCACGGCGCGGGTCTTCATGCCGGCCGCGTCGGAGCCCGCGTCGGGCTCGGAGAGCGCGTACGAGAACATCGCGTCGCCCTTGGCGAGCGGGCCCAGGTACTTGGCCTTGAGCTCCTCGGAACCGGAAAGGATCACCGGGAGCGAGCCGAGCTTGTTGACGGCCGGGATGAGGGAGGAGGACGCGCAGACGCGGGCCACCTCCTCGATCACGATCACGGTCGCGAGGGCGTCCGCGCCCGCGCCGCCGTAGGTCTCGGGCACGTGGACGGCGTGCAGGTCGCTGGCGACCAGGGCGTCGAGGGCCTCCTGCGGGAAGCGGGACTCCTCGTCGACCGCGGCGGCGAACGGCAGGATCTTCGCCTCGGCGAGCGAGCGGACCGACTCGCGGAGCATGTCGTGCTCCTCGGCCGGGCGGTACAGGTCGAAGTCGGCAGAACCCGCCAAGATCTCTCACTCCCCAGGGTGATGCGTGATGCTAACTACCGTTAAGTAACCCAAGCTTAGTGTCCCGGTCACGGATGGCGATATGGACGGCCTACGTGAGTTGCGTGACAGCGGTGTCGACAGCCCCGGGTTCCTGGGGAGCGTCCCCGCCGGCTGGCCCGACTATGCTCAGTGGCCGCAAACGGCCCCGCACCTCTGGAGCACCCATGGCCCCCCTCAGGATCACAGTGATCGGCACCGGATACCTCGGCGCGACCCACGCCGCGGCGATGGCGGAGCTGGGGTTCGAGGTGCTGGGGCTGGACGTGGTGCCCGAGAAGATCGAGATGCTGGCGTCGGGCCGGGTGCCGATGTACGAGCCCGGGCTGGAGGAAATGCTGGCCAAGCACGTGGCCGGGCTGCCGGGCTCGACCGGACGGCTGCGCTTCACCACCTCCTTCGAGGAGGTCGGGGAGTTCGGCGACGTCCACTTCGTCTGCGTGAACACTCCGCAGAAGCACGGCGAGTACGCGTGCGACATGTCCTACGTCGACTCCGCGATGGCCTCGCTGGCCCCGCACCTGACGCGGCCGGTCCTGGTGGTCGGCAAGTCCACCGTGCCGGTGGGCTCGGCGCAACGGCTGGCGGCGAAGCTCACCGAGCTGTCCCCGGCGGGCGAGGACGTGGAGCTGGCCTGGAACCCGGAGTTCCTGCGCGAGGGCTTCGCCGTGCAGGACACCCTGCACCCGGACCGGATCGTGATCGGCGTCCAGGGCGAGCGCGGCGAGAAGCTGCTGCGCGAGGTGTACGAGACGCCGATGTCGGAGGGGACCCCGCTGGTCGTCACGGACTTCCCGACCGCCGAGCTGGTCAAGACCGCCGCCAACTCCTTCCTCGCGACGAAGATCTCCTTCATCAACGCGATGGCGGAGGTCTGCGAGGCCGCCGGCGGTGACGTGGTGAAGCTGGCGGAGGCCATCGGCTACGACGAGCGGATCGGCGCGAAGTTCCTGCGGGCCGGGATCGGCTTCGGCGGCGGCTGCCTGCCCAAGGACATCCGCGCCTTCATGGCGCGCGCCGGCGAGCTGGGCGCCGACCAGGCGCTGACGTTCCTGCGCGAGGTCGACTCCATCAACATGCGGCGGCGCGGGCACATGGTCGAGCTGGCGCGGGAGGCCGTGGGCGGGTCGTTCCTCGGCAAGCGGGTCGCGGTGCTCGGCGCCACCTTCAAGCCCGACTCGGACGACGTACGGGACTCGCCCGCGCTGAACGTGGCCGGGCAGATCCACCTCCAGGGCGGGCAGGTCACCGTCTACGACCCCAAGGGCATGGACAACGCCCGGCGCGTCTTCCCGACCCTCGGGTACGCGGACTCCGCGCTGGCGGCGGCCCGGGGGGCGGAGGTCGTCCTCCACCTGACCGAGTGGCGCGAGTTCCGGGACCTCGACCCGGCGGAGCTCGCGGGTGTGGTGACGGACCGGCTCGTGCTGGACGGTCGCAACGCGCTCGATCCCGTGCGGTGGCGTGCCGCCGGCTGGACGTACCGGGCGATGGGCCGCCCGCGGGCCTGACCCCTGCGGGGGTGCTCGCCGGGTCCGCCCGACGCGGTTGCCTCCCGGGTGCGGCTCCGCTGCCGGGGGCGCTGCCCCCAGACCCCCGCGCCTCAAACGCCGGCGGGGCCGACTTTCGAACGGCGAGCCGTGAACTCGGCGTCGCGGACCACGCGGAGGGTGTTGCCCCAGGTCAGGAGAGCCAGGTCGGATTCCGGCCAGCCTCGTTCCAGGAGTTCCGCGATCAGTCGCGGGTAGCCCGAGGGGTCGGTCAGGCCGGCCGGGCGGGAGCCCTGGGGTTCGGTGCCGAAGGCGGCGCCGAGGCCGACGCTCTCCGGGCCGGCGACGGCCCGTACGTGGTCGAGGTGGTCCGCCACCGCGTGCAGGGAGTCCCCGGTGCGGGCCGCGTCGAAGGTGACCATCGCGAGGCCGTTCGCCTCGCCGAGCGCGAGCAGCACCTCGTCGGGCACGTTCCCCGGATGCGGGTTCAGCGCGGCCGCCGCCGTGTTCGAGATGATCGTCGGGGACTTGGACGCGCCCGCGATCTGGCAGGCGACCGCCGGCGGGCAGCCGTTGACGTCCAGGATCATCGCCAGCCGGTTCGCCTCCCGGACCACCTCGTGGCCGAAGGCCGTCAGGTCGTCCTGCGCCCAGGGCGCTCCCGCGGGCGCGAGGATCCGTACGCCCAGCGCGTGGAAGGCGCGCAGCGCGCCCAGCGAGTCGGTCAGCGTGCGGCCGGGGACGGGGCCCAGGAACGAGGCGATGCGGCCGCGGTTGTGGGCGTCCGCCATGTCGTCGGCGCTCAGCGCCAGGCGCAGACTGTCGGGATAACGGCGCATCAGGGCCAGCGCCACGTCGATCTGTTCCAGGGTGTCGGAGACCACCTGGTCACCGGTCATGTCACCGCGGGGCCGGCCCTGCGGTACGAGCAGGGACCAGAACTGGGCCCCCACTCCCCCGGCGCGCAGCCGCGGGATGTCGGTGTCGACGTTGACGTCGGGGGTGTCGATGTCGTGGTACGGGCTCTGGCGCAGGGTCCAGACGAGGGTGTTGCACCCGTCCGCCACGGGATGCACGGACAGCAGCGCGACGGCCCGGTCGAGGGCGCCCGCCGGCACTTCGGGTGCGGGGAGGTCTTCGGCTCCGATGCCCACGGAGTGGGGTTCGTCCTGCAGGTCGGCCATGGCGTTCGCTCCGGTCTCGGCGGCAGCAGGGAGAGCTGGGATGGAGCCACCGTGACATGGGGGACGGCAGGGACGCCCGGCGGATGTGGCGTTCGGGTGAATCCGCAGGTCACACCCGATCACCGCATCCGCCGCGCCGCCGCTAGATCACCGCGTTCGACGGGCCCCGGGACGCCGAGAGGTCCCGCGCCACCGCTTCCGCGTCGCGCAGCACCCGTACCGCGTTGGACCAGGTCAGCTTCGCCAGGTCGGCCCTGGACCAGCCGCGCGCCAGCAGCTCGGCGACCAGGTTCGGGTAGCCGGCCACGTCGTCCAGCCCGGACGGGGTGAAGGCCGTGCCGTCGTAGTCGCCGCCGATCCCGATGTGGTCGACGCCGGCGACCTCGCGCATGTGGTCCAGGTGGTCGGCCACCGTGGCGGCCGTGGCCACCGGACGGGGGCGCTCCGCCTCGAAGGCCCGGTGCAGGGCCATCGCCTCGGGGGTGGTGTCCAGGTGGTGGAAGCCGTGCGCCCGCAGGTTCTCGTCCGCGGCCAGCGTCCACTCGACGGCCGCCGGGAGGATGAACTTCGGGACGAAGGTGGCCATCGCCACCCCGCCGTTGGCCGGCAGCAGCGCCAGCACGTCGTCGGGGATGTTGCGCGGGTGGTCGCAGACCGCCCGCGCCGAGGAGTGCGAGAAGACCACCGGCGCGGCCGAGACCGCGAGCGCGTCCCGCATGGTCGTCGCGGCGACGTGCGAGAGGTCCACCAGCATGCCGACGCGGTTCATCTCGCGGACGACCTCGCGGCCGAAGTCGGTCAGGCCGCCGTGCCGGGGCTCGTCGGTCGCCGAGTCCGCCCAGTCGATCGTGTCGTTGTGCGTGAGCGTCATGTACCGCACGCCCAGCCGGTGCAGGGCGCGCAGCGTGGCGAGCGAGTTGTTGATGGAGTGGCCGCCCTCGGCGCCCATCAGCGAGGCGATCCGGCCGTCGGCGCGGGCCGCCTCCATGTCGTCCGCCGTCAGCGCCCGCATCAGGTCGCCGGGGTAACGGTCGATCAGCTGGGCGACGACGTCGATCTGCTCCAGCGTCGCGCTGACCGCCTCGTCGCCGGCGTAGTCGGAGCGTACGTACACGGACCAGAACTGCGCGCCGACCCCGCCGGCGCGCAGCCGCGGGATGTCGGTGTGCAGGTGGGCCGACTGGTCGCCCGCGATGTCCCGGCGCGCCAAGTCGTAGCGCACCTGCTCGCGCAGCGCCCAGGGCAGGTCGTTGTGGCCGTCCACGACGGGGTGCTCGGCCAGCAGCTCGCGCGCCTCGTCCAGACGCTGCGCCGCGCTCACTTGCCGAACCCGAAGGACTCCGCGTTCGCGACCTTCGTACGCAGCCGCTTGCCCTTCTCGGTGGCCTGGTCGTTGAGCTCCTGCTGGAAGTCGCGCATCCGGGCCAAGAGGTCCTTGTCGTGGGCGGCCAGCATCCGTACGGCCAGCAGGCCCGCGTTGCGCGCGCCGGCGACCGAGACGGTGGCGACGGGCACTCCGGCCGGCATCTGGACGATCGACATCAGCGAGTCCATGCCGTCGAGGTACTTCAGCGGCACCGGCACGCCGATGACGGGCAGCGGGGTGACCGAGGCGAGCATGCCGGGCAGGTGGGCGGCCCCGCCCGCGCCCGCGATGATCGCCTTCAGACCGCGGTCGGCGGCCCGCTCCCCGTACGCGATCATCTCGCGCGGCATCCGGTGGGCGGAGACGACGTCGACCTCGTAGGGGATCTCGAACTCGTCGAGGGCCTGCGCGGCCGCCTCCATGACGGGCCAGTCCGAATCGGATCCCATGACGATGCCGACGACGGGGGCTGCGGCGGAGGTGCTCATTCGGTGACCGTTCCTCTGAGGTAGTCGGCAGCGTGGCGTGCGCGCTCCAGCACAACGTCCAGGTCGTCGCCGTAGGTGTTGACGTGGCCGACCTTGCGGCCGTGTTTCACGTCCTTGCCGTACATGTGGATCTTCAGCTGCGGGTCGTGGGCCATGCAGTGCAGGTATGCCGCGTACATGTCGGGGTAGTCCCCGCCCAGCACGTTCGCCATGACCGTCCAGCGGGCCCGGGGGCGGGGGTCGCCCAGGGGGAGGTCCAGGACCGCGCGGACGTGGTTGGCGAACTGGGAGGTGACGGCGCCGTCCTGGGTCCAGTGGCCGCTGTTGTGCGGGCGCATCGCCAGCTCGTTGACCAGGATCCGGCCGTCGGTGGTCTCGAACAGTTCCACGGCCAGGTGGCCGGTCACGCCGAGTTCCCTGGCGATGCGCAGGGCGAGGGCCTGGGCCTCGCCGGCGAGGGCCTCCGAGAGGTCGGGGGCGGGGGCGATCACCGTGTCGCAGACGCCGTCCACCTGGCGGGACTCGACGACGGGGTAGGCCACCGCCTGGCCGTGCGGGGAGCGGACGATGTTCGCCGCGAGCTCGCGGACGAAATCGACCTTCTCCTCCGCGAGGACCGGCACGCCCGCCTTGAACGGGGCCTCGGCGTCCTCCGGGGTGCGGACGAACCACACGCCCTTGCCGTCGTACCCGCCGCGCACGGTCTTGAGGATGACCGGGAAGCCGCCCACCTCGTCCGCGAAGGCAGCCGCGTCCGCGGGATCGCTCACGATCCGGTGGCGGGGACTCGGGGCGCCGATCTCGTCGAGCTTCGCGCGCATCACCCCCTTGTCGGCGGCGTGCATCAACGCGTCGGGCCCCGGGCGGACGGGGATGCCGTCCGCTTCCAGGGCCCGCAGGTGCTCGATGGGCACGTGCTCGTGGTCGAAGGTGATCACGTCACAGCCGCGCGCGAAGGCGCGCAACGTCTCCAGATCGCGATAGTCGCCGATGACGACGTCGCTCACGACCTGGGCCGCCGAGTCCTGTGGGGTGTCACTGAGGAGCTTGAATCTGATGCCGAGGGGGATGCCCGCCTCGTGGGTCATGCGGGCGAGCTGACCGCCGCCGACCATGCCGACTACCGGGAACGTCACTCCTCCAGGGTATCCGCCGGTATTCCGCCATCCGGACGTGCCCTGGCTCTGACCCGTCGGTGTGCCGTGCGTCGCACGGTGTCCGAAGGCACAGACGGGGCTGTGGGGGGACACTTACGATGGGCGGGTTGACGGAGAACACCGGACGCCCTTCACGGGGCGGTGACCGACAGGGACTGAACCTACTGATGAGCACGCCGGGGAACGGATCTGTTCTCGAACGCGTACGCGGTCTCGTGCGAGAGGTCGCCAAGTTCGGGGCGGTCGGTGGTCTGGGTGTGCTGGTCAACCTGGGTGTCTTCAACCTGATCCGGCACACCACCGACCTGCAGGTGGTGCGCGCGAGCGTGATAGCCACGGTCGTGGCCATCGCCACGAACTACCTCGGCTTCCGCTACTTCGCCTACCGGGACCGCGCCAAGAGCGGCCGTACCCGCGAGCTGGTCCTCTTCGCCGCGTTCAGCGGCATCGGCCTGGTCATCGAGAACGGTGTGCTCTACACCGCCACCTATGGTTTCGGCTGGGACGGCTCGGTGGCCAGCAACGTCTTCAAGTTCATCGGCATCGGCACCGCCACCGTGTTCCGCTTCTGGTCGTACCGGACCTGGGTCTTCAGGGCCCTGCCCGAGGCCGCCGAGCCCGTGCCGGCGCCGCTGCCCAGGCCGGAGCGGCGGCCTGAGCCGGTGCCCGAGCCGGAGCCCGCGAACAACTAGTACGCGGGCCCGGGCGCGGGCCTAGCGCACGGTGGTCGCGGGCTCGGCCCGTTCCGGCGCCGTCCGGCTGAGGAACAGCGCGAACACCGGCGGCTGGGTCTGGAGCAGTTCGAGGCGCCCCCCGTCCGCTTCCGCGAGGTCCCGGGCGACCGCGAGGCCGATCCCGGTGGAGTTGCGGCCGCTGATGGCCCGCTCGAAGATCCGGTTGCCGAGGTCCGGCGGGACCCCCGGCCCCTCGTCCGTGACCTCCAGCACCGCCTGGTTGCCGACCACGCGCGTACGCAGCGCGACCGTGCCGCCACCGTGCATCAGGGCGTTCTCCACCAGCGTGGCCAGCACCTGCGAGACCGCGCCCGGGGTGCCGACGGCGCGTACGCCCTGCTTCCCGGAGCGCACGATGGCGCGCCCCGCGCTGCGGTAGGCCGGCCGCCACTCCTCCACCTGCTGCTTGACGACCTCGTCCAGGTCGAAGGGGACCGCGGAGCCGGTCCGCGGGTCGCGCGAGTTCGTGAGCAGCCGCTGCACCACGTCCGTGAGCCGCTCCACCTGGGTCAGGGCGATCGTCGCCTCCTCCCGCACGGTGTCCAGGTCCTCGGTGACGGTGATCTCCTCCAGCCGCATGGACAGGGCGGTGAGGGGCGTGCGCAGCTGGTGCGAGGCGTCCGCGGCGAGGCGCCGCTCGGCGGTCAGCATCCGGCCGATGCGTTCGGCGCTGGAGTCCAGGACGTCGGCGACGCGGTCCAGCTCGGGGACCCCGTACCGCTTGTGCCGGGGGCGCGGATCGCCCGATCCGAGCCGCTCCGCCGTCTCGGCGAGGTCGGTGAGCGGGGAGGCCAGCCGGTTCGCCTGGCGTACGGCGAGCAGGACGGCGGCCACGACGGCCAGCAGCGCCACCGCGCCCACGACCGCGAGGGTCCGCCCGACCTCCCTGGTCACCGTGGAGCGGGACTCCTCGACGGTCACGACCTCGCCCTGTTCGCCGCGCGCGGTGCCGCGGATGACGCTGTCGGGGATCGGGGCGCCCACCTCGACGGCCCGCTGGCCGGGGACGGTGATGCGGGCGTAGTGGCCGGCGTCCAGCTGCTCGGCGAGGGCGACCGGGTCGATCGGCTTGTGCTCCAGGACGTTCGCCTCGACGATGCCCACCAGCCGCAGCGCCTCGGACTCGATGCGGTCCTGGGCGCTGCTGGTGATGGTCCGGGTCTCCACGATGACGAGGGAGACGCCGAAGACGGCGATCACGACGAGCACCACGGCGAGCGTGGAGTTGATGAGGCGGCGGCGCATGCCTTAGAGCATGCCCTAGCGCCGGTCCGGGGCGGGCCGGAGCGGGTCCGGGGCCGGCCCGAAGCCCGTCGGCCCCCGGCTCAGCTCTTCTCGAAGCGGAAGCCGACGCCGCGGACGGTGGCGATGTAGCGCGGGTTCGCGGCGTCGTCGCCCAGCTTCTTGCGCAGCCAGGAGATGTGCATGTCGAGGGTCTTGGTGGAGGACCACCAGGTGGTGTCCCAGACCTCGCGCATGAGCTGGTCGCGGGTGACGACCCGGCCGGCGTCGCGGACCAGGACGCGCAGGAGGTCGAACTCCTTCGCCGTGAGCTGCAGCTCCTCCTCCCCCATCCAGGCGCGGTGCGATTCGACGTCGATCCGCACGCCGTGGGTGGCGGGGGCCTGCGCGGCCTCGTTGGCACCGCGCCGGAGCAGGGCCCGGACCCGGGCGAGCAGCTCGGCCAGACGGAAGGGCTTGGTCACGTAGTCGTCGGCGCCGGCGTCCAGGCCGACGACCGTGTCGACCTCGTCCGCGCGGGCGGTGAGGACCAGGATGGGGAAGCCGTGGCCCTCGGCCCGCAGCCGGCGGGCGACTTCCAGCCCGTCCATGCCCGGCAGGCCCAGGTCGAGGACGACGAGGTCGACGCCACCCTGCAGTCCCGCGTCCAGGGCGGTGGGGCCGTCCTCCCGGACCTCGACCTCGTACCCCTCCCGGCGCAGGGCGCGGGCCAGGGGCTCCGAGATGGATGCGTCGTCCTCGGCGAGCAGTACACGCGTCATGTGGGTGATGGTAGTCCGCGGCGACCGGATCGAGAGGCCTCCCTGCACACCCCTGTCTATCTGCGCTTATGAACGACTAAGCGCCTTCGAATATGGTCGAACGGTTCCCGGCGCGCCTTGTGATCCATCTCTCAAGTCCTTTCATATGCCGCAGTGTCGTGTCGTATGGTGGCGAGACGCCTGATGCACTACCTCAGGGACCTTTGTGCCGAAAAGCGCGCCAAAGGTCTCTATTTCTGTCCTGACCGGACAGGCCAGTCTTGTGGGACTCACCTGTCCGGGCTTGATGACAGTGAATGACCTGTGGGCCGGGCCCCTCGCGCGAAGGTGCGCGAGCGGGCGTGGATCCCGGTTACGGATGTTCTCTTCGCCCCCAACCCCATGGGGGGCGAGACCCCGGGGCGTGGGGTGGGAGATCCGTCGCCGGTGCCGGCCACCCCCCACCGGGCGCGGATGAGCTCACGAAGCCAAGCGTCCCGAGCAAGCAAGGATCGACCATGGCTTCCAGCCTGACGACGGCTTCTCCGAGCCCCGCTCACGAGAAGACCCTCTTCGGCCACCCGATCGGCCTGGCCACGCTGTTCATGACCGAGATGTGGGAGCGCTTCTCCTACTACGGCATGCGTGCGCTTCTCGTCCTGTACTTGGTCTCCGGCGGTGTCGACGCCGCGACCGGGAGCCAGGGCGGCGGCCTCGGCTTCACTGCGGCGACGGCCACGGCGATCTACTCCGTCTACGTGGCCATGGTCTACCTGATGGCCATGCCCGGTGGCTGGTTCGGTGACCGCGTCTGGGGCGCCCGCAAGACCGTCGCCATCGCCGGCGGCGTGATCATGGCGGGCCACGTGTCGCTCGCGCTGCCCGGCCAGCTGGCGTTCTTCGTCGGTCTGCTGCTGGTAGCGGTCGGCTCCGGTCTGCTGAAGGCCAACATCTCCACGATGGTCGGCCACCTCTACAAGGGCGTGGACGACCCGCGCCGTGACAGCGGCTTCACGATCTTCTACATCGGCATCAACGTGGGTGCCCTCCTCGCTCCCGTCGGCATCGGCATGGTCGGCGAGCTCGTGAACTGGCACCTCGGCTTCGCGCTGGCCGCCGTCGGCATGGGCATCGGCCTCGTGGTCTACCTGCTCGCCGGCCGCACCCTGAGCCCGAAGAGCAGCCTCGTCCCGAACCCGCTGAGCCCCGCCGAGCGCAAGGCCGTGATCGTCAAGGCCCTCGCCGTCCTGGCCGTCATCGCCGTCTTCTACAGCGCCGTCGTCGCCGCGGACATGTACACCATCAAGTGGGCGCTGTACCCGATCACCATCGCCGGTCTGATCATCCCCGTCGCCGTCCTCGTGCGCATCAAGCGGGACAAGGACCTGTCGACCGTCGAGCAGACCCGGATGAGCGCCTACATCTGGTTCTTCGTGGCCGCCGCCGTCTTCTGGATGATCTACGACCAGGGCGGTTCGACGCTCTCGCTGTTCGGTGACAAGAACTCCGAGCGCGCCCTGTTCGGCTGGGAAGTCCCCACCGTCATCTTCCAGTCGCTGAACCCGCTCTTCGTGGTGGCCCTGGCGCCGGTCTTCGCCGCCGCGTGGCTGGCGCTGGCCCGCCGCAACCGCGAGCCCAGCACCATCGTGAAGTTCTCGGTGGCCCTGATCATCGTCGGCGCCTCGTTCTTCGTCTTCGCGCTGCCGCTGAGCCAGACCGCCGGCAACGACACCAAGGTCACCATGTGGTGGCTGGTGCTCATCTTCCTGATGCACACGCTCGCCGAGCTGTGCCTCTCGCCCGTCGGCCTGTCGGTCACGACGAAGATGGCGCCGCAGAAGTACGGCTCCCAGATGATGGGTGTCTGGTTCCTCGCCGTCACCGCCGGTGACTGCGTCACCGGTCTGATGGGTCTGGCCGACGTGCAGCTGAACGGCGTCGGGGTGATCCTCTTCCAGGCGACCGCCGCCGTGCTCGCCGGCCTCGCGATCTTCATGTACCGCAAGAAGGTCAACGCGCTGATGGGTGCCACGGGCTGACGCGTTCGCGCCCCGTACCACCGAACGGCCCGGCCCACCGAAAGGTGTGCCGGGCCGTTCCGCTGTGCGCCGGGCGGGTTACCGGGTGCCGCGCAGGCGGCGCCACGGGGTGAAGGTGAACACCGCGCCGCCGAGCAGGATCACCGTGCCGGCGACCAGGGCCAGGGCCTTGATGCCGCCCTCGTCCTCCGCGCCGGTCTCGGCGAGGCCGCCGCCCGAGGTGCTGCCGGCGGAGGCCGTCGAGGAACCGGAGCCGCCCGGCTGGGCGGTGGTGTCCAGCTCCAGCGAGACGCCGCTGCTCGTGGCCTTGCAGGGGACGTTGATCGGCGTGGAGCCGGGGGCCATCGTGACGTCGATGGTCAGCTGGTCCGGGCTCAGCGTCACCTTGCCGGACTTGCCGGGCTTGTAGGTGCCGGTCATGTCACTGAGGCTGACGGGGGCCTTGTCCGGGATCGGCTCGGCGTTCGCCGGGCCGGAGACCTTGACGGTGCCGCTGTCCGCCCCTGCGAGCTTCACGTCCATCGAGGGCTTGAGGGCTCCCGCGGGCAGTGCCATGGGCGCCGCCATCGCACCCTTGGCCGTCTTGACCGTGAGGTCGTAGCTGCCGCCGTTCTTCTTGGCGTTGATGGTGACCGGGGTCTTGATGCCGCCCGGGACGACCGGCCCGCAGTCGAAGGCCACCTCGACCGCCTTGCCCGGGAAGTCGGTCTGGCCGCCTCCGCCGCCGGTGGTGGAGCCGCCCGAGGTCGTACCACCTGTCGTCGTACCACCGGTCGTCGTACCACCGGTGGTCGTACCGCCTGTGGTCGTGCCGCCCGTCGTCGTACCGCCGCTGGAGCCGGCCGACACGTCGATGGTGGCCCCGACGCCCACGGCGGCGGTCGGCGCGCACTTGGTGACGAACGTGCCGAAGGAGAAGGTGACCGCCACGTCGTACTTGCCGGGGGTCAGCGTGATCTTCCCGGCCTTGGTCAGCTTCAGCTTGCCCTTCATCACGGACATCTGCATGGGCGCCTTCTTCGGGATCGGCGGGTTCTTCTTCTCGCCGACGACCTTCAGTTCACCGCCTCCGCCGCCCACGGTGATCCAGCCGGTGGGCTGGACCGCGTCCTGCGGGATGTCCATCAGGTCCGTGTTGTTCGAGGCCGGCTTCACCGTCTCCCAGGACACGTCGACCTCGTCGCCGACCTTCGCCGAGGCCGGAGCGGTGACCTTGGCGGTGGTCTCCCCCTCCACCGGACTGCCGCCCCCGGCCGGGGGAACGCATTTGACGTTGAACTTGGTCTCCGCGGCCTGGGCGGGAGAAGCCGTGATGGCGATGCCCGCGCCGCCGAGCAGCAGCGCGACCACGGCCGCGCTCACCCTCCGTTGGGTCTTCACAATGGTCCCTTCGTCGTCGAACGGTTCTCAGACGGTGCGGACGTCTGTGGTGCTGTCTCCGGCGCGCTGTCCGGGGTGAACCACGGCAGGACCGCCGTGGTGGTCGAAGGGGGCTCCGCCGGCGGCTCCGAGCGGACCGGTCCGGCCGGGCGCAGGGCCGGAAGCCGGGGCAGCCGGGGCAGCCGGGCCGTCACGGCCGACGCCGCTTCCGCGGGCCCCGCGCCCCGGTGGCGGCCGGCCGGGGACGCGGTGCGCGGCCGGACCTTGTCGACGACGGCCATGCCGACGCGGAACACCGCGGCCGGGATCACCAGCAGGAGCAGGCCCCAGAAGAGCAGCACCCCGTACGGGCGGTCCACGCCCCAGGGCTGGGTGGCCACGACGGTCTCGCCGTACTTGAGGGAGATCGTGTAGTCGCCGTGGGCGCCGGCGGTGAGGGCGACGTCGAGCGCGATCTCCGCCTTGCCGCCCGGCGGGATGGTGCCCTTCCAGCGGGCCTCCTCCCACAGCGGGGCGAACACCCCGTGGGCGGTGCCGAGCTGGAAGACCGGGTCCTTGACGGGGGCCGAGCCGAGATTGCCGACGGTGACCTTGAACTTCCGGCCCGGCGGGGCGCCGAACCAGGTCAGCACGCCGTCCTCGCCCTCCAGCCGGACCCCGGTGAGCATCGCGAGGCGGGCCGTGCCGGATTCGGCGGGCAGTTCGGCCACCGGATGGTCGGTGATCTTCAGGGGGGCCGCGACGGTGGACTGGTCGCCGTTGACGGAGGTGACGTTGACGACGCACGGGCAGGGCTTGGGCGGTGCGACCACGGCCAGCCGGGCGGTGAAGCGCCCGTCGTCGGCGACAGAGACGGCGGCGCCGTCGGCGTTGGCGCAGCTGTTGGTGCCGCCGATCATGTTCTGCCCGCAGACCAGCAGCATCACCAGCGTCTTGGCCCGCCAGCCGGTGCCGGTGACGGTGATCTCGGTGCCCTTGGCGGCCTCCTGGAGGGAGAGGGCGACGGTGGGTTTGCCCTCGTCGGCCGCGGCCGGGGCCGCGGGAAACAGCGCGAGGGCGCACACCGCCAGCCCCGCCAGGAGGGACCGGACCGTGCGGCCGGCCTTGCCGCGGACCTTGCCGCCGACCATGGCGCTCACCTGGACGCTCCCGTCAGTTCGTGTTCCGGTGCAGGGGTCGGGTCGGGCCTCCCGGGCGTCTGGCCGGGCCGCTCACCGCCGGGTGGTTCCCGCCGGATCCGCCGGCTCCGTACGAGGAACAGCGCGGCCGGCGCGACCCCGAGGGCGAGCAGGCCGAGGCCCGTCCAGCCGGCGGCCCGCCACGGCAGGAACCAGGCGGACGCGCTCCCCTCGGCCCGGGCGCCGCCCGGGGCCGTGACGGTGACGGTGACGCGGACCTGGTCGAGCACCGGGGCCCCGGGCCAGGGTTCGGTCAGCTCGACCCGCCGGCCCGGGAGCAGTTCCACCGGCAGGGCCCGGGCGCCGCGGCCCGGGACCTCCCCGAAGCGGCCCTCGGCGCGCAGGGACAGCTCGGGGGCGAGGGTGACGTTGCCCCGGTTGACCAGGGTGTACGCGACGACCGCGGCCGCGCCCCGGCCCCGTACGGCGACGTCCTCGACGGTGAGGGCCGCCAGGGCGGGGCCGCCGACCCGCAGGTGGATCCGTACGCCCACCTCGCGGCCGGCTTCGGTGGCGACCACGGCGGCGGGGTGGTCGCCGGGCGGGGACGAGGGCGGCACGGTGACGGTGAAGGGGACCACCGCGCGGGTGTGGGGCGGGATCCTCACGGTGGTCCCGGCGCCGAAGCTGATCCAGGCGCCGGCGCCGGTGGACCCGGCGGCGGCGGGGCGGACGGCGAAGGCCCCGTCGGCGGTGTTGTAGGCGTCGGCCCCGCGCAGGGTGACGGTGTGCTCCTGGTCGGTGGTGTTGGCCAGGGCGAGGCGGTCCTCCAGCACGGTGCCGGCGGTGCCCGCCATGTAGAAGAACGGACGCGCGGTGGACGGGCGGTCGCCGGTGCCGGGGACGGCCTGGCCGGCGGCGGGCTCGGCGGTCCAGCCCGGGTCGTCGGCGGCCGCGCCGTACGCGGGCGGTGCGGGGGCCGCGTACAGCGCGGCGGCGAGCAGGAGCAGGCCGGCGCACCGGCGGACGCGGGGGACGCGGGGAAGGTGGGGGACGTGGAGCACGGGCATGGCCGGGTGTGCTCCGTTCAGGACCGGGCCCGCTGGCCGCGCCGGGTCAGCCAGAGCACGCCGGCGGCGCCGGAGAGCAGCACGGTGCCGCCGAGGGTGCCGAGGGCGAGGGCGGAGTCGGTGGGCCCGGTCTGCGGGAGGGTCTCCTCGCCCGAGCCGCCGCCGGACTGGGCGGCGGCGCCGCCGGCGGCCGTGACGTCGAGTTCCAGGGACGGGCCGGGGCTGTTGCCGGGAGTGCAGGTGGTCGTGGTGCCCATCGCCTTGATGGTGAGCACGCCGGCGGTGAAGGTGACCTTGCCGCTCTTCTTGGGCGTGTAGGTGCCCGAGAGATCGGTGATCTTGATGGGGGTGTCGGCGGGCACGGCCTCGGGGTTGGGCGGGCCGGAGACCGGTACGGACACCTTCTCGGCGCCGTCGACGAGGATGACGGCGCTGGGGCTCATCGCGCCCTTGCCCAGTTCGATGGGGCTGGACGAGACGCCCTTCTGGAAGGACATCGTCAGCTTGTACGCCTCGCCGTCCTTGACGGCCTTGATCTCGATGGGCGAGATCGCCGACTTGTCCCCGATCGGGGTCTTGCAGTCGTAGGCCACGTCGACGACGGTGGCGTGGGCTGCGGGGGCGGCCAGCAGGACCGCCGATCCGGCCAGCGCGGAGGCCAGCGCGAGCGCGGTGGAGCGTTTGCGGTCGGACACCTTCGTCTTCCCCTCGGGCCACAAATAACTGACGACACATCAGATCGGTGGCTCAAGGTACGCCCGGGGTCTTACGGAGGGAAGACAAAGGACAGCCCCGGATTGACCGTTCGTCAGTGCACCCGGCGACCCCGCTGCCAGACGGCCGAGACGAGCGGCACGCCCGGGCGGTAGGCGAGGTGGACGTGGCTCGGGGCATCCAGCAGGGCCAGGTCGGCGCGGGCTCCGGGGGTCACGGTGCCGATGTCCGCGCGGCGCAGGGCGCGGGCTCCGCCGGCGGTGGCCGACCACAGGGCCTCGTCGGGGGTCATCCGCATGTCGCGGACGGCGAGCGCGATGCAGAACGGCATGGAGCTCGTGTAGGAGGAGCCGGGGTTGCAGTCCGTGGACAGGGCGACGGTGGCGCCCGCGTCGATCAGGCGGCGGGCGTCGGGCCACACCGCGCGGGTGGAGAACTCGGCGCCGGGCAGCAGGGTGGCGACCGTGGTCGCGGCGGCCTGGGCGAGGGCGTCCACGTCGGCGTCGGTCAGGTGGGTGCAGTGGTCGGCGGAGGCGGCCTCCAGCTCCACGGCGAGCTGTACGCCGGGGCCGTAGGACAGCTGGTTGGCGTGCACGCGCGGGATCAGGCCGGCGGCCGCGCCCGCGGTGAGGATCGCGCGGGCCTGGTCGCCGTCGAAGGCGCCCTTCTCGCAGAAGACGTCCACCCAGCGGGCGTACGGGGCGCAGGCCGCCAGCATCTCGCCGGTGACGAGGTCCACGTACGCGGCCGGGTCCTCGGCGTAGTCCGGGGAGACGATGTGCGCGCCGAGGTAGGTGACCTCCTCGGTGTGCGCGGCGGCGATGCGCAGGGCACGGGCCTCGTCGGCGACGGTGAGGCCGTAGCCGGACTTGGTCTCGAAGGTGGTGGTGCCCTGGCGGCGGGCCTCGTCGAGGTGGCGCACCAGGTTGGCCTCCAGCTCGGCGTCGGTGGCGGCGCGGGTGGCGGCGACGGTGGTGCGGATGCCTCCGGCGGAGTAGGCGCGGCCCGACATCCGGGCGTTGAACTCCTGGGTGCGGTCGCCGGCGAAGACGAGGTGCGAGTGGGAGTCGACGAAGCCGGGGATGACGGCCCGACCCCGCGCGTCGAAGGCCTCGTCCGCGGCCGGCGCCTTGGCGGCGGGGCCGGCCCACGCGATCTTGTCGCCGTCGATGACGACCGTCGCGTTTTCGATCAGGCCGAGGGGTGAGCCGTCGCCGACGGACGGGTCGTTGGTGACGAGGCTGCCGATGTTGGTGATGCAGGTGGTGGTCATGGTTCCTCTCGGTTTCCTGGGGCTCCGCCCCAGACCCCGCGCCTCACACGCAGGCGAGGCTGAATCGGTCAGGCGCGCAGGGCCGCGATGGACTCGGACAGGGCCGTCGGGACGTCCTCGACCAGGGTGTGGTGGCCGTCGCGGACCACGTGGCGGCCGGCCACGACCGTGTGGCGGACGTCGGCGGCGGAGGCGGCGAACACCGCCGTCTCGGCGCCGAGCCGCGGCAGGGCACCGGCCGTGCGGATGGAGTCCAGCGCGATCGTGGTGAAGTCCGCGAGCGCGCCCGCCTCCAGGCGGCCCGCGTCGGCCAGGCCCAGCGCCGCATGGCCGTCGGCGGTGGCGGCGGTGAGCAGGGCGTTGGCCGTCCAGTGCCCCCGGGTACGGCTGCGCAGGCGCTCGTTGAGCTCCATCGCGCGGGCCTCCTCCAGCAGGTCGATCACGGCGTGGCTGTCGCTGCCGAGCGAGAGCGGGCTGCCCGCCTGCTGGAGGCGGGTCGCCGGGCCGATGCCGTCGGCGAGGTCGCGTTCGGTGGTGGGGCACATGCACGTGCCGGTGGTGGTGCCGCCGAGCAGGGCGATGTCCGCGTCGGTGAGGTGCGTGTTGTGGACGCCGGTGGTGCGCGGCCCGAGCACCCCGTGGTCGGCGAGGAGCTGGGTCGGGGTGCGGCCGTGGGCGGCCTGGCAGGCGTCGTTCTCGGCGGTCTGCTCCGAGAGGTGGACGTGCAGCGGGGCCTCGCGCTCCGCGGCCCAGCCGGCGACGGTGGCCAGCTGGCCGGCGGGCACGGCGCGCACCGAGTGGATCGCGGCGCCGATCAGGGCGTGCTCGCGGGGCTTCAGGGCGGACGCGCGCTCGGCCCAGGCCCCGGCCGTGCCGTCGGAGAAGCGCTGCTGGTGCGGGTTGGGCGCCTCGCCGAAGCCGGCCGAGAGGTAGGCCGTGTCGAGGAGGGTGATCCGGATGCCGGCCGCGGCGGCGGCCTCGATCAGGGCCTCGCCCATGGCGTTGGGGTCGGCGTAGGGGGCGCCGCCGGGCGCGTGGTGGACGTAGTGGAACTCGCCGACGTTGGTGATGCCGGCCAGCGCCATCTCGGCGTACACGGCGCGGGCGAGCGCGAAGTAGCTGTCGGGGGTGAGGTTCTGGGCGACCTTGTACATGAGGTCGCGCCAGGTCCAGAAGGTGCCGGAGCCGACCTGGACCGTGGAGCGCAGGGCCCGGTGGAAGGCGTGGCTGTGCGCGTTGGCCAGGCCGGGCAGGGTCAGGCCGCGGAGCACCTCCGCCCCGGGGGGCGGGGTCTCGGCCCCGGTGCGCAGGGCGCCGATCCGGCCGTCGGCCGTGACCTCCAGGGCCACGCCCGGCTCGACATGGGTGCCGAGCCAGGCGTGCTCCAGCCAGTACGTCGTCAACGACATGCCAGGCCTTCCAGTACGTCGGCGAGGGCGAGGACGCCCGCCACGCAGTCGTCCTCGGCGGCGAACTCCCGCGGGGAGTGGGAGACGCCGGTGGGGTTGCGTACGAACAGCATCGCGGTCGGGACGGCCGCGGAGAGGATTCCGGCGTCGTGTCCCGCCCCGGTGCCGAGGACGGGGACGGCCCCGCCCAGGATCCGGTTCATCTCGTCGCGCAGGGCGTGCTCGAACTCGACGACCGGGGTGAAGGACTCCCGGACGATGCCGAGGTCGATGCCGTCCTGGTCGGCGCGCTCGCGGGCGGCCTTCTCGATGGCGGTGACGACCGTGTCGAGGGTGGCCTGGTCGGCGGCCCGGGAGTCGAGCCAGCCGCGCACGAGGGAGGGGATGGCGTTGACCCCGTTGGGCTCGACCGAGATCTTCCCGAAGGTGGCCACGGCGCCCGCGAGGGCCGCCTCCGTACGGGCTGCCAGGACGGTCGCCGCGTACGTGAGCATCGGGTCGCGGCGGTCGACCAGCCGGGTGGTGCCGGCGTGGTTGGCCTCGCCGCGGAAGTCGAAGCGCCAGCGGCCGTGCGGCCAGATCGCGGAGGCGATGCCGACGCGGTCCCCGCTCAGGTCCAGGGCCCGGCCCTGTTCCACGTGGAGCTCGACGAAGGCGCCGACGCGGGCGAGCCGTTCGGGGTCGGCCCCGATGGCCTCGGGGTCGTAGCCGGCGGCCTCCATGGCCTGGGGCAGGCCGATGCCGTCGGCGTCGCGGAGCTCGTACGCCTTCTCCTTGGTCAGCTGCCCGGCGGCGAGCCGGGAGCCGACGCAGGCGAGGCCGAAACGGGCCCCTTCCTCGTCACCGAAGTTGGTGATGGCGAGGGGCCTGGAGAACTCCGCGCCCCTCCTGCGGAGTTCGTCGAGGGCCGCGAAGGAGGACACCACCCCGAGGGGGCCGTCGAAGGCTCCGCCGTCGGGGACGGAGTCCAGGTGCGAGCCGGTGACCACGGCGTCCCCGGCGAGGGGGTCGCCGAGCCAGGCCCACTGGTTGCCGTTGCGGTCGGTCTCGTACGTCAGCCCGCGCGCCTCGGCCTGCTCCTGGAACCAGGTCCGGCAGTCGGCGTCGGCCCCGCTCCAGGCGTAACGGCGGTACCCGCCGCTGTCGGCGTGGCGGCCGATGGGCGCGAGCTCGGCCCACATCTCGTGGAAGGTCACGCCTCGTCGCCCTCGCGCATCGGGACCCGCACGCCGCGCTCGTCGGCCACGGACTCGGCGATGTCGTAGCCGGCGTCGACGTGGCGGATGACGCCCATGCCCGGGTCGTTGGTGAGGACGCGGCGGATCTTCTCGCCGGCCAGCGGGGTGCCGTCGGCGACGGTGACCTGGCCCGCGTGGATGGAGCGGCCCATGCCGACGCCGCCGCCGTGGTGGATCGAGACCCAGGAGGCGCCGGAGGCCACGTTGACCATGGCGTTGAGCAGCGGCCAGTCGGCGATCGCGTCGGAGCCGTCGAGCATGGCCTCGGTCTCGCGGTACGGGGAGGCCACCGAACCGCAGTCGAGGTGGTCGCGGCCGATGACCAGCGGGGCGGCGAGGGTGCCGTCGGCGACCATCTCGTTGAAGCGCTCGCCGGCCTTGTCGCGCTCGCCGTAGCCGAGCCAGCAGATGCGCGCGGGCAGGCCCTGGAAGTGGACGCGCTCGCCCGCCATCTTGATCCAGCGGTGCAGGGACTCGTTCTCGGGGAAGAGCTCCAGCATCGCCTTGTCGGTCTTGTGGATGTCCGAGGCCTCGCCCGACAGCGCCGCCCAGCGGAAGGGGCCCTTGCCCTCGCAGAACAGCGGGCGGATGTAGGCGGGGACGAAGCCGGGGAAGGCGAAGGCGCGGTCGTAGCCGGCCAGCTGGGCCTCGCCGCGGATGGAGTTGCCGTAGTCGAAGACCTCGGCGCCGGCGTCCATGAAGCCGACCATGGCCTCGACGTGCTGGGCCATGGACTCGCGGGCGCGGGTGGTGAAGCCGGCCGGGTCCTTGGCGGCGAAGGCGGCCATGTCGTCGAAGTCGACGCCGACGGGGAGGTACGCGAGCGGGTCGTGGGCCGAGGTCTGGTCGGTCACGATGTCGATCGGCGCGCCCTCGGCCAGCATCTGCGGGAGCAGCTCGGCGGCGTTGCCGAGCAGGCCGATGGAGAGCGGCTTGCGGGCGTCGCGGGCCTCGACGGCCAGCTGGAGGGCGTGGCGCAGGTTGTCGGCCTTGACGTCCAGGTAGCGGTGCTCGATGCGGCGGTCGATGGCGCGCGGGTCGACGTCGATGCAGATCGCGACGCCGTCGTTCATCGTCACGGCCAGCGGCTGGGCGCCGCCCATGCCGCCGAGGCCGGCGGTGAGGGTGATGGTGCCGGCGAGGGTTCCGTTGACCCCTCCCTTACCAATTGAATGCAGCTTGGCCGCGACGGCGGCGAAGGTCTCGTAGGTGCCCTGGAGGATGCCCTGCGTGCCGATGTAGATCCACGAGCCGGCCGTCATCTGGCCGTACATGGTCAGGCCCAGGTGCTCCAGGCGGCGGAACTCCTCCCAGTTGGCCCAGTCGCCCACCAGGTTGGAGTTGGCGAGCAGGACGCGCGGCGCCCACTCGTGGGTCTGCATCACGCCGACCGGGCGGCCGGACTGGACGAGCATCGTCTCGTCCTGCTTGAGGGTCTGGAGGGTGCGGACCATGGCGTCGTACGAGCGCCAGTCGCGGGCGGCCTTGCCGGTGCCGCCGTAGACGACGAGCTTGTCCGGGTGCTCGGCGACCTCGGGGTCGAGGTTGTTCTGGAGCATCCGCAGCGCGGCCTCCTGCTGCCATCCCAGGGTGCTGAGCTCGGTGCCTCGCGCGGCACGTACGGGGCGGGGTCCTGACATGGCGGTGCCTCCTCCGATGTTGGTATATCCATTCACATCCTGACGTCCTGAATAGATTCAGTCAACAGCTGCGGTCGGCCCCGTCGAATGATGGGATGGCGGACATGGCTGCACACACGCACGCGGACGAGGACGCCGCCGCGCGTCGGGATCTGGCCGTACGAGCCGCCGTCGAACAGGGACTCGTGGGCGGGGCCGACTCCGCGGAGCCCCTGACCTGCCTGCTGGACACCACCGGGATCCGGGCCTCCGCCGCCGCCCTGACCAGCGCCTTCGCGGACGCCCTGGCGCCCGGCACCCCCGTCCTGCACGCCTTCGCCGTCAAGGCCGCCCCGCTCGTCCCGGTCCTGCGGCTGCTCGCGGACGCCGGGCTCGGCTGCGAGGTGGCCAGCCCCGGCGAGCTGGCGCTCGCCCGGGCGGCGGGAGTGCCGGCCGGGCGGACCGTCCTGGACTCCCCCGCCAAGACCGTGGCCGAACTGCGCGAGGCCCTGGCCCTCGGCATCGCCGTCAACGCCGACAACCCGCAGGAACTGGAACGACTCGACGCACTGGTCGGCGCGGGCCCGGCCCGGTCCCCGATCGGCGTACGGATCAACCCGCAGACCGGCGCCGGGACCATCGACGCCCTGTCCACCGCCACGTCGACCTCGAAGTTCGGGATCGCCCTGCGGGATCCCGGGGCGCGCGAGTGGCTCGTACGGGCCTACCTGGACCGGCCCTGGCTCACCCGCCTGCACGTCCACTCCGGCTCACAGGGCGTCCCCCTCACCCTGATCGCGGAGGGCGTACGGGAACTGCACGCGCTGGCCGAGGAGATCAACGAGGCGGCCGGACGCCGCCAGGTCGACACCCTCGACATCGGCGGCGGCCTGCCGGTGAACTTCGCCTCGGACGAGCACACGCCCCGGTTCGACACGTACGTGGCCGCGCTGCGCGAGGCGGCCCCCGGGCTCTTCTCCGGCGCGTACGGCCTGGTCACGGAGTTCGGCCGGGCCCTGCTGGCGAAGCACGGGCTGGTGCTGGCGCGGGTCGAGTACACCAAGACCAGCGGCTCCCGGCCGATCGCGCTCACGCACGCCGGGGTGCAGCTGGCGACCCGCACCGCGTACGCCCCGGCGGCGTGGCCGGTGCGGATCCTGGCGTACGACGCGAAGGGCGTGCCGCGGGCCGGCGCGCCGGTGGCGCAGGACGTGGCGGGGCCGGCCTGCTTCGCGGGGGACCTGCTCGCGACGGCCCGGGAGCTCCCGCGGCTCGCCCCCGGCGACCTGATCGGTGTCCCGGACACCGGCGCGTACTTCTTCACCGCGCACTACGGCTACAACAGCCTCCCCCGCCCGGCGATCCACGGCTTCACGGTGGGTCCGGGGGACGAGGTCCGCTTCAGCCTCGCCAGGCCGGCGCAGCGCCTCACCGAGATCGTGGCCGAGGCGGGCGGCGCCCACGGCGAGGCCCTGCTGTAACCGCTGCGCGCGGCCTCCTGGGCTCCGCCCAGACCCCTGGGGACTCCGCCCCAGACCCCGCTCCGGGCAGAGCCCGGCGGGGTGCGGGAGCCGCGCCGGCTATTCCACGAAGAGGCCGCGCGCCGCGGCCCTGGCGTCGAAGGCTTCCAGCCGGGCCTGCGCGTCCGGGAGGGCGTCGGCCATGGCCTCCAGCAGCACCCGCCCCAGCAGCATCGGCGCGCACGCCGTGTCGAAGGCCAGCCCCGTCCCGACCGGCGCCGGGATCAGCAGGTCCGAGTGGCGGGCCACGGGCGCGAAGGCCGAGTCGGCGACCGTCACCACGGTCAGGCCGGCCGCCCGCGCGTGCTCCAGCGCCTCCGCCACCTCCCGGGGATGCCGCGGCAGCGCGAAGCACAGCAGCGCCGAGGCCCCCGCGCCGGCGGCCGCGTCGATGCGGTCGGCCAGCATCGAGCCGCCCTCGTCGAGGAGGCGTACGTCCGGGTGCACCTTGGCGGCGAAGTACGCGAACCCGCGCGCCTGCGAGGACGCCGCCCGCAGCCCGAGCACGGGCAGCGGGGCCGAGGCGGCGAGCAGCCGCCCCGCCTCCTCCACCGGCGCGGGATCGGCGAGCATCTCCGCCAGCTGCCGAAGGTTCTCGATCTCGCCCAGGACGGCCTGCTGGTACTCGTTGTACGAGTCCTCGTGCGCGGCCTCGACCCGCTCGGCGGGAGCCACCTCGCGCAGGTGCCGGCGCAGGGCGGGATATCCGTCGAAGCCCAGCGCCACCGCGAACCGGGTCACCGACGGCTGGCTCACCCCGGCCAGCTCGGCGAGCTCGACGCTCGACAGGAAGGGCACCTCGGCCGCCCCGCGGACCATGCAGTGCGCGATCCGCCGCTGCGTGGGCGTCAGCCGGTGCCCCTCGAACAGCTTCTGCAGCCGCGCGGCCGGGCTGTCGCTCATTGCCGTCCCCTCCGTCCCCGTGGGTCTATTCAGTCACCGAGCACTCTGCATGCGGTTATGCAGCTCGGCAAGCCGCGCCCGCGATGCGGATGCGCGCGGATACGGGGGCTAGCCCCAGTGCGGGGGCCCGAGGCGCTTCCTACGGTGAGGGTATGGACGCCCACGCCCAAGAGCTGAAGAAGGAACTCGACGCCACGCTGGACGCCCGGCGGGAGCTGGGTCCGGAGTACGAGGCCGCGCTGGTGGACTCGTTCGTCGAGAAGGTCGACACCCAGGTCCGGCGGCGCCTCGCGGAGGAACGCCTGTCCGCGGCCCGCGGCGACACCCGCCCCGCCGCCTCGCCGGCGGACGGGAACTTCGGCGAACGCTTCGGATTCGCGATCATCACCCTGGTGCTGGCGGTCCCGCTGTCGGCGATCGCCGCCGCGCAGGCGCACTTCAGCGGCCTTCTGGTCGCCTGGGCCGGGATCGTGGGCGTGAACTTCATCCACGCCAACAAGCGGTTCCGGCGCCGGTCCGCCGAGTAGGGCCGGACGAGAGTGTGCGCGGGGACCGCCGCACCCTCGGTTGCCCGAGGGGCGGGACGACGGCGGTCCCCGCGAAGGACACGGCCGGGTCAGGGCCGTCCGCGTCCGTGACGTCCGCGCGGTCCGGGAGCCGCTCCGGAGGTACGCGTACGCCGTTCGGTGGTGCCGGCCGGGTTCCGGTCTCCCGGTCCTCCCTGCCGACAACCACCACTGTGCCCCAGCCGTGTTAAGCCGGTGCTGCCGTCACGTGTCAGGCCCGTACCGTTTGCACGAAGGCCACGCGCGGCCCCGTACGGGCTACTTGGCCGACTTGGCCAGGAACGCCAGCAGGTCCTGACGGCTCACCACACCGGTGGGCTTGCCCTCGACGAGCACGATCGCCGCGTCCGCCTCGCCGAGCACCGCCATCAGCTCCGACACCGGCTCGCCCGAGCCGACCTGCGGCAGCGGCGAGCTCATGTGCTTCTCCAGCGGGTCGGTCAGCGAGGCCCGCTGCGCGAACAGCGCCGCCAGCAGCTCCTTCTCGACGACCGAGCCGATGACCTCGGCGGCCATCACGTCCGGGTGACCGGCGCCCGGCTTGACGATGGGCATCTGCGAGACGCCGTACTCGCGCAGGACCTCGATCGCCTGACCGACCGTCTCCTCGGGGTGCATGTGGACGAGGGAGGGGATGCCGCCCTCCTTGTCGTTCAGCACGTCACCGATGCGGGCGGCCGGTCCGGCCTCCTCCAGGAAGCCGTGTCCCGCCATCCACTCGTCACTGAAGATCTTGCTGAGGTAGCCGCGGCCGCTGTCCGGCAGCAGGACGACGACCACGTCGTCCGGGCCCAGGCCTTCGGCGGCCTTGAGCGCGGCCACGACGGCCATGCCGCAGGAGCCGCCGACGAGCAGGCCCTCTTCCTTCGCCAGGCGGCGGGTCATCTGGAAGGAGTCCTTGTCGGACACCGCGATGATCTCGTCCGTCACGTTCGGGTCGTAGGCGGTCGGCCAGAAGTCCTCGCCGACGCCCTCGACCAGGTACGGACGGCCGGAGCCGCCGGAGTAGACCGAGCCCTCGGGGTCGGCGCCGATGACCTTGACCTTCCCGCCGCTGACCTCCTTGAGGTAGTTGCCGGTACCGGAAATCGTGCCGCCGGTGCCCACGCCCGCGACGAAGTGGGTGATCTTCCCGTCCGTCTGGTCCCACAGCTCGGGGCCGGTGGTCTCGTAGTGCGAACGGGGGTTGTTCGGGTTGCTGTACTGGTCGGGCTTCCACGCGCCGGGCTCGCGCGCGAGGCGGTCGGACACGTTGTAGTACGAGTCCGGGTGCTCGGGGTCGACGGCGGTCGGGCAGACCACGACCTCGGCGCCGTACGCGCGCATCACGTTGATCTTGTCCATGGACACCTTGTCAGGGCAGACGAAGATGCACTTGTAGCCCTTCTGCTGGGCCACGATGGCGAGTCCTACACCCGTGTTGCCGCTGGTCGGCTCCACGATGGTGCCGCCGGGCTTGAGGGCTCCGCTCTGCTCGGCGGCCTCGATCATCCGTACGGCGATCCGGTCCTTCACGGATCCACCGGGATTGAAGTACTCGACCTTCGCAAGGACGGTGGCCTGCAGGCCTTCGGTCACACGGTTGAGCTTCACCAGCGGGGTGTTGCCGACGAGGCTGATCATCGAGTCGTGGAATTGCACCATGTTCTCCAAGGAGGGGACTCCACGGGTTCTCCGGGAGGTCTGGCCAGAGTATGCGTAAAGGGATTGGCCGACCGTGCGTACGGGGCAGGTAGGGATCAATGAGGACCGAGGAGGTGGCCTGAAGGGTGTCCAGGGCGAGAACGGCCCGCCGGATCGCGGCGGGGGCAGCGTACGGCGGAGGCGGACTCGGACTGGTCGGGGCCGCCGCGGTGGGTCTGGTGCTGGCCGAGGTGCAGTTCGCCAAGCGGACGGTGGGCACCGGGCTGGGGGATCCGCCGCGCGCCGACGGGCTGTACGGGAGCGAGTTCGGCGGCCCGGAACAGAGCCCGGGACCGCTGCGCCTGGGCATGCTGGGCGATTCCACGGCCGCGGGGCTCGGCGTACGGCGGGCCCGGCAGACGCCGGCGGCCCTGCTGGCGTCCGGGCTGGCGGCGGTGGCCGAGCGCCCGGTGGAGCTGCGCAACGTGGCCCTGTCGGGGGCCATGTCGGACGACCTGGACCGGCAGGTGGGGCTGCTGCTGAACGACCAGACACCGGCTCCGGACGTGTGCGTGATCATGATCGGTGCGAACGACGTGACGCGCCGGATGCCGCCGACCCAGTCCGTGCGCTGCCTGACCTCGGCCGTGCGGCGGCTGCGGATGGCGGGGGCCGAGGTCGTCGTGGGCACCTGCCCGGACCTGGGCACGATCGAGCCGGTGTACCAGCCGCTGCGCTGGGTGGCCCGGCGGGTCTCGCGGCAGCTGGCCGCCGCGCAGACCATAGGAGTGGTCGCGCTGGGCGCCCGTACGGTCTCCATGGGTGACCTGCTGGGCCCGGAGTTCGCCGCGAACCCGCGCGAGATGTTCGGCCCGGACTCCTACCACCCGTCGGCGGAGGGGTACGCGACGGCCGCCATGGCCGTGCTGCCGACGCTGTGCGCGGCGCTCGGCCTGTGGCCGGAGTCGGACCGGCTGGACGTGTCCCGCGACGAGGACATGCTTCCGGTGGCGAAGGCCGCGTCCGCCGCGGCGGGCCAGGCGGGCACGGAGGTCACGGCCGCCCGCGGCCCGTGGGTCCTGCTCAAACACCGCCGCCGCCGCCGCGTCCAGGCCGAAGACCCCTCATCCCCACCCGCCGGCGTCTCCGGCCCCTCCTGACCCCGCGGAGCCCGGCTCATTCGCGCCCCGCCCTTTCAGCCTCGCCGGCGTTTGAGGCGCGGGGTGTGGGGCAGGGCCCCACCAGCGGCGCCGCACATTCCGGCGTACGGGCCCCCAAGGGACCGCACCCCCGCGGGAGCGACCGGCATCACACTCCCAGGCCGGTGACCTCGACCGTACGGGGCGGTAACTTCGCATGCGGTCCCGCAACGACGCACCCCTTGGAGTCCCGATGCCCGAAGCCGTCATCGTTTCCACCGCCCGCTCTCCCATCGGGCGTGCCGGCAAGGGGTCCCTCAAGGACGTCCGCCCGGACGACCTGACCGCGACGATCATCCAGGCCGCCCTCGCCAAGGTCCCCGAGCTGGACCCGCGCCAGATCGACGACCTGATGCTCGGCTGTGGCCTCCCCGGCGGCGAGCAGGGCCACAACCTGGCCCGCATCGTGGCCGTGCAGATGGGCATGGACTACCTGCCCGGCACCACGATCACCCGCTACTGTTCCTCCTCGCTCCAGACCTCCCGCATGGCGCTGCACGCCATCAAGGCCGGCGAGGGCGACGTCTTCATCTCCGCGGGCGTCGAGACGGTCTCCCGGTTCGCGAAGGGCTCCTCGGACGGCCTGCCGGACACGCACAACCCGCTCTTCGGCGAGGCGGAGGCCCGTACGGCCGCCGTCGCGCAGAGCGAGGGCTCCTCCTGGCACGACCCGCGCGCGGACGGCCTGATCCCGGACGCCTACATCTCGATGGGGCAGACCGCGGAGAACCTGGCCCGCCTCAAGGGCGTGACCCGCCAGGACATGGACGAGTTCGGCGTGCGCTCGCAGAACCTCGCCGAAGAGGCCATCAAGAACGGCTTCTGGGCCCGCGAGATCACCCCGGTCACCACCCCCGACGGCACGGTCGTCTCCACCGACGACGGCCCGCGCGCCGGCGTGACCCTGGAGGGCGTGCAGGGCCTCAAGCCCGTCTTCCGCCCCGACGGCCTGATCACGGCCGGCAACTGCTGCCCGCTCAACGACGGCGCTGCGGCGCTGGTCATCATGAGCGACACCAAGGCCCGCGAGCTGGGCCTGACCCCGCTGGCGCGGATCGTCTCCACCGGCGTCACCGCCCTCTCCCCCGAGATCATGGGCCTGGGCCCGGTCGAGGCGTCGAAGCAGGCCCTGAAGCGAGCCGGCCTGACGGTCGGCGACATCGACCTGTTCGAGATCAACGAGGCCTTCGCGGCCCAGGTCATCCCGTCGTACCGGGACCTGGAGATCCCCCTCGACAAGCTGAACGTCAACGGCGGGGCCATCGCCGTCGGTCACCCGTTCGGGATGACCGGTGCCCGCATCACCGGCACTCTGATCAACAGCCTGCAGTTCCACGACAAGCAGTTCGGCCTCGAGACGATGTGCGTCGGCGGCGGCCAGGGCATGGCCATGGTCATCGAGCGGCTGAGCTGAGCCGTAGCCAAACCTGTCGGTTCGCACTGATCCAGAGCGATCTGATCAAGACCAGGCCCCAGTCGCCGCAAGGGATCCGGCCGGATCCCTTGCGGCGTACCGGCACCGGATCCAATCCCTTCGCGGCCGACCTGTGACCGAATCTCCCCCAGGATGTGACCTATCTCCTGGGGGATCGGTGTTTGTGCAGGTCAGCGGCAGTACAGGGGGTGCGGGTGTGACCAAAGCCCTGTCCAATTCGTGACGTAATGCACTGCACGCCATTCCCAGGTCGGGACACTCTGATGTAGGAAGTCGGGGGATCGAATCACCTCAGGAGTTAGTCAGTGAGCGCCATGTCTCTTGCCCTGCTGCTGACCACCGCCGCCGCCGCGGCCGTGGGCGCTGCTGCGCTGCACGCCGTCCACGGTCTGCGCAAGCAGGTCACCGCCCTGCGCACCGAGCTGGCGGGGCCGGTCCACCACCGCGGTGCGACCGTCCCGCACGCCCGCAGCGCCGTGGAGTCCCCCGCCGCCGAGATACGGGCCGCCGTGGCCGAAGCCCTCGCCGAGGAGCGCGAGCGCGAGCTGGCCGAGGCGCGCGCCTTCTGGGCCGCGCAGGAGGCCCGTGACGCCGCCGACGCCCCGTCGCTGCTGGGCGGCCTGTCCGGGCTCGGCGAGGACAGCCCCCTCTTCCTGCCCCGGCAGGCCGACATGGTGGGTCTGGAGCCCGTCCTGGGCGAGGAGGCCCTCGACGAGCTCCCCGGTTACTCCGAGGACTCGGCCGAGCTGGCCGCCGCCCGCCGGCGCCACCCCTCGCACCCCGACTTCGTACCGGCCCAGGCCTCGCACCCGGGCGCCGACCACGAGCGCACCGTCAACCGCCTGGAGGAGCTCGCGGAGGCCCGTACGGCCCTCGCGGACGTCCGCCCCGGCCCGCTGGGCACGCTCGACGTGTACGTCTTCACCGACGGCACGACGCTCTGTATGACCCCCGGGCACCGGGAGACCGCCGAGCGCCTCGCCGAGGCCCTGCGTTCGGGCACCGCACCGGTCCTGCTGGGCGGCTCGGGCATCTCCGGCGCCTACGCGCTGACCTTCTCCTGCGGTGACTCCGAGGACCCCGACAACAACGTCTACATCCTCGCGGACCGCGTCATCGCATCGCTCTGATCTCCGCCTGCTCCACCAGCCCCACGGCCTCGTCCAGCACCTCGGACGGGGCCGTCGCGCCGTCCGGGCCGGCCGGCGCGGCGCGCAGCGCCTCGGCGAGGTCCAGGCCGGCCACGGCCACCTGGTCCCCGACGACGAAGATGCCGGCGTCCGGCAGCTCTCGCGGCGCCTGTCCGGGGGCCTCCAGCCGCTGCGCCCGTGCGGAGAGCTCGCGGGCCAGTTCCAGGGCCACGGCGGCGGCTCCCTGCTGCAGGCGGCTCTGCGGGGCGGCCCGCAGCCGGTCGGCGAAACGTTCCACGACGGCGGTCAGGGGCGAAGTATCAAGCACCCGGCCGACCTTACGCGCCGCCCGGGCACCATTGCCAACGGGCGAACTCTCCGGCACGGTGGCGTGAAGAGAACAGCACGGCGATACCTCCGGAGGCGCCCATGTCCGTAGAGTTCTCCGAACAGACACACCGCAACATGATCGACAGAATCCCCCAGACCACCGGTCGTGAGGTCTCCGACTGGCTCCGCACCGTCGACGAAGGCCCCTCACTCGTCCGGTTCGAGGAGAAGGTCAGCTGGCTCCGCGGCGCGCACGAGCTGTCGTACGGCCAGGCCAAGGCGATCATCCACGAGTACGACCTGCGCAGAGCAGCGCGCCGGTTCGGCTGAACCCCTCCCCCGACCCCCGTTCCCCTAGACACGGGAAGGCCCCGCGAGCGGTGTGCTCGCGGGGCCTTCCCCATGCGGTGTGCCGTGCGCAGGGCGGGGCGGCCTGCGGGTCCTGCTAGTCGTCGCCCGACAGGATCGAGAAGATGCGCAGCATCTCCACGTAGATCCACGCCAGGGTCACGGTGAGGCCGAAGGCCGCCAGCCAGGCCTCGTCGCGCGGGGCGCCGTAGGCGATGCCGTCCTCGACCTGCTTGAAGTCCAGGGCGAGGAAGCAGGCGCCGAGGATGACGCCGATGGCACCGAACAGCAGGCCGAGGCCGCCGCTGCGGAAGCCGAGGCCGTCACCGCCGCCGAAGACCGCGAACAGCGTGTTCGTCAGCATCAGCAGGATGAAGCCGAGGGTCGCGGCCATCACGAAACCGTAGAAACGGCGCGTGACGCGGATCCAGCCCATCTTGTACCCGACGAGCACGGCGGCGAAGACGCACATCGTGCCCAGCACGGCCTGGATGACCACGCCGGGGCTGAGGTAGGTGCTGACGGCGGCGCTGATGACGCCGAGGAAGACACCCTCGAACGCCGCGTAGGCCAGGATCAGGCCCGGGGAGGCCTTGCGCTTGAAGGACTGAATGATCACCAGGACGAAGGCCACCAGGCCCGCGGCGAAGGCGATGCCATACGACTTGCCGAGGTTGGCCGGGTCGACCGGCAGCAGCACCCAGGAGAGGGTTGCCGTGACGATGAGCGTGCCGAGCGTCATGGCCGTACGGCTCACGACGTCGTCGATGGTCATCGCGTCGGCGCGCGCCGGTGCCTGCGGCATACCCGTGGTCGGGTCGGTCGCGTACGGGTTCGTCGCGTACGGGTTGGTCCCGGCCTGCTGGTGCTGCGGCGCTTCAAAGCCCGCGTGGCCACCGTTGTCGCGGCTGAACCCCCGTCGCGAGAAGACCGGGTTACTGCTCCTCATCTCACTCCTCCGTGGCCGCCGAGCGCGGCCTTGCAACAAGAGTAATGCGCTCGCAAAGAAAGCACCCTACTGCTGGAGGAGGATCTTAGGAGAAGGCAGGGCGAAGCGCAGGAGATAAACGAGCGGGCCTCGCGAGAGCTGCGGAGTGCCCGGAGCCGGACTTGAACCGGCACGGCCCGAAGGCCAGCGAGGTTTAAGCTCGCCGTGTCTGCATTCCACCATCCGGGCAGGGCGTGGCGGCCCCCGTGGAAAAGCCTTCAACGCTTGATCCGAGCCTATCCGTAACACCGTCGCCGTTGATCGGCCGTCAACCCGATGTTGTCTGATTTTATTGGCGCTTGAGGGATCGTCAGACCCGAGAACGCACGGTCGGCCCGTTCCGGGCGCCGCTCACCACCTGTACGGGATTGACGGGATTTCGACGGCCGCGCCACCCCGCGCGCCACCCTCCGCGCCACCCCGGGCCACCGCCCCGCCGGTCAGGGCTCCTGTCATACCAGAGGAGGAGGCGCGGCGCCCCTTGTCAGACTCCAGTGGGCCGGGAAACAAGCTCGGCGGCTGATCCGGAGCGGGGGTACCCGCGGCGAGGATGGGAACGTCCCGCACCGCAGATCGAGGAGCCGTCCTGTGACCACCATGAACTACGCCCCGCACACCGCTCAGGCCGTGGCCGCCCGCGCCACCGGCCTCTCCAAGGTGTACGGCCAGGGCGAGACCCAGGTGGTCGCCCTGGACAACGTCTCGGTGGACTTCGGGCAGGGGCAGTTCACCGCGATCATGGGCCCCTCGGGCTCCGGCAAGTCCACGCTGATGCACTGCGTCGCCGGCCTGGACACCTTCTCCGCCGGCTCCGTCCGCATAGGCGAGACCGAGCTGGGCGCCCTCAAGGACAAGCAGCTCACCCAGCTGCGCCGGGACAAGATCGGCTTCATCTTCCAGGCCTTCAACCTGCTGCCGACGCTGACCGCCCTGGAGAACATCACGCTCCCCATGGACATCGCCGGCCGCAAGCCCGACAAGCAGTGGCTGGACAACGTGATCAGCATGGTCGGCCTCGCCGGCCGGCTGGGCCACCGCCCCACCCAGCTCTCCGGCGGCCAGCAGCAGCGCGTGGCCGTGGCCCGCGCCCTGGCCTCCCGCCCCGAGATCATCTTCGGTGACGAGCCCACCGGAAACCTCGACTCCCGCTCCGGCGCCGAGGTCCTCGGCTTCCTGCGCAACTCGGTGCGCGAGCTCGGCCAGACCGTCGTGATGGTCACCCACGACCCGGTGGCCGCCTCCTACGCGGACCGCGTCATCTTCCTGGCCGACGGCCGGATCGTCGACGAGATGTACGGGCCCACCGCCGACGGCGTGCTCGACCGCATGAAGGCGTTCGACGCCAAGGGCCGCACCAGCTGACCCGGGATCTCCCTCCCCGCCCTCCTCCAGACCTCCAGCCCCAGGACTGAGATCCCCCATGTTCCGTACCGCCCTGCGCAACGTCCTCGCGCACAAGGCCAGGCTGCTGATGACGGTCCTCGCCGTCACCCTCGGCGTCGCCTTCGTCTCCGGCACCCTCGTCTTCACCGACACCCTCAAGAAGTCCCTCTCCGGCCAGTCCGCCAAGAGCTACGAAGGCGTGGCCGTCTCCGTCACCTCGTACGGCCAGGGCCGCGACGACAACGGCCAGAAGGAGGGCGAGCCCGGCCTCAGCCAGCAGACCCTCGACAAGGTCAAGGCCCTCGGCGGGGTCGACTCCGTCTCCGGCCGCGTCTCCGGCTTCGCCGGCGTGGGCGACGAGAACGGCAAGCTGATCGGCTCCGGCTGGTCCAACAAGGGCTCCAACTACGCCCCCGGCAAGGACGGCAAGGACCCGAACTACGCCTTCGCCCAGGGTGCCGGCCCGGCCAAGGCCGACGAGGTCGCGCTCGACAAGGCGACCGCTGACGCGGGCGGCTACCACGTCGGCGACAAGGTCCGCGTCGCCACCAACGGCCCGGTCAAGGAGTACTCCCTCGCCGGCGTCTTCACCACCGAGGACGGCGCCGTCCAGGCCGGCGGCAGCCTCGTGCTCTTCGACACCAAGGTCGCCCAGGAGCTCTACCTCAAGCCCGGCTACTACCAGGAGCTGTCGGTGGCCGCCAAGGCCGGCGCCTCCGCCGACCAGCTGCTCGCCGAGATCAAGCCGCTGCTCGACGACAAGAACACCAAGGCGCAGACCGGCGCGGCCCTCGCCAAGGAGCAGGCCAAGCAGATCGAGAAGGGCATGAGCAACATGAGCACCATGCTGCTCGTGTTCGCCGGCATCTCGCTCTTCGTCGGCGTCTTCCTGATCTACAACACCTTCACCATGCTGGTCACCCAGCGCACCAAGGAGCTGGCCCTGCTGCGCGCCGTCGGCGCGAACCGCGGCCAGGTCATGCGCTCGGTCCTCGCCGAGGCCCTGGTCGTCGGCGCCGTCTCCGCGGCCGTCGGCCTGCTCAGCGGCCTCGGCCTGGCGATCGGCATGCGCTCCCTGATCGGCTCCTTCGGCGCCAAGCTGCCGGGCGGCGCCCTCGTGGTCGCGCCGGGCACCATCATCGCGGCCCTGGTCATCGGCGTCCTGGTCACCACGCTGGCCGCGCTGCTGCCCGCCTGGCGCACCGGCCGGATCGCCCCCGTCGCCGCCATGGGCAGCGCCCACCTGCCGGCCTCGGCGAAGTCCCTCATCGTGCGCAACGTCATCGGCTCCGTCATCGGCGTCCTCGCCGTCGGCCTGGTCCTGCTGGGCGTGTCCACGGGCGGCTCCAACGGCCGCATGATCATGGGCGCGGGCGCGTTCTTCATGCTCATCGGCCTGATCGTGCTGCTGCCGCTGCTCTCCAAGCCGGTCATCTCGGCGGTCCGCCCCCTGCTCCAGAAGGCGTTCGGGGTTCCCGGCAAGCTGGCCGCGCAGAACGCCGTCCGCAACCCGCGCCGCACCGCCGTCACCGCCGCCTCCCTGGCGATCGGCCTGACCCTGGTCACCACCCTGTCGGTACTCGGCATCACCGTCGGCAAGGTCGTCGACCGCATGAGCACCGAGAAGCTCAAGGCGGACTACCGGGTCTCCATGGCGGGCGACATGGGCAGCCTGGACAAGTCGGTGGCCGAGACCCTGGCCAAGGCTCCCGGCATCAAGGCGGTCTCCCCGCAGGCGGCCGGCTTCCTCAAGGTCGGCGAGGACTTCCGCTCGGCCTCCGGTGTCACCCCCGGTGCCATCGACCAGATGCTGAACATCGAGGTCGTCAGCGGTTCGCTGGACGCCCTCGGCAAGGGCGAGCTGGCGGTCGCCGAGAAGACCGCCAAGAAGGCGAACCTGGCCGTCGGCTCCACGCTCCAGGTCCAGTTCGACGACGGCCGGCAGGACACCCTGAAGGTCGGCGCGGTCTACAAGGACCTGGAGGGACTGCTCTCCCCGTACGTCATCGACAACAAGATCCTCAGCGCCCACAGCGAGGAGCAGTACATCCCCGAGGTGTACGTCAACGTCGACGGCGGGGCCTCCACGGCCGGCCAGCAGAAGGTCGTCGACGCCCTCGGCAAGAACCCGGCCATCACCGTCGCCACCCAGCAGGACATGCGCAACGAGATGGGCGGCATGATCAACACGATGCTGAACGTCATGTACGGCCTGCTCGGCATGGCGCTGATCATCTCGGTGCTCGGTGTGGTCAACACCCTGGCGATGTCCGTCTTCGAGCGGACCCAGGAGATCGGCATGCTGCGGGCGATCGGGCTCGACCGCCGTCGGGTGAAGAACATGATCCGCCTGGAGGCCGTGGTGATCTCGCTCTTCGGCGCGGTCCTGGGCGTCGCGATCGGCGTCTTCCTCGCCTGGGCCGTCGGCACCACGATCGCGAAGTCCATGCCGAACTACGAGCTGGTCCTCCCGTGGGACCGGATCGGCATCTTCCTCCTGCTGGCCGCCGTGGTCGGCGTTCTGGCCGCCATGTGGCCGGCCCGCAGCGCCGCCCGCCTGAACATGCTGACGGCCATCAAGACCGAGTAGCGGGACGCGGGACGGCGACGAGACAGGGTCCCGTGGCGACATGCCCCGGGGCCCTGTCCGTTGTGCACATACGTTTCCGTTACGCCGTTTCCGTTACGCCCCCCAGGTGCGCAGCCGCAGCGGCAGGCCCGAGTCGCCGCCCGGCGCGGGCTTCACCGCGAGGACCTGGTTGACCCCGAGGCGGCCGTGCTCGAAGCCGAGCGCGGAGGCCGCCATGTAGAGCTGCCAGACCCGGGCCCGGCCCGGCGAGGTCAGCCGTACCGCCTCGTCCCAGTGCTCCTCCAGCCCCGCCACCCAGGCCCGCAGGGTCATCGCGTAGTGCTCGCGCAGCGCCTCCACGTCGCGGACCTCGAATCCGGCCCGCTCCAGTTCGCCGACGGTGGTGCCGAGCGGGGAGAGCTCGCCGTCGGGGAAGACGTAGGCGTCGATGAACGCGTCGATCCGGTACGCCTCCTCGTCGGGCTCCGGCCGCCGGGCGATCTGGTGGTTCAGCAGCCGCCCGCCGGGGCGCAGCAGGGCGTGCAGGGTGCGGGCGTACTCCCGGTAGCGGTCGGATCCGACGTGTTCGGCCATCCCGATGGAGGAAATCGCGTCGTACGGACCGTCCCTGACGTCCCGGTAGTCCTGGATGCGCAGCTCGACGAGGTCGGCCAGACCCGCCTCGGCGACCCGTTTGCGGCCGTACGCGGCCTGCTCGCGCGAGAGCGTGATCCCGGTGACCCGGACCCCGTACTCGCGGGCCGCGTGCAGCGCCATGGAGCCCCAGCCGCAGCCGACGTCGAGGAGCCGGTCACCGGGCCGCAGGGCGAGCTTGCGGCAGACCAGGTCGAGCTTGTCCCGCTGGGCCTGCTCCAGGGTGGAGCCGGGGCTCCAGTAGGCGCAGGAGTACACCATCGAGGGGCCGAGCACCCGCTCGTAGAAGTCGTTGCCGACGTCGTAGTGGTGGCTGATGGCCTGGCGGTCGCGCCCCTTGCTGTGCCGCCGCCCGCCCCGCCGGACCGCCTCCTCGGCGGGGGGCGGGGGCGGCGGCAGGGGACCGGCGAGCACGATCAGCTCCCGTACGGCCGCCCGGTGCGCCGGGTCCCGCCATGTGGCCCCCGGCAGCTCGGGCAGCCGGGGCAGCCGGGGCAGCCTCGGGAGGGCCGCGATGCCCTTTCGGGCCGTGTGGGGCACCGGACGGCCGCCCGGCGCCACGGCGGCAGCAGGAGGGCGTTCCGGGCGCCCCGCGGGGCCGGCGGGCAGCGGGGCGCGCTCGCGTTCCCACAGGACCCCCGCCACGCGGTCCAGCAGGCCGAAAAGATCGCCCTCGACGGTCAGTTCCCCCGCCACCCATGCGCGGGCCAGGCCCAGTTCGCCGGGCTTCCACAGCACTCGCCGCACGGCGCGGCGGTCGTGGATGACGAGCACGGGGCCGTTCGGCGGGCCGGCCTCGCTGCCGTCCCAGGCCCGGACGCGCACCGGCAGCGGGGCACCCAGCAGTGTCTCGGCAACAGCGGCCAGCCGCGGCGCGGCGTCGGTCATGGCGCACCTCCACAAAAGCTCCGACCCCTCCCTCTACCCATCCCGGAGCCCGGGTACGCCGAAGGGGCCGCCCGCACCACGGATGGCGGGCGGCCCCTTCGGGGACGTGCAGGTGGAGCTCAGGGTCCTGCCGGCTGGTGCCGGGTCAGGAAGCCTTGGCCTTCTGGGCCGTGGCGGCCGGAGCCGGGGCCGGCTTGGCGGCCTCGTAGAACTCCTCGCGCGGGGTTTCGAGAGCACCCAGCGAGACGACCTCGCGCTTGAGGAACATGCCGAGGGTCCAGTCGGCGAAGACGCGGATCTTGCGGTTCCAGGTCGGCATGGCCATGCCGTGGTAGCCACGGTGCATGTACCAGGCGAGCCGGCCCTTGAGCTTGATCTTCATCTTGCCCATGACGATCATCGCGACGCCCTTGTGGAGGCCGAGGCCCGCCACCGCACCCTTGTTGGAGTGCGAGTACTCGGCCTGCGGGAAGCCCCGCATGCCCGAGATGACGTTGTCGCCGAGGACCTTGGCCTGGCGCAGCGCGTGCTGGGCGTTCGGCGGGCACCAGGCGTTCTCGACGCCGGCCTTGCGGGCGGCCATGTCGGGAACCTGGGCGTTGTCGCCGGCGGTCCAGATGTAGTCCGTGCCCGTGACCTGGAGGGTCGGCTGGGCATCGACGTGGCCGCGGGGGCCCAGCGGCAGGCCGTAGCGGGCCAGCACCGGGTTGGGCTTGACGCCGGCGGTCCACACGATGGTGTGGGAGTCGACCTCGAGGCCGTTCTTCAGCACCACGTGGCCGTCCACGCAGGAGTCCATGGAGGTGTTGAGGTAGATCTCGATGCCGCGGGACTCGAGGTGCTCCTTGCCCCAGGTGCCGAGCTTGGGCCCGACCTCGGGAAGGATCTTGTCGGCCGCGTCGACCAGGATGAAGCGCATGTCCTCGCGCTTGATCGTGGAGTAGTACTTCGCGGCGTCGCGGGCCATGTCCTCGACCTCGCCGATCGTCTCGGCACCGGCGAAGCCGCCGCCGACGAAGACGAAGGTGAGGGCCTTGCGGCGGACGTTCTCGTCCGTCGTGGACTCGGCCTTGTCGAGCTGCTCGAGGACGTGGTTGCGCAGGCCGATGCCCTCTTCGACGCCCTTCATACCGATGCCCTGTTCGGCGAGGCCGGGGATCGGGAAGGTGCGGGAGACAGCGCCGAGCGCGATCACCAGGTAGTCGAAGGGCAGCTCGTACGCCTCGCCGACGAGCGGCGTAACGACGGCGACCTTGCGGTCCTGGTCGATGCTGGTGACCCGGCCGGTGAGAACCTCTGCCTTGGGCAGCACGCGTCGCAGCGGGACGACGACGTGCCGAGGCGAGATGCTGCCTGCGGCCACTTCGGGGAGGAAGGGCTGGTAGGTCATGTACGAGCGCGGGTCGACGACCGTGACGGTCGCCTCGCCGTAGCGCATCTTCTTCATGATGCGCTTGGCTGCGTACAGGCCTACGTACCCACCTCCTACAACGAGGATCCTGGGACGCTCCGTGGTGCTCATGGAACGAGTATCCAGCACCCAAAGGGGTGCCGCTCGTGAGCCCCTTCACAAGCAGTCGGGGGGCCTCTGCTACACTCCGCCGCCCACGTGACGGACGTCATGGCGCGCAACGGGAACCACCGTGTAACGGGAGTCGTTGTTCACCCGTCCTGAACTGGCCTCCAAGGCCTTGACCGGACTGGACCACAGGGGTTCGTCCATACCTCTGACGCGGAACCCGCGGCGTCCGCCGATCGCACGAACACACGCAGAAAAGGGCCCGAGGACCTCTGGAGGGGCCCAAACGGCCCTTCCGTCGGCCCCCCAGGCCCCTTTTCCTTGTGAAGAACTTCACGAACTTCATGTGGATCACGGGTCCGAAGACCCCTCAACCCCACGTTCGAAGGTCGTTCAGGCGATCGACCAGGCGATTCCGTCGAGGATGTCGTGCTCGGACACGATGACCTCGGTGGCGCCGATCCGCTCCATGATCGCCAGGAGCACCAGCACGCCGGCCCCGATCACGTCCACCCGGCCCGGGTGCATCACGGGGATCGCCGCGCGCTCGGCGTGGGTCGCCGTGAGCATCCGCTCGCTGACCTCGCGGACCTGCTCGTAGGAGATCCGCGCGTGGTGGATCTCCGAGGAGAGGTACTCCGGCAGGCCGAGGACGATCCCGGCCACCGTGGTGACCGAACCGGCCAGGCCCACCAGGGTGCGCGCCTCGGCCAGCGGGACGCTCTCGGCGGCCAGGTCGAGGGCGGCCTCGATGTCGGCCCGCATCGCGGCGATCTGCGCCGGGGACGGCGGGTCGGTGACGACCCCGTCCACCGCGAGGTGACGCTCGGTCATCCGGACGCAGCCCACGTCCACGGAGCGGGCGGCGCGCACGTGGTCCTCGCCGACCACGAACTCGGTCGAACCGCCGCCGATGTCCACCACCAGGAACGGCCGTTCCAGGTGTTCGTGGGCGACGAGCTCCTTGGTGGCGCCGGTGAAGGAGAACTCGGCCTCCTGGTCGCCGGAGATCACCTCGGGCTCCACGCCCAGGATGTCCTTGACGCCCTGCACGAACTCGTCGCGGTTCTCGGCGTCCCGGGAGGCGGAGGTGGCCACGAAGCGCACCTTCTCCGCTCCGAGCTCCTTGATGACCGCGGCGTATTCGCGGCAGGCGGCGAAGGTGCGCTCCAACGCCTCCGGGGCGAGGCGCCCGGTCCGGTCCACGCCCTGGCCGAGGCGGACGATGGTCATCCGCCGGTCCAGCTCGACCAGCTCGCCGGTGTCCGGGTCACAGTCCGCGACGAGGAGCCGGATGGAGTTCGTACCGCAGTCGATGCCGGCGACCCGGCTCACGCGTCCGACTCCTTCTTCTCCGCGCACGGGGTGACGCAGGCGCCCTTGGCCCACCACTCGGGCAGCATCGCCAGGGCCTCGTCACCGAACGGGTTCACGCCCGGGCCCGCGGCCAGGGAGTGACCGACCAGCACGTGCAGGCACTTGACCCGGTCCGGCATCCCGCCGGCGCTCGGGAACCCCTGGAGCACCTCGATGGCGTCGCGGCGCCGGATGTAGTCCTCGTGCGCGGCCTGGTAGGCGGCGGCGAGCTCCGGGTCCTCGGCGAGCCGGGCCTGCATCTCCTTCATCACGCCGTTGGCCTCCAGCGTGCCGATCGCGGAGGCCGCGCGCGGGCACGTCAGGTAGTACAGCGTGGGGAAGGGGGTGCCGTCGGGGAGCCGAGGGGCGGTCTCCACCACGTCCGGCTGCCCGCAGGGGCAGCGGTGCGCGATGGCGCGCAGCCCGCGCGGCGGGCGGCCGAGCTGCTGCTCGAACGCCTCGATGTCCGCGTCGGTCGGCTCGGTCCGGTCGGTCTGGGGCGGGGGCGTCTGCATGCCTGGAGGAAGTCTCTTCGTTCGGTTCTATGACGGATGGAACTGGTTCAGTCGCCGGGGCGGTCGGCCTTGTCGACGCCGTCCCAGACGTTCGAGTACCAGGGGCGGTCCGAGCCGGCCTGGCCGGTCCGGTGCGGTTCCGGGGGCTGGGCCCCGGGGTCGCTCATGATGTAGCCGATCTCCCCCGGGCGCAGGAAGTGCAGGTGCCTGCGTGCCTGCTGCTCGGCGTAGGCGTCGTCCTGCCAGCGGGCCTTTTCGTCGCGCAGCCGCTCCAGGCGCTCCCGCGCGGTGGCGGCGGCCCGCCGCTGCTCCGCGATCTCCGAGCGCTGGGAGACGTACTGGCGCATCGGATACGCGAGGGCGACGACCAGGGTACAGAGGACGAGCACGAGGAGCGCGGCCCGGCCGGTGAGCCGGCTGCGGCGGACCTGCCGGCGCGACTGCGAGCGGTAGACGTGGGCGGCGGTCCGCTCACCGAGCTGCTTGAGCCTGGTCGCGGTGGAGAAGGTGGAGAACCGATCCCGGTTCCCGGCCATTGGTCCGCCTCCCCTGTGTACGCACTACGCAAATACGTCCCCGCACACGGTACGGGACCGAGTGCGGGGACGTACGGAGGCCAGCCCCTCAGGGGGGTGATTAGCCCTTGAAGCGCGGGAAGGCGCTGCGGCCCGCGTACACCGCGGCGTCGTCGAGGATCTCCTCGATGCGCAGCAGCTGGTTGTACTTGGCGACGCGGTCCGAGCGGGCCGGGGCGCCGGTCTTGATCTGACCGCAGTTCACGGCGACGGCGAGGTCGGCGATGGTGACGTCCTCGGTCTCACCGGAACGGTGGGACATCATGCACTTGAAGCCGTTGCGCTGGGCCATCTCGACGGCGTCCAGGGTCTCGGTCAGCGAACCGATCTGGTTCACCTTCACGAGCAGGGCGTTCGCGGAGCCCTCCTCGATACCGCGGGCCAGACGCTCCGGGTTGGTGACGAAGAGGTCGTCGCCGACGATCTGGACCTTGGAGCCCAGCTTGTCGGTGAGGGTCTTCCAGCCGGCCCAGTCGTCCTCGTACAGCGGGTCCTCGATGGAGACCATCGGGTACGCGGAGACGAGCTCCTCGTAGTACTCGGTCATCTCGGCGGCCGAGCGGGACTGGCCCTCGAACTCGTACTTGCCGTCCTTGTAGAACTCGGACGCGGCGACGTCGAGCGCGAGCGCGATGTCCTTGCCCGGGGTGTAGCCGGCCTGCTTGATGGCCTCGACGATGAGGTCGAGCGCGGCGCGGTTGGACTCCAGGTTCGGCGCGAAGCCGCCCTCGTCGCCCAGACCGGTGGAGAGGCCCTTGGTGTGCAGGACCTTCTTGAGGGTGTGGTAGACCTCCGCGCCCCAACGCAGCGCCTCGGAGAAGGACTCCGCGCCGATCGGGGCGATCATGAACTCCTGGATGTCCACGTTGGAGTCGGCGTGCGACCCACCGTTGAGGATGTTCATCATCGGAACGGGCAGCAGGTGCGCGTTCGGACCGCCGAGGTAACGGAAGAGCGGCAGGTCCGAGGCCTCGGACGCGGCGTGCGCGACGGCGAGGGAGACGCCGAGGATGGCGTTGGCGCCGAGGGAGCCCTTGTTGTCGGTGGCATCCAGGTCGAACATGGCCTGGTCGATCAGGCGCTGCTCGGTGGCGTCGTAGCCGACGAGCTCCGGGCCGATCTGCTCGATGACGGCGAGGACGGCCTTCTCGACACCCTTGCCGAAGTAACGGTCGGGGTCACCGTCACGGAGCTCGATGGCCTCGAATGCACCGGTGGAGGCGCCGGACGGGACTGCAGCACGGCCGGTGCTGCCATCGTCGAGGCCCACCTCGACCTCGACCGTGGGGTTGCCTCGGGAGTCCAGGATTTCCCGGGCTACGACGACGTCGATGGACGGCACGAGCATCTCCTTCTGGGATGTGACGCTGGGTGTGCGGTGGCATGTCAGGCCGTGGGACGGCCTTGCCGCTTAGAGCCTAACCGGCCCGGGGCACTCGACCGGCCGACCGCCCGACCCCTGGGACGAAAAAGGGCCCGAATACCCCTCTTCCGGGACATAGGTCTCCGGTTCGTCGCCCGTTGTCCGGTACGCACGCCGCCGCCCGGCGCGTGGGGGGAGACGCGCCGGGCGGGGGGAATGCTGTGCGTTGCGTACGCTCTTGCGGCTATTGCCGCAGTGTTCAGCTGAGCTTCAGCTTCTGACCCGGGAAGATCAGGTCGGCGTCCGAGACTATGTCCTTGTTCAGCTCGAAGAGCTTCTCCCAGCCGCCCTTGACGCCGTTGACCTCGGCGATGGTGCCCAGGGTGTCGCCGGGCTTGACCTCGTACGAGCCGTTGCCGGTCTTCGGGGCCTCGGGGGCCGCCGGGCGCTCGGAACGGGTGGTCGGGGCCTCGGAGCGCTTGGTCTCCTTCTTCGGCGTGGCCTTCGGGGTGGCCTTCGTCTCGGTCTTCTTCGAGTCGGCCTTCGGCTTGTTCTGCGTCGAGGTCTCCGTGCCGCCACCGGCGTAGGAGGAGTTCGACAGACCCTTGCCGCAGTGCGGCCAGGCGCCCTTACCCTGGCCCTTGAGGACCTTCTCGGCGACGGCTATCTGCTGGGACTTCGAGGCCTGGTTGGCCTGCGCGGCGTACGACTTGCCGCCGTACGCGGCCCACGTCGAGGACGAGAACTGCAGTCCGCCGTAGTAGCCGTTGCCCGTGTTGATGGACCAGTTGCCGCCGGACTCGCACTGCGCGACCTTGTCCCACTCGGACGCGGTGGCGGCGCTGGCGGTGCCCGCGGCCATCAGGGGGGCGGCGACGGCCACACCGGCGACACCGGCGAGCGTGACGATGCGGACGGCCTTGGAGGTGCGACGGTGCTTGCCCTTGCCGGAAAGCAGCATGGAGTTTCTCCTCACCGACGCCTACGAGGTGAGCTGTCGGGTTCGGGCGAGTGAGTTGCCCGGCCGTGCGACCTAGCGCACGTCTTAACCCCTAGCCGGTGGCGTGACCGTCTCTCAACGGCCGCTCCCGGCGCCTACCTTGGTTCCCCCGCTCCTGCCTTCGGCGCTTGACGCGACGACTGTTCCCCCCGTCCGCCGGCAGGATTCGGCGATGCGGTCGAAGGAGCCCGCGGTGGCGGGCGAATCAGAAGGTAGACAGGTCTCTCCCCGATGTTCAACGAGGAACATCGGGGAGAGAGGGGCCCTACTTGCGCTCTCCGCAGGGGCGTTTGCGCAGGTGAGGACGGGGTTTGCGGAAGCCCCGGGGCGGGACACGCCAGTTGACCGGAAGAGACACATGTCTCACTTACAGATAACCGACAATCAGTTCTTTCCGGGCGCCTGAAGTGTCCTTATTGCATGGTTAGATCCAGGTTCTGTCCGGGCTTGATCAGGTTGGCATCCTCGCCGATGACCTGCTCGTTGGCCTCGTAGAGGCCGTTCCAGCCGCCCTTGACTCCCTTGGCAACCGCGATGGTCGCCAGGCTGTCGCCCTCCTGGACCGTGTACGTGGGGGCCGACGCGGCGTCAGACGGGACGGGGGCCTCGGGCGCGGGAGCGCCGCGGTGCTTGCCGCTGCCCTCGGCCGGAGCGCCTTCCGGAGTGGCGCCCGGGGTCGCCGGGGCGGTCGGGGCGGCCGGGTCCGCCGGGGTCGCACCCGGGGTGGTGGTGGGCGGGGTCGTGGGCGCCGAGGGGTCCACCGGGAGGGTCGGAGCCGTCGGGTCGACGGGCGGCAGCGGCGTGGTGCCCGGGGTGCCCGGGACCGCCGGCTGCGACGGGTCGACGGGAGGCGCCGTCGGGGCGTCCGGCGCCGGCATGACGGGGAGTCCGACGGACGGCGCGTCGGGGATCAGGAAGGGGCTGCCTGTCGGGCTGGGGGCCGCGTGGGTCGGGGCGCCGAAGTCCTTGGCCGGCTCGCCGCCGGTGGTGGACGGGACCGCGTCGTCCGGGCGGGAGGGCGAGGGGGCGATCGGGCCGGAGGTGCCGGGCAGACCGGGATCCACCTTGGCGGCGGGGCCCTGCTGCTCCAGTCCCGCCGAGGTGGCGCACAGCGGCCACGCTTGCGGTCCCTGCGAGGCCAGCACTCGCTCGGCCACGGCGATCTGCTGGGACCGGCTCGCGAGGTCGGCGCGCTCGGCGAAGTCGAGTCCGCCGGCGCCCTGCCACTCCTCCTGGGTGAACTGCAGCCCGCCGTACGCGCCGGTGCCGGAGTTGGCACTCCAGGAGCCGCCGCTCTCGCACTCGGCGACCTTGTCCCAGGTCGCGGTGTCGGCAGCGGTGGCATTGGTGGCGGCTAGCAGCGGCAGAGCCAGCGCGGAGCCAGTGACTCCGGCTGTGACTACCAGCGCGGGGACCTGGCGGGGGCGTCTGTGGCGGCCGTTCCCGGAACGCATGAGGTGCACCTTTCGCATAACAGCGGGGTAACGGCAGAACCTAGCGGCCTTCGAACGATTGTCACAAGTTCAAGCGGGATCTGACTTTTCATCAGAAGCCACACAAGTGTTTTGAGCCGCGAACCGGACGGGAAGAGTACGTAGCCCTCGCATGATCAACCCCCCGCGCCAGCGCAGGTCTTGGGGCGGAACAGCCAGTTCCAGATCGGGCAGGCGCGTCAGCAGGGTCGCGAGCGCCGTCTGCCCTTCGAGCCGTGCGAGCGGGGCGCCCAGGCAGTAGTGGATGCCGTGCCCGTACCCGAGGTGCTGGTTGTCGGTCCGGGAGAGGTCGAGGGTATCCGGTTCCGCGAACCGCTCGGGATCGCGGTCGGCGGCCGCGAGGACGACCAGGACCGGGTCCCCGGCCTCGATCCGCTGCCCGCCGAGGGTCAGCGGCTCGGTGGCGAACCGCCACGTCGCCAGCTCCACGGGGCCGTCGTAGCGCAGGAGTTCCTCGACCCCGGTGGCCAGCAGACCGGTCTCGCCGGCGGCGAGGGAGCGCTGGAGGCGCTCGCGCTGGCCGGGGTTCATGAAGAGGGAGTGGACCCCGTTGCCGATGAGGTTCACGGTCGTCTCGAACCCGGCGAAGAGCAGGATGAAGGCCATGGCGGTGGCCTCGGCCTCACTGAGGTGGTCGCCGTGGTCGCTCGCCCGGATCAGATCCGAGATGAGGTCATTGCCCAGATCATCCCTTTTGCGATGGATGAGTTCGCCGAGATAGGTCCGCATCTGCTTCACCGAGCGGGCGACGCCGCCGCGCGGGCCGCCGCCGTGGCGGATCATCATCCCGGCCCAGTCGCGGAAGTCGTCCTGGTCCTCGCGCGGTACTCCGAGCATCTCGCAGATGGCGTAGATGGGGAGCGGGAAGGCGAACTCGTGGATGAGGTCCGCCTCCCCCTTCGCCGCGAAGGCGTCGATCAGGTGGTCGGTGAGCGCCTGCACCCGCGGGGTGAACTCGGCGACCCGGCGCGGGGTGAACGCCTTCGACACCAGCCGCCGCAGCCGGGTGTGGTCCGGCGGGTCGATGTTGAGCAGGTGCGTCATCAGCTCCGCCTTGCGCTCCCCCGGGATCCCGGTCTTGCCCTTGGCGTGCGCCGGTTCCGCGTGGTGCGCCGGATTCTTGCTCAGCCGCTGGTCGGCGAGGGCCTGGCGGGCGTCGGCGTACCGGGTGACCAGCCAGGCGTCGACCCCGCTGGGGAGCTTGGTGCGGTGCACCGGTGAGTGCTCGCGCAGCCAGGCGTAGGCCGGGTAGGGGTCGGTCGCGAACTCCCAGTCGAAGAGGGTCGGGCCCTCGGAGGAAGGGGTGTCGGCGGGGTCTGCGGGGGTCTGCTCATGCACGTCACGACCGTATCCCGGCGCCGGACCACCATCCCATATGGCCCGTTCGTCGCGGCTGTCCGTAGATCGGCCATCGCTTGACCTCGCCTTCCCCGGCATTCCTACTTTCGGTTTTGTGGATGTGAGGATCTTGAAAAGCAGTTTCGCGGTGGTGGAGAGACGGGCCGAGCACGCGGTCAAGTTCTTCTACTCCCACCTCTTCTGGCACAACCCCGGAATCCGTGACCTCTTCCCGGCCTCCTCCGAGGACATGGAACGGCAGCGGGACCGCGTCTTCGCCGCGCTCACCCACGTGATCGCCCACCTCGACGACGAGAGCCTCCTCCCCTATCTCCGCGACCTCGGGCGCGACCACCGCAAGTTCCTGGCCCGCCCCGAGCACTACGCGGCCGTGGGCTCCAGCCTCCTCGCCGCGCTCGCCGCGACCTCCGGAGAGGCCTGGACCCCACAGGTGGAGAAGGCCTGGGCCGAGGCCTACCAGGTGATCGCCGACACGATGACGGCCGGCGCCGACGCGAGCGAGGACCCGCCGTGGTGGGACGCGGAGGTCGTGCGCCACCTCCGGTACGGGCAGGACATCGGGGTGCTGACCCTGCGGCCGCACGCCCCCTTCCCCTATGTCCCGGGCCAGTACACGAGCGTGTGCAGCGAGCGGGTCCCGGCGACGTGGCGCACCTACTCCCTGGGAAACGCCCCCCGCCCCGACGGCACCGTCGACCTCCACGTCAGCCGGATCGACCAGGGGCGGCTCAGCACCGCGCTGGTCAGCGAGACGCTGCCGGGCGAGGTCCTGCGGCTCGGTGCCCCCGGCGGGCAGCTGACCTTCCGCCGCGCCGGCCGCCCGGTCAGCCTCATCGCCGCCGGCACCGGCTGGGCGCCGATCCGGGCGATGCTGGAGCACCTCGCGGAACACCCTCCCGATCAGGACGTACGGCTCTTCGTGGTGGCGCGGGACGGCGCGCACCTCTACGACCGCCCGCTCATCGACACGTACGCCGCCTCCTGCCGCTGGCTCGGCGTCACCTACATCACCCCCGCCCCCGGACAGCACCGCAACCAGGCCACCGACCGGCTCGCGACGGCGCTCGGCCACCGCGCCCTGTGGCCGGACCAGGACGTCTACCTCAGCGGCCCGCCGCAGTTCATCGAGGAGACCGTCCACCTCCTCCAGGAGCTGGGCGCGCGCCCCGGCCGGCTCTTCCACGACTCCGTACCCGCCGCCGACCGGGGCCAGGGGCCCGGGGGCCGCCCGCTCGGCTTCGGCGAGTGGTTCCTGAACCGCCCCTCGCCGCACTGGCACAACCCCGCGGCCCGCGCGCCCCGGGAGTACGGGAACGACTGAACGCCGCCCGGGAGTACCGTCCGGGGCTACCGTCCGGGGGCTACTCGCCGACGCCCTCGGCGGCCCGGATCGCGTCCCGGTAGACGCGGGCCGCCGCGCGCAGTGCGGTCTCGGGGTCGGTCCCCTCCGCCTCGGCGCGTGCCGCCAGCGCCAGCAGTTCGTACCCGATGCCCTCACCGCGGGGCAGTTCCACGGGCACGCCGCCCGTGCGGACCCGGCCCGCGAGCTTGGCCGCGAGCGCCAGACCGGGCTGGCCCACCGGGATCCCGTCGGTGACCGACTCCCGCTGCTTCTCGACCGCCTTGGTGCGCTGCCAGTGCGCGTTCACGTCCTCCGGGGTCTCGGCCTCGGCGTCGCCGAAGACGTGCGGATGCCGGCGGATCAGCTTCTCCACGAGGGCACCGGCCACGTCGTCGATGGAGAACGCCTCGTCGGGATCCTCGTGCTCCTCGGCGATCCGCGCGTGGAAGACCACCTGGAGCAGGACGTCGCCGAGCTCCTCGCGCAGCTCCTCCCGGTCCCCGTCCTCGATGGCCTCGACGAGCTCGTACGCCTCCTCGATCGCGTACTTGGCCAGGCCCTCGTGGGTCTGCCGCGAGGTCCACGGGCACTCGCGGCGGACCCGGTCCATCACCTGGACCAGATCGAGCAGGCGCGCACCGGGCAGGTCGTACGAGCCGGGCAGCAGCTCCAGGTCGGGCATCCGGATCCGGCCGGAGCCGGCCAGGCGGGCCAGCCCGTCGGTGAGCCGCTGGTCGCCCTCCCCGCTCGGAAGCAGCACGACGGTGCGACCGCCCGCGCAGGCCTCGACCAGCTCGTGCGCGTCCGGGGTCCCGAAGGCGACCTCGATGCCCGCCTCCCGCAGGTACGGCAGCTGCGGGTGGCCCGGGTCGGCGCACAGCACCCGGTCCGCGGCGTGCAGGGTCTGCCACGCCGGCCAGGACAGCACGCCGGGGGCGACCCGGTGGCTGGTGGTCAGCAGGACGATGCGGCCCGTGGGCTCGGCGGCGGTGGGTTCGGAGTGCTCGGTCACCCTCCGAACCTACCTCCGGCCGGGCGCGTCAGGCTCCGGCGGGTGCCTGCTCGGGCCCGGTCCGCTGGGTGATCCAGGGGGTCTCCCCGGCGCCGAGCTTGATCTGCTTGACGTCCCAGGCGCCGTAGCGCGGGTTGACCTCGATGCGCAGGTCCGTCGCGGCGGCCCGGGCGGGCTCCTCCAGCTTCCCCTGGCCGTACTTCGCGGTGAGCTTGGTCAGCAGGACCCGGTCCCGCAGGAAGCGGTCGACCTGGCCGGGGGCCATGGCGCCCTTCTGCAGGAGCAGCGCCTCGAACTGCTCGGCCCCCTTGTTCTCCTCCACGTACGCCCGGCGTTCGTCCTCGATCTCCTTGACCGAGACGGAGACGCCGGCGGTTTCGGCCATCTGGTCGATGACGTGGCTCTGGAGCATCGAGTCGAGCTTCTGGCGCTCCAGGTTGGGGGTGCTCGCGATGAGCTCGGCGGCGGCCTGCCCGGTCCGGTTCTGCGCCACGCGGACGTCGTTGACCTGGGCCTGGAGGGCGGAGGTGGTGATCCGTTCGCCGCCGACGACGGCCGCGGTGCCGGGCCGGGCGTCGCCCGAGCAGGCGGACAGCAGAGGCGCCGCCAGAAGCAGGGCGGCGGAGACGGAGAGCGCTGTGCGACGGTGCAAAGGAGCCTCCAGGGCCGGGAGATTGTGCGTCGGTGCACAAGGGCCGTGCGGTGATCGATGGTATGCAGTCAGGGTGGTCCGAGCCACCGGTTCGACCAACGATTCCCGAGGTGTCGGGGTGCGCGTTCATCTGGCGGCCATCCTTCGGTCCCCCGGTGGTGCCAGGGTCGGCCCACCATGTCGACACCGCACCGCTCACAGCCCCGCTCGCCGCGCCGCCTGGGCCTGTCCGGCTCGGCGCTCGCCGCCCTGCTCACGGCGGTGGCCGTGTGTGCGGGGGACGCCGCCGCCCGCGTCTTCCCGTACGGACCGCGCCACCGCAGCATCAACGACCTCGGCAATCAGTTCGTGCCCTTCCACGCGCACCTGTGGGACCTCCTGCACGGCCGTGCCGAGGGCGGGCTGCTGTTCAACTGGCAGTCCGGGTACGGGACCAGCTTCCTGCCCGACCTGGGCACCTATCTGACGAGCCCGCTCTCCGTCCTCGTCGGGCTGTTCCCGCGCGCGGACATAGACCTCGCGGTGTACGTCGTGACCGTGCTCAAGATGACGGTCGCGGCGGCGGCGATGGCGTGGCTGCTGCGCACCCAGCGCCGCGGCCCGTGGTGGGCGGCGGGGCTGCTCGGGGCCTCGTACGCGCTGTGCGGCTGGTCGGTGATCGAGGCCTCCTACAACCCGATGTGGCTGGACGGGCTGATCGCCTTCCCGCTGCTGTGCCTGACCGGCGAATGGGCCCTGCGCGGGCGCCGGCTCGTGCTCGCGCCGCTGGTCGTCGCCGTCTGCTGGACGGCGAACTTCTACACCGCCTACATGGCGACGCTGGGTGCGGCGCTGGTGCTGGTGGTACGGGTGGTGCTGACCCGGGAGGGTCTGCGGACGCGGACGGCGGTGATCGCGCGGGCGGCCGGGACGACCCTGCTCGGGATCCTGCTCGCGGCTCCCGTGCTCGTCCCCCTCTTCCTCAGCTCGGGGCAGGCCTACCCGGGGTGGGTCAAGGAGTTCCGGCCGGTGTCCTGGGCGGACCTCTTCGCGCGGCTGCTGCCCGCGACGTACTCCTTCTCCTCCCCCGCCGTCTTCGTGGGCACCGGGACCCTGCTCCTGGTGGCCGCGCTGCCCTTCCACCGGGCGGTGCCGGTGCGCGCCCGGCTGTGGTGGGCGGGGCTGACGGTGGCCGTCGTGCTCTCGCTCCAGTGGGCCCCGACCCACCTGGCCTGGCACCTGTTCGCCACCCCGAACGGAAGCCCGTACCGGCAGACCTTCGTGCTCGCCGGGATCGCCGTCATCGCCGCCTGGACCGGGCTGGCGGCGGGCCTGCCGAGGCCGCCGGCCCTGGCGGCGGGGGCGGGCCTGCTCGCGGCCGCGGTGCTCTGGTCGCGCGGGAGCACGCTGGGGACGGACTGGGGGTACGCGCTGTTCGCGGGCGGGCTGGCACTGGCGGGCGCGGCCTGGTGGGCGCTGCGCCACCGCCGGCTGGCGCTCCCGGCGGCCGGGCTGCTGGCGGCGGTCCTGCTGGCGCAGGCCGCCGCGACGACCGCGTACGGGCACAAGGGGAAGCTGGGCGGGCTCGACGACTACCCGTCCTGGGGGTCGGCCCACACCGCGCGCGCCGAGGCGCTGGCCGGCGCCGGGGGCTGGCCGGCGTACCGCACCGACCCGAGCCGGCCCGCCCTGTCGGGCAACGACCCGATGCTGCTGGGCGGGGAGGGCGGCTCGTACTACAGCAGCCACACTCCGGAGGTGTTCACGCGGACGATGGTCGCCCTCGGGGCCGGCTGGACCTCGCGCGGACGCAACGTCCAGAGCATCGACAACCCGGTGACGGACGCCCTGTTCGCGGTCGGCGCGCGCCTGCAGCCCGACGGCACGGTCCGCCGCGCCGAGGTCCCGCCGCTGGTGACGACCCGCCCGCCCGGCGCTCCCCCCACCTACGGCGACTCCCCCTTCGCCAACCAGGAACTGCTCCTGGGGGCCCGGGTGTACGAGGACCCGCTCGCGCCCGGTGTCTGCCGCGCGGGCACGGAGGCCTACCTGTGGGCGCCGGAGTACAACGCCACGGCCCGCCTCGCGGACGGGCCCGCCTTCCGCCTGAACGGCAACGCCCCCCGCAACCGGGCGGCCCTGCAGCCGATGGGCGTCTCCCGCGGGGCCTCCTCGGCCCTGGTCTTCGACGCGGCTCCGCCCGCGCGGTGGACGCTGTCCTGCCTGGACCGGGCCCGCCTCGACATCGCGGTGGCCGCCTTGCGCGCCACGGCGGCGACCTCCCTGCACGTCGGCTCCTCGCGGATCCGGGCCGAACTGCCCGCGGGGACCACGGGCACGGCGGTCCTCTCCGTCCCCGCGATCGCCGGCTGGACGTGCAACGGCCGCCCGGCCGCGGCCCATCTGGGGCTGGTGGCCCTCCCCCTGGACGGCCGTACCAGCACGCTCAGCTGCTCGTTCCGCCCCCCGGGGCTGGTGCCCGGCGCGGCGGCGGCGGGGCTCGCCCTGGTGGTCCTGACCGCCCTGGTGCTCCGGCGGCGTCAGCGCATCTGACCGAGCCACTGCAGGGTGCGGCGGATCTCGGACGGGAAGGGGTGCGCCGGGCCGTGCAGGCGTTCCGCGTCGAACAACAGCCGGGCCAGGGCCTCGTGGGCCGCCTGCCGGTCGCCGAGGGAGAGCAGCAGGTGCGCGATCCGGCGGCGGACCTCCAGCGGCAGGCCCGGGTCCGGGTTGGCGTAGTGGTTCTCGAAGAGCGGGAGCAGCGAGCGGTACTCCGCCAGGGCGGCGGCCGGTTCGCCGAGCTGCTCCAGGCACTGGGCCGCGTCGTAGCGGAAGCGCAGGGACTGCGGGTCGCCGGCCGGGAACTCGTCGGCGAGGCGGCGCAGTTCCGGCAGGGCGCGGCGGTACTGGCCGTCGTCCATCAGCGTGGCGGCGTACTGCTTGCGCAGGGAGCGGACCACCGGGGAGTGCTCCCCGTGTTCGGCGGCCGCCGCCGGGAGGATGCCGCCGAGGATGTCCCCGGCCTGGGTGAGCCGCCCCTGGTCCAGGAGCTTGCGGGCCTCGTCGACGGCGCCGGGGATGTCGGGCCGGGCGGGCGTCGGGACCGGGGTGGGCGGTGAGGTCGGCTGCGGCGGGATCACGGTGGCCCGGTCCGGCCAGGGGGCGTGCGGGCGCAGGAAGGGGCGGGTCGGATCGAGCGGGCCGGCGGGGGCCCGGCTGCCGCTGGCGGGCAGCAGCGGGGCGAGGGCCTCGTAGACGGCCTGGGCGGAGGCGGGCCGGTCCTGCGGGTCCTTGGCGAGCAGGCGCATCAGGAGCGTCTCCAGCTCCTGCGGGATCTCCGGGCGCTTGGGCCGGACCAGGGCCGGCGGCTCGTACAGGTGGCGGTGGAGCACGCCGAGGGCGGTGGAACCCGCGAAGGGGACGTTGCCGCTGAGGAGTTCGTAGAGCAGCACGCCCAGGGCATAGAGGTCGGTGTACGGGCCGACCGCGCCGCTCATGGCCTGCTCGGGCGCCATGTACGCGGGGCTGCCGATGGGGGTGCCGGTGCTGGTGAGGCGGGTGGTGTCGGTGTCCATCACCGAGGCCACGCCGAGGTCCAGGACGAGCACGGTGCCGTCCGGGCGGACCATCACGTTGCGCGGCTTGAGGTCGCGGTGGACGATCGGCACCGCGTGCACGGCGGAGAGCACCGAGCACAGCTGCGCGACGACGGCGACCGCCCACTGCCAGGGGTAGGGGCCGTGCTCGGCGAGGTGGTCGGCGAGGTCGGTGCCCTCGACGTAGCCCATGACGAGGAAGAGTTCGTCGCCGTCGCTGCCGGCGTCGTGCACGGTGACCAGGCCGGGGTGGTCGACCTGCGCGGTCACCCGGCACTCGCGCACGAAGCGGCGGCGCAGTTCCTCGGCGACGGTGCCGGGGCCGGCGACCTTGTCGGGGCGCAGCAGCTTGACGGCGACGCGGCGGTCCAGGCGCTTGTCGTACGCGGTCCAGACCTGGCCCATGCCGCCCTGCCCCAGGATGGAGGCCAGCTGGTAGCGGTCCCCGATGAGCCGGTCCGTCACTGATTCGGGTCCTGGATCGCGGTCTGGTTCGGGTCCTGGTAGGGGCCGCCGGGCGGCGGGGTCTGCTTGCGCAGCAGTTCGCTGAGCTCGTCGAGTTCGGCGCGGACCTGCCCGATGCGCGGGGGCGGGGTCGGCTGCGGCGGCGCCTGCGGCGGGACCGGCGCGGCGGCGGGCTGCCGGGGCACGGGCGTCTGGGCGTGCGGGTACCCGTAGGCGGGCGAGGCCTGCTGCGGGTGGGCGTAGGGCGCGGCCGGGTACCCGTAGGCGGGCAGCGCGGTCCGCCGGGCCTCGTGGTGCTTGATGTCCGCGACGAGGAAGTACACGCAGACGGCGAAGCCGGTGAAGATCGAGCCACCGGCCCCGAGGTTGCCCTGCCAGCCGTTGACGTCGGGCGTCGGGTCGAGCTGGATCAGCGTCATCCACAGCACGGCGAGCGCGCCGGTGACCACCAGCAGCACCCAGTCGCGGGACTTGCGGGTCACCAGGGCGAGCCGCAGCATCGACCCCCAGGCCAGGAAGCCGCAGCTCAGGATGGGCAGCAGCATGAACACCACGCGCAGTGCCACCACGCCCCCGTCGGTGGACTGGGGGGCGTGCTGCGGCGGAAGGCCGGGGCCGTGCATCGCTGCTCCTGACGGGCCGTGCGGAAGAAGTTTCGGGTCTGAGGGTATACAGCGTTCCCGGCCATGAGTGAGGGGATGCACGCAACCGTTGCACGGTCGCTGCACGGCCCTTCACCCACGCCCGGAACGCCCCCCGGCAGGCGAATCGTCCCGACGTGTGCGGTGTCGCGACGGGCCGGGAGTCCGCATCGCGGAATCCCGGCCCCCACGGCGGTCAGGAGCCGAGGATGGTGGTGAGGAACTCTCCCGTCCAGGCCAGCAGTTCCCGCCCGACCACCGGCTTGCCGCCGATCTTGCCCGCCTTCGGGCGCGGGACCAGCACCTGTGAGGTGGCGGGCTTGAGCACGGTCCCCGGGTAGAGCCGCTTGAGGCGCAGCTCCTGCGACTCGCGCAGTTCCACCGGCCCGAAGCGGATGTTGTTGCCCTGGAGGGTGATGTCGCCGACCCCGCAGGCCCGGGCGAGCATCCGCAGACCGGCCACCAGCAGCAGGTTCTCCACCGGCTCGGGCAGCTTGCCGTAGCGGTCGGTGAGTTCCTCCCGTACGGCCTTGATGTCCGCCTCGGAACCGGCGGAGGCGATGGACCGGTATGCCTGCAGGCGCAGCCGCTCGCCGGGGGCGTAGTCGTGCGGGACGTGCGCGTCGACCGGAAGCTCGATCTTGACCTCCAGCGGCGGCTCCTCCTCCACCCCTCCCTCGACGGCCGCCCGGTAGTCGGCCACGGCCTCGCCGACCATCCGGATGTAGAGGTCGAAGCCGACGCCCGCGATGTGGCCGGACTGCTCGCCGCCGAGCAGGTTGCCCGCGCCGCGGATCTCCAGGTCCTTCATGGCCACGTACATGCCGGCGCCCATCTCGGTGTGCTGGGCGATGGTGGCCAGGCGCTCGTGCGCGGTCTCCGTGAGCGGCTTCTCCGGCGGGTAGAGGAAGTACGCGTACCCGCGCTCGCGGCCACGGCCGACGCGGCCGCGCAGCTGGTGCAGCTGGGACAGGCCGAAGTTGTCGCCGCGCTCCACGATCAGGGTGTTGGCGTTGGAGATGTCGATGCCGGACTCGACGATCGTCGTCGAGACGAGCACGTCGAACTTCTTCTCCCAGAAGTCCACGACGACCTGCTCCAGGGCCTGCTCCGACATCTGGCCGTGCGCCGTCGCGATCCGCGCCTCGGGCACGATCTCGCGCAGCTTGGCGGCCGCCCGGTCGATGGACTCGACCCGGTTGTGGATGTAGAAGCACTGGCCCTCGCGCAGCAGTTCACGGCGGATGGCCGCGCCGATCTGCTTCTCCTCGTACGGGCCGACGAAGGTGAGCACCGGGTGCCGCTCCTCCGGCGGGGTGGTGATCGTCGACATCTCGCGGATGCCGGTCACCGCCATCTCCAGGGTGCGCGGGATCGGCGTCGCGGACATGGTGAGCACGTCGACGTTGGCGCGGAGCTTCTTCAGCTGCTCCTTGTGCTCCACGCCGAAGCGCTGCTCCTCGTCGACGATGACCAGGCCCAGGTCCTTGAACCTCGTCTCCTGCGAGAAGAGCCGGTGGGTGCCGATCACGATGTCGACCGAGCCCTCCTTCAGCCCCTCCAGGGTGGCCTTGGACTCCGTTTCGCTCTGGAAGCGGGACAGCGCCTTCACCTTGACGGGGAACTGCGCGTACCGCTCGGAGAAGGTGCCGAAGTGCTGCTGCACGAGCAGCGTGGTCGGCACGAGGACGGCGACCTGCTTGCCGTCCTGGACCGCCTTGAAGGCCGCCCGGACCGCGATCTCGGTCTTGCCGTAGCCGACGTCGCCACAGATCAGCCGGTCCATCGGGACCGACTTCTCCATGTCCTCCTTGACCTCGGCGATGGTGGTGAGCTGGTCGGGCGTCTCCGCGTACGGGAAGGCGTCCTCCAGCTCGCGCTGCCAGGGCGTGTCCGGGCCGAAGGTGTGGCCGGGGGCCGCCATGCGGGCGCTGTAGAGCTTGATGAGGTCGGCGGCGATCTCCTTGACCGCCTTCTTCGCGCGCGCCTTGGTCTTGGTCCAGTCGGCGCCGCCGAGCCGGTGCAGGGTCGGGGCCTCGCCGCCGACGTACTTGGTGACCTGCTCCAGCTGATCGGTGGGGATGTAGAGGCGGTCCCCGGGCTGGCCGCGCTTGGCCGGCGCGTACTCCACCAGCAGGTACTCGCGGGTGGCGCCCTGCACGGTCCGCTGGACCATCTCGACGTAGCGGCCCACGCCGTGCTGCTCGTGCACGATGTAGTCGCCGGCCTCCAGGGTCAGCGGGTCGATCGTCTTGCGGCGCCGGGTCGGCATCCGGCCCAGGTCCTTGGTGGCGGTCCGCTGGCCGGTCAGGTCCGTCTCGGTGAGGACGGCGATCTTCAGGGCCGGGTCGACGAACCCGTTGTCGATCGAGCCGCAGGCGACGTGGACGATCGACGGTTCCAGGGTCCGGAGCTCGGCCTCCAGCCGGGCCGGGATGCCCTCGCCGCCGAGCACCTCGACGGTACGGGCGGCCGGGCCGTGGCCCTCGGTCAGGTAGACGGTGTGCCAGCCGTCGGCGATCCAGCCCTTGGTGTCGGCCAGGGCCCGGGCGGTGTCTCCGCGGTAGGCCTCCGGCGCGTGCATGCCGAGCTTCAGCGTGTCCCCGCCCACCGTCTCGTCGGCGGCGAAGGGGGAGACCGACCACCACATCATGTTCAGCTCACGGGCCCGGTCGCGGACGTCCGCGATCCCGCGCAGCGAGGCCGCGCCGACGTCGAGGGGGGCCTCCCCGCCGCCCGCGGTGGCCGCCCAGGAGGCCATCAGGAACTCCTGGCTCGTCGCGACGAGGTCGGAGGCCCGGGTGCGGACCCGCTCGGGGTCGCAGACCACGGCCATCGCCCCGGCCGGCAGGACGTCGATCAGCAGCTCCATGTCGTCGACGAGGACCGGGGCCAGGGACTCCATGCCCTCGACGGCGATCCCCTCGGCGATCTTGTTCAGCAGTTCGCCGAGCTCGGGATGGGCCTCGGCGAGGGCCGCGGCCCGCTCCCGTACGGCGTCGGTCAGCAGCAGCTCGCGGCAGGGCGGGGCCCACAGCCCGTGCTCTGCGACCTCCAGGGAGCGCTGGTCGGCGACCTTGAAGTAGCGGATCTCCTCGACCTCGTCGCCCCAGAACTCGACGCGCAGCGGGTGCTCCTCGGTGGGCGGGAACACATCGAGGATGCCGCCGCGCACGGCGAACTCCCCGCGCTTCTCGACGAGCTCGACGCGTGCGTACGCGGCGGCGGCCAGCGCCGCCGTGATCTCCCCCAGGTCGGCGCTCGCGCCCTGGCGCAGGCTGACCGGGACCAGGTCCCCGAGCCCCTTGACCTGCGGCTGGAGCACGGACCGGATGGGGGCGACGATCACGCTGACCGGCCCGGCCGCCGGATCGTCCTTGCTGGGGTGCACCAGGCGGCGCAGTACGGCGAGCCGGCGGCCCATGGTGTCGCTGCGCGGGCTGAGCCGCTCGTGCGGGAGCGTCTCCCAGGACGGGTAGTCCACCACTGCGTCCTGGGAGCCCGGCGGCATCATGGAGCGCAGGGCGGCGGCCAGGTCCTCGGCCTCGCGCCCGGTGGCGGTGACCGCGAGCACCGTCCGCTCGGTCCGCCGGGCCAGCGCGGCGATCGCGAAGGGCCGCGCCGCGGCGGGGCCGACCAGGTCCACGTGCATGCGGTTGCCGTCCCCGGCCGCGGTGACCGCCTCGGCGAGGGCGGGGTCCCGGGTGACGGCGTCGAGCAGTCCGTGCAGGCTCATGAAGAAGGCTTTCCGTCCGGTGAAGGGGCAACGCGAAGGACCCGACACGTCGCACGGGCCGGGGGTTCCCACCCTACGACGCACCCCGCCGCCACGCGCGGGAGATTCAGGTCGCCCGTCCGGGTGACGGATCGGGCGCCCGCGCGGGCCCGGACCGAAGGGTTCACGGACGCAACCGGGGGTGCGTCCGAGCCCCTCTACGATGTCGAGGTACTGACGTCAGAGCTCGCCGAGGGGGCACGAAGGCCGTGACGAGCGATGCCATAGTCCGGCCGGAAGCCGCGGCGGATCCGGTGCCGCCGGACCCGGTGCGGGCGAAACCGGCGCGGTCGAAACCCGTCGGGAGCCGGTGGGCCGGACCGTACGCGGTCGCCGGCGGCCTGTTCCTCGTCTACCTCGTCCTGTCCGTCGGGCGGTTCCGGCGGATGGACTGGGCCTCCTGGGACCTGGGCATCTTCGAGCAGGCGATCCGCGCGTACGCGCACCTGCAGGAGCCCGTCGCGGACCTGAAGGGGCCGGGCGCCAACATCCTCGGCGACCACTTCAGCCCGATCATCGCGCTCGCCGCCCCCGTCTACCGGCTCTTCCCCGGCCCGCTCACCCTGCTCGTCGTGCAGGCGGCGCTGTTCGCGCTCTCCGCCGTCCCCGTCACCAGGGCGGCCGGACGGCTCCTGGGCCGGGCCCGCGGCCTCGCGATCGGCATCGCGTACGGGCTGTCCTGGGGCGTCCAGCGGGCCGTGGAGTTCGACTTCCACGAGATCGCCTTCGCCATGCCGCTGCTGGCCTTCTCGCTGGAGGCGGTGCTCGCCCGGCACTGGCGGGCCGCGCTGCTGTGGGCACTGCCGCTGGTCCTCGTGAAGGAGGACCTCGGCTTCACGCTCGCCGCCCTGGCCGTGGTCGTGGCCTGGCGGGCCTGGACGACCGACCGCCGGACCGCGTGGACCGCGCTCGGCGTCGCCGCCTTCGGCGCCGTCTTCGCCGTCCTGGTCTTCACCGTCTTCATACCGGCCTTCGCCACCGAGGGCTACGGCTACTGGCACAAGATCGACGGCGGCGGCCCGTTCGCCGGCACCGGCACCAAGCTGGCCACCCTGGGATGGGTGCTGATCCCCACCACCGGACTGCTCGCCCTGCGCTCACCGCTGCTGCTGGTCGCCGCGCCCACCCTCGGCTGGCGGTTCCTGTCGGGGGACGACCACTACTGGTCCACCGACTGGCATTACAGCGCCGTGCTCATGCCCGTCGTCTCCCTCGCCCTCGTCGACGCCATCGACACGTTCCGGCGCAGCGAGCGGCCCCGGCTGCGCGCCTACTCCCTCCAGCTGCCCACCGCCGTCCTCGCCGCCGGCCTCGCCCTGGCCGCGACGGCCATGCCGACCGCCAAGCTCACGGAAGCGCGTACGTACGGGAAGCCCGACCGCGTCACGGCCATCGAGCGGCTCCTCGACCGGATCCCCGACGGGGCCACCGTGGAGGCCGACACCACCCCGCTGACCCGGCTGACCTCCCGCTGCCGCGTCCTGTGGATCGGCGGCAGCAAGGGCGTGGTCCCCGACTGGATCACCATCGACAACTCGTCCAAGTGGGCCGGCGAGGATCCCGTCGTCTACGCCGGCCAGCTGCACCCCGGTGAGCGGTACACCCTGGTGGGCGAGGCCGCCGGGATCGTCCTGATGCGGCGCGGCTGACGAGCGGCCGACCGCGGCCGACCGGCCGAACGACAAGGCGCCGGCCCGGAACCAAAGGTCCCGGGCCGGCGCCCTCCCCCGTACGACCGCGCGGCGGTTATTCGCTCGCGATCGCGTTCAGGACGTTCATCCGCCCGGCCCGGAAGGCCGGGACCAGTGCGGCGAACAGGCCCACGAAGGCCGAGGCGGCGAACACCCCGATGATCGTCGGCCACGGGATCTCCAGGACCTTCAGGCCCTGGAGCGCCAGCAGCTGCTGGGCGCTGGCTCCCCAGCCCATGCCCAGCCCGAGGCCGAGCAGGGCGCCGAAGAGGGCGATGACCACCGACTCCAGGCGGATCATGCGGCGCAGCTGGCGGCGGGAGAGGCCGATGGCGCGCATCAGGCCGATCTCGCGGGTCCGCTCGACCACCGACAGGGCCAGGGTGTTCACGACGCCGAGGACCGCGACGATGATGGCGAGGCCGAGGAGCCCGTAGACCATGTTGAGCAGCTGGCCGACCTGGTCCTTCAGGGACTGCTTGTAGTCGGCCTGGTTGCGCACCGCGTACTGCGGGTACTCCGCCATCGCCGCCTTGACCGCCTTGTACGCGGCGGCGTCGGACTGTCCGTCCTTCGCGCTGGCCAGCAGCATGAAGGGCAGCGGCAGCCGGTCCGCCGGGACGTTCGCCCGGGCGATCTCGGTGCTGATGTACTTCATGGTCTTGTCGATGTTGCCGCCGTCGCTGGTGATGGCCGCGACCTTCAGCTTGACCGTGTTGCCGCCGGTGAAGGCGACGGTCAGCTCGTCACCGAGCTTGATGCCGTGCTTGGTCGCGTACTCCGAACCCACCGACATGGAGTCCTTGCCGTACGCCGCCGCGTGCTCGCCGGCGACCATCTTGCGCCGGATGTCCTGGGCGTACGTCGGGTCGGTCGCGCCGAGGCCCACCTCTTCGGCGGCGCCGTCGGGGGCGGTGACCTTGGCCGGCACCTCGCGGTAGGCGGTGACGTGGTCCAGGCCCGCGGTGGCGCGCAGCGCCTGCTCGGCCTGCGGCAGCATGGGCTGCCCGGTCTCGGAGTTGATGATGTAGTCCGCACCGACGGACTTGTCGAGCTCGTCGGTGGCGGAGGCCACCATCGAGGAGCCGACCACCGACAGGCAGGCGACCAGCGCGAGGCCGATCATCAGCGCGGCGGCGGTGGCGCCGGTGCGGCGCGGGTTGCGCAGGGCGTTGCGCTCGGCGAGCCGGCCGACCGACCCGAAGGGCCGCAGCACGACGCCGGAGAGCACCCGTACGACGCCCGCGGCGAGCAGCGGGCCGATCACGATGAAGCCGATGAGGCTGAAGACGACGCCCAGGGCGAGCCACAGCGATCCGGGGCCGGCCTTCTCGGCGGCCGCGGCGAGGAAGAGCCCCGCGGCGCCGATGCCGGTGAGGACCAGGCCGAGGGCGGCGCGGATGCGGCCGGCCTTCTTGTCGCCGGGCGTGCCGGACTCGCGCAGCGCGGCCATCGGGGAGACCTTGCCGGCGCGGCGGGCCGGGACGAAGGCGGAGACGACGGTGACGAGGACACCGAGGACGATGCCGACGACCGGGGTGGTCCAGGCGACGGTGAGGTCGTCGGTGGACAGGTGCATGCCCATCTGGCCCATGAGCTTCATCAGGCCGACGGCCAGGCCCACGCCCGCGCCGACGCCGAGGACCGAGCCGACGACGCCGAGCAGGAACGCCTCGACGACCACGGACTTGAGGACCTGTCCGCTGTCGGCGCCGATGGCGCGCATCAGGCCGATCTCGCGGGTGCGCTGGGCGACCAGCATGGAGAAGGTGTTGAAGATCAGGAAGATGCCGACGAGGAAGGCGATGCCGGCGAAGCCGAGCATCACGTACTTCATGACGTTCAGGAAGGAGCCGACGTCCTTGCGGTTGGCGTCCGCGGCTTCCTTGGCGGTCTGCAGCTTGTACGTGTCCGCGCCGACGGCGGCGGCGATGCTCTGCTTGAGCTGCTCGTCGCTCACCCCGTCCTTGGCGGTGACGTTGACGTGCGTGAAGGAGCCGGCGGAGCCGAGCAGGGCCTGCTGCGAGGTGGCCGTGTCGAAGTAGACGACGGCCGCACCCGGGTTGGTCACGGTGAAGGTGGCGATACCGCTGATCCTGGCGCGGATGTCGCCGGTGATGGCGATGGTGCGCAGCTCGTCACCGAGCGCCAGTCCGTGCTTCTTCGCGGTGTCGGCGTCGACCATCACCTCGGTGGGGCCGCGCGGCGCCTGCCCCGAGGTGATCTTCATCGACTTGAGCTCGTTGTCGCTCCAGTTGCCCGCGATGGTCGGGGCACCGGTGGTCGAGCCCATGTTCTCGTTCTTGGAGTTGACCACGGTGACGGACATCGAGACGACGCCGCCCTCGGCGCTCTTGACGCCCTCGGCCTTCTTGATCTGCTCGACGGCCGAGCCCGCGAGCATCTCGGGCTTGCCGCGGTCGGGGGTCTCCTCCCCGCCCTTGGCCTCCTTCGGACTGACGGTCACGTCGGAGTTGGTGACGGCGAACAGCTTGTCGAAGGTGGTGTTCATGGTGTCGGTGAACACCAGGGTGCCGCAGACGAAGGCGACGGAGAGCAGGACCGCGACGGCGGAGAGCGCCATCCGCCCCTTGTGCGCGACGAAGTTGCGCCGCGAGGTCTTCAGGACGGTGTTGCTCATGACGTCCGCCCGCGCGCGTCGAAGTCCTTCATCCGGTCCAGGACCTGGTCCGCGGTGGGCCCGTACATCTCGTCGACGATCCGGCCGTCGGCCAGGAAGATGACGCGGTCCGCGTAGGAGGCGGCGACCGGGTCGTGGGTGACCATGACGATGGTCTGGCCGAGCTCGTCCACCGAACGGCGCAGGAAGCCGAGCACCTCCGCGCCGGCGCGGGAGTCCAGGTTTCCGGTCGGCTCGTCACCGAAGATGATCTGCGGGCGGGCGGCGAGGGCGCGGGCGACCGCCACGCGCTGCTGCTGGCCGCCGGAGAGCTCGGTCGGGCGGTGCTTGAGCCGGCCCGCGAGGCCGACGGTCTCCACGACCCGGTTCAGCCACTCCGCGTCGGGCTTGCGGCCCGCGATGTCCATGGGGAGCGTGATGTTCTCCAGGGCGTTGAGCGTGGGCAGCAGGTTGAAGGCCTGGAAGATGAAGCCGATCCGGTCGCGGCGCAGCTGCGTGAGCTTCTTGTCCTTCAGCCCGGTGATCTCGGTGTCGTCCAGGTGGATCTGCCCGCTGGTCACCGTGTCGAGACCGGCGAGGCAGTGCATCAGCGTGGACTTGCCGGAGCCGGAGGGGCCCATGATCGCCGTGAACTGGCCGCGCATGATGTCCACGTCCACGTCGTCGAGGGCGACGACGCGCGTCTCCCCCGAGCCGTACGCCTTGACGAGCTTCCGCGCCCGGGCCGCGACGGCTTCATGCCCTCCAGTACCCCCGTGCCTGGTTTCGGTCATAGCCGTTGTCACGGTCTTTCTCCCTTTTCGCGTGTGTGCGTCTGCGTGCGTCTGCCTGCGTCTGCGGGCTGCGTGCGTCCGCGTGCGTCGTCATGAAGTCTGCGGCGGGCGGGGCCTCGGCACGCTGGTGCCCATCGCCGTATCCACCCGGGGGTTATCCCCACCCCCCACCTCCCGGTCCGTATGTTCCAGTTAAGGAGACCCCGGGGGCCCTCACCTCCTCCGCCGGGAGGAACCGCCCCTGGCCCGTTGTGCGGAGGGACCCCTAGGGGATGTCCACCCTTCGAGGGAGCAGGCCTGGGGGATACCGCGGAACGCGGGGGCGGTGAGAAGGTGTTCCCCGCAGTTACGTGCAGGGGGAAGGAATCTCGGTGGCCGCAGCGGAGAGCACGGGCGGAGGCCAGGACGGCATACCCGAGGGGCGTGCGGACCACGCTCCGGGGACGGCGGGGGCGGCCGTTTCGGCCACGGGCCCGCAGGCCCCCGACGGAGCGTCCGGCGGTGGGGACGCCGGCGGCGGCGCCCGGAAGGCCGGCGGCCGGCCGCCGGCCCCCGTGGTCGCCTCGCTGATGCTCGGCATGGCCCTCGTCGCCCTCGACAGCACCATCGTCGCCACCGCCGTCCCGCAGATCGTCGGCGACCTCGGCGGCTTCTCCGTCTTCTCCTGGCTCTTCTCCGGCTATCTGCTGGCCGTCACCGTCACCCTGCCCGTCTACGGGAAGCTGTCCGACACCTTCGGCCGCAAGCCCGTCCTCCTCTTCGGCATCGGCCTCTTCCTCGTCGGTTCGCTGCTGTGCGCCCTCGCCTGGAACATGGCCGCCCTCATCGCCTTCCGGATCGTCCAGGGCCTGGGCGGCGGCGCCCTCCAGGGCACGGTCCAGACCCTGGCCGCCGACCTGTACCCGCTGAAGGAACGCCCGAGGATCCAGGCCCGGATGTCCAGCGTCTGGGCCACCTCGGCCGTGGCCGGTCCGGCGCTCGGCGGGCTCCTCGCCTCGTACGCGCACTGGCGCTGGATCTTCCTGCTCAACCTGCCACTGGCCGCCCTCGCCCTGTGGATGGTCACCCGTCACCTGGTGGAGCCCGTACGGTCCCCCGGGCGCCGGGGTCCCGTCGACTGGGCGGGCGCCCTGGCCGTCTTCGCCTGCGGCGGGCTGCTGCTCTTCGCGCTCGTCCAGGGCGGGGTCGCCTGGCCGTGGCTGTCCGCGCCCTCGCTGGGGCTGCTCGGCGCGAGCGCGGTGCTGGCCGTGGTGGTGGTCGTGGTGGAACGCCGGGCCGAGGAACCGATCCTGCCGGGCTGGGTCTGGCGGCGGCGCACCATCGCCGCGGTCAACCTGGCCCTGGCCGCGCTCGGGCTGCTGATGGTCGCGCCGATGGTGTTCATGCCGACGTACGCCCAGTCCGTGCTCGGCCTCGGGCCCGTCAGCGCCGGGCTGGTGATGTCGGTGATGACCCTGAGCTGGCCCCTCAGCGCCGCCCTCAGCCAGCACGTCTACCGGCGCATCGGCTTCCGGAACACCGCGGCCGTCGGGATCGGCCTCGCCGCGGTGATCCTGTACTCCTTCACCCTGCTGCCGCACCCCGCCCGGCCCTGGCAGCCCGCGCTGATCATGCTGCTGCTGGGCGGCGCCCTCGGCCTCTTCCAGCTCCCGCTGATCGTCGGGGTCCAGTCCACGGTGGGCTGGGCCGAGCGCGGGACCACCACGGCCTCGGTGCTCTTCTGCCGGCAGGTCGGCCAGAGCGTGGGCGCCGCCCTGCTCGCGGCCGTCGCCAACGCCACCATCGCCGCCCGCCTGGCCGACGCGCCCGTACCGGGGCTCCCGGACCACCTCGACGACGTGGCGAAGGCGCTGGAGCGGCCGGGCCTGCTCCCGGGGGCCGCCGCCGACTACCTGCGCGAGGCCGTCGCCGCCGCCGTGGAGCACATCTTCCTCGGTGCGAGCGCGGCCGCCGTGGCCGCGCTGCTGGTCCTGCTGCTGGTGGCACCCCGCAGGTTCCCGGTCCTGCCGGAGCTGCGCGAGGAGTAGCGGGCCAACGGCCGCACGGCCGGCCTGACTTGTCATGGCCGGACCAGTGGGAGACCCTCGTACGCAGCACCGTCATCCGGGGGGAACGACATGGCATCCGCACTGTGCGTACTGCTGTTACTGGCCGCGCTGGCCGGTCCGATCGGCCTGCGGCTGCGCAGGAACCCGGCGTTCGTCACCGGCCGCGACGGCCGGCTCTCCACCTCCACGGCGCTCGCCCTGGCCTGGACGGTGATCCTCGTCTGGCTGCTGCTCGCGATCCTCGCGTACGGGCTCACCGCGGGCGGCGGCGTCGCCTACTTCCGGGCCGCCGACGGCCCCTTGTCCCAGCTGACCACGGTGTACCTGCCACTGCTCGGCGGGCCGTACGTGGCGCTGATCGCGGCGAAGACGGTCGTCGGCCTGCGGGTGGAGAACGGCACGCTGGCCAAGCCCGCCGCGAAGCCGACGCCGTCGGGGCGGCGGCCGCTGCGGGAGCTGATCGCCAACGACAGCGGGCGCACGGACCTCGTCGACCTCCAGTACGTCGCGCTCAGCGCGGTCACGATGCTGTACGTGGTGCTGTTCTTCCTCGCGGACGTGGGCGCCGGGCTCCCCCGGCTACCCGCCGAGATGTGGGCCCTCACGGGCGCCCCGGCGGGGGCCTACCTGGTGAACAAGATGGCCGTCCGCGGCAACCCGGTGATCACCGACGTCTCCGTGGCCGACGGCCTGCTCACCGTCGAAGGCGGCGGCTTCGGCCCCGGCCCCGCCGGCACCCCGGCCCGGGTGACCGTGGACGGCGCCGCCGTCCCCGCCTTCCTCGACCCCGCGACGGGCACCCTGAGCGCCCCCCTCCCGCAGGGCACGACCGCCCCCTTCGCGGTGACGGTCACAGCCCGCGGCCTCCGCAGCGACCCGTACGTGTACGAGCCTCCGCCCAAACCGGCCACAGCACCGGCCCCTCAGCGGGCGGCCGACTAGACCGCCTCTGCCGCATCAGTGTGTGCCGGGGCTCCGCCCCAGACCCCGCGCCTCAAACGCCGGCGGGGCCGAATTGGTGCGGCGAAGCCGGATGGTGCGGCCAGGCTGGGGTAGCAGCCGGGCCGGTTGGGCCGGGGTCGGGTGTGTGTCGGGGTGATCCCCGCAGGGCGCCGAACACAACAAGGCCGATCAATCCGACCCCCCGCCACGTTCGGCGCCCGAGGAGACGCCCCGGCGCGCGCCCGACCCCGGCACAACCGGCCCCCACCGCACCCCGGTCCGAGCGACCCGGTCCGAGCGGTGCAACCGGCCAACCCGAAGCCCGGCCCGAGCGGCGCAGCCACCCGGCGCCCAAGCCTGACCTGCTCGGCTCCCGGCCAGGGCCCGGCCCGTCACTCGTCCGGCTGCCCTCTGTGGCGGGCGTAGTAGCGGGCCACCCGCGCCCGGTTGCCGCACACCGAGGCGACGCACCAGCGGCGGCGGGGGTGAGCCGGCAGGAAGAGCAGCACGCAGTCGTGCGCCTCGCACTCACGGACCTGCCCCACCCGGGGATCCGTCAGGAGTTCCGCGACCGCCTCGGCCAGTTCGGCGGCGAGCCGCGCGGCCGGACCGGCCGGGCGGTGCGCGGGCGCGGTCGTGCCGCCCTCCCGCGTCCAGGCCAGCACCCGGTGGGACGGCGCCGCGGCCAGCGCCCCGTTCAGCGCGGCCAGCGCCCCGGCCGGGGGCCGCTCGCCGCGCCGGGCCGCGTCGAGCGCCGGGCGCGCGGCCTCCCGTACGGCCTGTACGGCGGCCACCTCGGCCGCACCGACGGCGCCGACCGGGGTCAGCCGCCCGGCGTGCACGTCCAGCCAGGCCACGAGGCCCGCCGCGTCGGCGACGAGGTCGCCTTCGGCGGTACGGGTGTTGAGGAGGTCCAGCGCGAGGGGCTCACCGGTGAGCGGGAAGGTCACTGTCACCCGACTAATGCTACTGCAAGCACTTGACCCATTAGCGATCACCGGCAAGACTAACGGACACGAAGCCACAGGAGGCATGTGATGACCGCTCGTCGCACCATCCCCACCATCCAGCACCGCACCGTCGACGTGGACGGCGTCCGCGTCGCCTACCGCGAGAGCGGCCCCGCCGACGGGCCCGTCCTGCTGCTCCTGCACGGCTTCCCCACCGCCTCGCACCAGTTCGCCCGCCTGATGGACGCCCTCGGCGACACCCCCTACCGTCTGATCGCCCCCGACTACCCCGGCTTCGGCCGGACCGAGGCCCCGGCCGGATTCACGTACACCTTCGACCGGCTCGCCGACGTCATGGAGGGCTTCACCGAAGCCCTCGGACTCGACCGCTACGCCCTGTACGTCTTCGACTTCGGCGCCCCCGTCGGACTGCGGCTCGCCGTGCGCCGCCCGGAGCGGGTGACCGGCCTGATCGTCCAGAACGGCAACGCGTACGAGGAGGGCCTCTCCGACGCGGCCCGCGAGTTCGCCGGGCTCCGGCGCGAGGTCCCCGGCAACGAGGGGCGGATCCGCGGCCTCTTCACCCTGGAGGGCACCCGCTTCCAGTACGAGACCGGCGTCGCCGACACCGGCCTGATCTCCCCCGACAGCGTGACCCTCGACGTGCACCACCTCGGCCTGCCGGGGCGCGCCGACGCCCAGGCCGACCTGGCCTTCGACTACCGCTCGAACTTCGCGCACTACCCCGCCTGGCAGGCGTGGCTGCGGAGCGCGGGGGTGCCGGTGCTGGTCGTCTGGGGCGCGGGCGACCCCTTCTTCACCCCGGCGGGCGCCAAGGCCTACCTCCAGGACGCCCCGGACGCCGCCGTCCACGTCTTCGAAGGCGCGGGCCACTTCGCCCTCGAAACCCACCTCCCGCAGATCGCCCCGCTGATCGAGGACTTCCTCACCGACCTGACCACTTCCGGCCCCGCCACCTCCGGCCCCGCCGGCGTTTGAGGCACCACTTCAGCCTCTCCGGCGTTTGAGGAGCGGGACTCCGGGGGCTTGGCCTGCGGCAGCGGCGGCGCGGGCTCAGCCCTCCGCGGGGGCGGCGCGGCCCGTCAGGGCGGCGAGGCTGGAGCGGACGTGGTTCATGTGGGCCCGCATCTCGTCCTCGGACTCCCCGTGCTCCCGCAGGATGCGGTCCGTCTCCCGCCCCACCCGCTCCTCCCGCACCCGCGCCGCCGCCACCAGCTCCGCCGCCCGCGCCTCCGCGTCCTCCTGGCCGTGCCGCGCCGACTCCTCCGCCTCCGCGAACCCCCGCCGGGCCTCCGCCAGGCGGGCCTGCGCGTACTGCTCCAGCTCGGCGTGGCGCGCCTCCAGCTCCGCCTCCCGCGCCGCGAGGCCCCGTTCCGCCGCCTCCCACCGCTCCGTCTGCTCCCGCTCGCGCTCCGCCAGCTCCGCGTCCGCCCGCCGCCGCGTCTCCGCCAGCGCGGCCGCCGCCTCCGCCCGCCATGCCGCCGCGTCCTCCCGGGCCTGCGCCCGTACGTCGTCCGCCTCGCGCTGCGCCCGCAGCAGGCCCTGCCGGACCCGGACCTCCGTCTGCTCGCGCACCGCCTCCGCGTCGCCCCGCGCCAGCTCCGCCGCCCGGTCGGCCCGCGCCTCGGCCGCGCCCAGCGTCGCGAACGCGTCCGCCCGCGCGTCCATCCGTACGGCGTCCGCCTCCTCCTCCGCCAGCAGCAGGATCCGCCGGGCCCGCTCGCCCAGTTCGTCGTACGTCTGCGGGGCGAGCCCGGCCACGGTCTCCCGCAGCCGCTCCGCCTCCGCCTCCATCTGCTTGGCCAGGACCGTCAGCCGTGCCACCCGCTCCCAGGCGTCGTCGCGGCTCCCGGAGAGCCGGGCGAGATACCGGTCGACCTCTTCCATGCGGTAGCCGCGACCGCGCACGGTCGCAATGGGTGCACTCATCCTGGATGCGCCTCTCTCGCGGGGATTCCCGTCAAGGATGCGCCATTTGATGCCAGAAGCCCGAATGGCCGGGCCGAGACCCCCTCCGAGGGTCCCGACCCGGCCATTCCACCGGTCACCCGATCAGGGCGACCTCAGAGCAGTCCGTCCCACATCTGCTCCAGCAGCACCGACCACCAGCTCTCCGGCGACGCCAGCGCCGCACTGTCGAGCCCGGCCAGATTCGCCTGGAAATCGACGGTCCACCGGCCGGCCTGCTCCGGCGTCAGATGCTGGCGCAGCCGCCACATGTGACCCAGCATCGCCAGCGAACGCACGAACTGCGGCAGGCTCGAGTTCACGAACTGCGGCGGCACCGGAGCACCGCCCGGACCGCCCTCCACCGGCACCGCCACGATGTGCGCGGTCCCGTACTGCACGCAGAGCGCCTTGCCGAAGTCGCTGCCGACGACCAGGTACGAGCCCGCGTCCGAAGCCGGCTGCACCTGCCGCTGCGCGGCCATCTCGGCGAGCGTCGGCACCGGCTGACCCGGCACCGCCTGCGCCCAGAAGAACGGCCCGAAGTCGACCGGCAGACCCGACCACATCAGCGTCTGTGCCACGATCTCCGGCACACCCTGACGGGACACCGCCCGCTGGTCGAAGCGGAACACGCCCTGCGGACCGAACGCCCCCGCCAGTTCCTGCGCGATCGCCTCCAGCGGGATCGCCTGCTGCAGCGGGACCTGCGGCAGGGGCGCCCGTACCGGCGCGGGGCGCGCCGGACCGTCCGCCACCTGGTGCAGCTCCCCCTGATGGGTGAGCAGGTGCCGCATACCGGCCTGCCGGCCCGCGTGGTCCTTCCCGTACGGGGCCACGCTGGTGATCCGCACCTGCGGCCAGGTCTCCCGGATCATCCGCGCGCAGTAACCGCCGGGCAGCTCACAGGACTCCAGCTCGGTGTGCAGCTCCAGCACCTGCTGCGGCGGCACGTTCATGGCGCGCAGCTCGTGCAGGATCTGCCACTCCGGATGCGGGGTGCCGGGCGCCGAGCGGCGGATGAGCTGCTGCTCGGAGCCGTCGGGCGCGCGGTAGCGCAGCACGGCCTGGTAGCCGGGGCCGACCGTGGGCGCACCGGTCGGGACCTGGACCGGCGGCTGCGCCACGGGTCCGCCCGGCGGCGGGCCGGGCGGGCCGGGCGGCTGCGGTACGCCGGGACCGGCCAGCATCGTCGCGGCGTGGTCGAGCCCGCCACCGGGCGCGCCGGGAGCGCCGGGAGCGCCCGGCGGACCGGGCGGCTGGGGTACGCCGGGACCCGCGAGCATCGTCGCGGCGTGATGGGCACCGGGCGCACCGGGCGGACCGGGAGGCGCCGGGGGCTGACCCGTCACGGCCGGACCGGCCAGCATCGTCGCGGCATGGTCCAGCCCCCGGCCGAGCGACCCGGGAGCCCCCGGCGGACCGGGCGGGCCGGGAGGCTGCGGCGCGCCGGCGCCCGGGGCACCGGGCGGACCGGGAGGACCGGGAGGCGCGGGCGGCTGACCGGTCACGGCGGGACCGGCGAGCATCGTCGCGGCGTGGTCGAGCCCGCCCCCGGGCACACCGGGGGCGCCGGGCGGACCGGGCGGCTGACCGGCCCCGGGCGCACCGGGGGCACCGGGCGGGCCGGGCGGCTGCGGTACGCCGGGACCCGCGAGCATCGTCGCGGCGTGATGGGCACCGGGCGCGCCGGGCGGACCCGGCGGCGTCGACGGCTGACCCGCACCCGGCGCACCGGGGGCACCAGGCGCACCGGGAGGCGTCGGCTGCTGGCCCCCGGGCCCACCCGGCCGGGAGACCTGCGCCTTGCTCGTCGGAGCGTCGGCGATGTCGGCCGCCGGCGAACCCAGCGCGGGCACCACGGCCGTCCTCGGCAGCCGGCTGCCACCCGGCATCAGCGTGGTCTTGGCCTCCGGGGCCACACCGGAGGACGGCCGGTCCTCCAGGTCCGACCCGGACAGCGGCGGCGCGAACACGGTCGCGGGCAGCGGCACGGACGCGTCGTCCGTGCCGGAGTTCACATCGGTGCCCGCCCACGGCGTGGCACCGGTCGGCACCGCGGCCGGGGCCGGGCCGGCCGCCGGGACGCCGTCGTTGGCCGTCGGCTCGTACGGGATCTCGCCCCCGCGCCGCAGCGGCACCGCTTCCACCGGCGCCGAAGGCGGGGCCGCGGCAGCGGGCTCATCACCAACGGAAGCCGAAGCGGGCGCGGGCGTCGGCGCCGGCGGAATCCCCGCCCGGTCCGCGGCCTCCTGCAGCCACTCCGGCGGACTCAGCATGAACGAGGTCTGCTCCGAGTCGATCCGCGGCGGCGGAACCGAAGCCTCCGAAGCGGCCGAAGCGGCGACCGCCCCGTACTCCTCCTCGTACCGGCGGATCACCTCACCCACCGGCAGCCCCGGCCACAGCGTCACCTCGCCGCTGTCCCGCGCGATGACCAGCCGCTGCCGGCCACCCCCGGACACCGGACCCGCCGCACGGTCCTCCGCCCACACCACGAACCCGAGCCCGAACTCCCGTACGCGCACCTCGCGGTGCTGGTACGCGGGAACGTCCCCGTTGATCCACTCTTCGGCGCGCTCCTGCGCCTGCGCAAAGGTCACCATCGCGCCGTCACCCCTCATCCGAACCGGGACGCACCGACGGAACCGGCCCCGCCACGGGAACCGAGCGTGCGAATCCGCCGTCCACCATCAGACCGGCCACCGTCTCCAGCTCCGGCGGGTTGCCCGCCAGCCGCTCCAGAAAGGCGTCGAAATCAGCACCGCACGGCAGCAACAACCGCTCCACGCGCTCCTGTACCGACCAGCCGTCCTGGTCGCGCGCATCGTCGTACGGGGAGAACCACACCGAGCCGATGCCCTCGCCCTTCACCTTCAGGGCGAGCAGCCCGCCCTGCGCGAAGGCCACGCACAGGTAGTCCTTCGTCAGGTGGTCCCGCAGGCACTTGTTGACGTACACCAAGTCATTGACCGCCGCCTCCTCACGCACCGTGAAGAACGGCTGGTCCACCAGCAGACCCAGGTCCACGTCCAGGCCCGCGCCCACCGGCGCGCAGCCGCCCGCGGCCTTCAGGAACGAGCGGAACGCCTCCGGCAGCCGGTAGCCGAGGTCCTCCTCGACCCCCTGCACCTGCTCCTCGGCCACCGAGACCACCGACTTCGGCAGCCCCATGTGCACCGGGCGCAGCTCCTGCAACGGCCGTGTCCCGCGCTTCTCGTGGTCCACCGGAGCGGTCGCCAGCCCCGCGTGGTGCCGCAGCAGCGCCTTCACCTCGACCGGGACCAGCTCCATGCGCCGCGAACCCGCCACGTGGTGCCAGGTCCAGCCGTGCGGGGTCGCCACCGGCCCGACCGTGTCCCACAACTCGTGCCCGGCGGCCTTCATCGCCGCGTTCGCGGACACGTAGTCCGTCAGCCGCAACTCGTCGACGCCGAAGCCCTCCGGCGGCTCGGCGATCTCCACGGCCGCACGCGCGTACGCGGAGAAGTCCGGATGCCCGTTGCCGTCCATCCGCACTCCGTGGGGATGCCGAGCGGCCCGGACCGGGTCCGGGAAATGCACGACCTGCCCCGAGTAAGCGGCGTTGGGTGGCGCGGCCTGCTGCCCGAGCCGACCTGTCGTCATGGCGGTAGCCCCCTGCTGGATCTGGCTGGTTCACCACAGCCTATGTGCTGGGGCAAGAGCCTCACCCGCGCGCGACCGGCACACCCACCGCGGGGCCAGGAACATCCGAATTGATACGAATATTCGACCCCGCTTCCGCATGACAGGTGACATTTGGCAGGCTGTCCCCGCAGCACGGGGGCGTGCGCGACAGCGGTCACCACCGCCGCCACGGGAGGGAAAGCGCGACCATGCACCACACGGCAACACGCACAGAACCGGGCGACACCACCCCGGAGGCACCGGGCACGCCGGCAGCCGCGGGCCCGGCCGGCGAGGCGGCCGGCCCCGCCGGCGACCCCCGCCTGCGCTGGAGCAGCACCGACGGCCGCCCCGTCGCACCCGCCCTGCGCTTCCGCCGCGACGGCATCCTCCCCACCGTGGCCGCCGCCCTCTCCGTACGCGGCGAAACCCTCACCGGCACCGCCGGCAAGGCCGACCAGCCCCCCGTGCTCCACCCGCTCGTCCAGGACTTCCTCGACACCCTCACGAGCGGCCAGCGCGAACGTTTCACCGGCCGATGTCCCGAGGCGATACTGCTCTCCCGCCACCTCGCCGCCGTCGAGGCGGCCCGCTCCCGGCGCGCCTCCCGCAAACCGCTCTCCGCGAGCGAGGCCCGCCGCTCCCTCAAGCACTCCAAGATCACCGCGCGCCGCATCCGCGAGGACGGCGACCCCCTCCACGGCAGCTACGCACCGCCCTGCCGCTCCTGCGACGCCCTCCTCGCCCACTTCGGCGTACGCCCCGTCGACCTCACCCCAGCCGAGTAGCCATGACCCCCACCTCCGCCTCCTACGACCGCTCCTCGGCCACCCGCTTCCCGGTCGCCGTGGACTCCGCCCTGCGCACGGCCGGCTGGGAGCCCGGCCGCTGGGACATCAAGCAGGCCGAGTACTGGGCCGACGCGCTCCGGGACCACACCACACCGGCCGGACACCGGCACACCGTCTTCCCCGCCGCCGTCGAGGCCTGGGCCGAGTTCGGCGGCCTCACCATCACCGCGCCCGGGCCCGGCCGCCAGATCGCCCCGACCCCGGTCCGGCTCGACCCGCTCACGGGCCTCCACCTCGCCCGCACCTTCGCCGACCTCGGCCGGGCCCTGTCCACCCAGCTCTGCCCCCTCGGCGTCGAGGCCGACGGCGGCTCCCACCTCGCCCTCGACCGCGAAGGCCGCGTCTACGGCATCGACCACACCGGCGACTGGTACCTCGGCTCCACCCTCGACGAAGCCCTCACCCTCCTCCTGACCGGCCTCCAACCCACCCGCCTCACCACAGCCTGACCCGTCCCCCCACCCGGGCTCCGCCCGAACCCGCGGCTCAAACGCCGGAGGGGCTGGAGCAGTGCGGCGAGGCGGAATGGCGTGGCGCAGGCTGGAGTAATGCAGCGGGGTTCGACCGTGCGGCTCAAAGACCGGGCTCCGCCCCGCACCCCGCGCCTCAAACGCCGGCGGGGCTGAATTTGTGCGGCGAGGCTGGATGGTGCGGCAAGGTCGCAGGTTCTGGGGTAGCAGCCGGGCCGGTTGGGTCGGGGTCGGGTGTGTGTCGGGGTGTCCCCGCAGGGCGCCGAACACAACAAGGCCGATCTCTCCGACCCCCCGGCACGTTCGGCGCCCGAGGAGACACCCCGGCGCGCGCCCGGCCCCGGCCCAACCGGCCCCCACCCCGTCCCGGCCCGAGCGGCGCAGCCAACCGGCAGCCAACCGGCCCGCCCCCCTTACAACCGGCCCACTGCCCTGCCGACCCGCCGGAGGCAACCGGCCCGGCCCCGTTACAGCCGACCCCACCCCCCTGCCGCGCAGCCGGAGGCAACCGGCCGCAGGACCTCCGCCCGGCAGGCCGGCGGCGTACCCCAAGCGTCCCGCAGCGGGCGGGCCTTGCGCAGCCACAGGGACAGGTCCAGCTCCTCCGTGTAGCCGACCGCGCCGTGCAGCTGGAGCGCCGTCATCGCGGCCCGCTGGCAGGCTTCGCCCGCCGACAGCTTCGCCGCCGCCACGTCCGGTGCGGCCGGCGACAGGGCCGCCGCCCACACCAGCGGGCGGGCGAACTCCAGGGCGAGCAGGGTGTCCGCCAGGCGGTGCTTCACCGCCTGGAAGGACCCGATCGGGGCCCCGAACTGCGTGCGCTGCTTCGCGTACTCCACCGTCCTGGCCAGCAGCGCCTCGCCCACCCCCAGGCACTGGGCCGCCGTCAGCAGGCGCGCCCAGCGCAGGGCCGTCTCCGCCGCGGCCGCCACCGCGGGGCCCGCGGCCAGCAGTTCGCCGTCCGGGGCCGGCCGGAACAGCCGCCGGGCCGGGTCCGTCGACGCCAGCGGCTCCCCGCGCCCGCCCGCCAGCCGCAGCTCGCCCGCCGGTGACACGGTGAAGCAGTGCGTCGCCGCGTCCGCGTCCAGGGCGTACGGGCCGCCGCCGGGGAGGGTCAGCGTGGCCGAGGACTCGCCGGCGACCAGGCCCGGGACGAACCGTTTCGCCAACCCCTCGTCACCCAGCTCCGCCAGGAGGACCGACGCGGCCGCGCTCTCCACCAGCGGCCCCGGCACCCCCGCCCGGCCCAGCTCCACGAAGCCGAGGGACAGCTCCAGCGGGAGCAGTCCGAGGCCCTCGTACGGCTCCGGCGCGGCCAGCGCGAACAGGCCCGTCCCCGCGAGCCGGGACCGCAGCGCCCGCCCCGGCCCGTGCTCGCCGTCCGCCCAGGCCCGCACCGTCGCCGGGACCTCCGCCGCGCCCAGCAGGGAGCGCAGCGTACGGGCGAAGTCCGACTGCTCGTCGGTCGGCAGGAAGCGCATCAGCGGCGGCCCTTCGGAAGGCCGAGCAGCCGCTCGGCGATGATGTCGCGCTGGATCTCGTTCGTCCCCGCGTAGATCGGCCCGGCCAGGGAGAAGATCCACGGTTCGGCCCACTCGCCCTCCGCGAGCTCCGCGTCCGCGCCCAGCAGGTCCAGCGCCGTCTCGTGCAGGGCGATGTCGTACTCCGACCAGAACACCTTGTTCAGACTGGACGCGGCGCCGACGGCGTCGCCCGCCGCGAACCGGGCGGCGTTGGCCCAGGTGAACAGTTCGTACGCGCGCGCCCCGACCACCGCGTCCGCCACCCGGTCCCGCAGCGCGGTGTCGGAGGGGTCGCCCTGCGCGCGCCACAGCCCGGTCAGCCGGTCCGCCGCCGCCAGGAAGCGGCCGGGGGAGCGCAGGGTCAGCCCCCGCTCGTTGCCTGTCGTCGACATGGCGATCCGCCAGCCCTGCCCCGGCTCCCCGATCACGTCCTCGTCCGGTACGAAGACCCCGTCCAGGAAGAGCTCCGCGAAGGCCGGCTTGCCGTCGAGGCGGCCGATGGGCCGCACCGTCACCCCCGGCGCCCGCAGGCCGAACATCAGGTACGTCAGCCCCTGGTGCGGTTTCGGGGTGTCCGGGTCGGTGCGGAAGATCCCGAAGGCGCGGTCCGCGAAGGCCGCCCGCGAGGACCAGGTCTTCTGGCCGGACAGCAGCCAGCCGCCCTCCGTCCGCACCGCCCGCGACTTCAGCGAGGCCAGGTCGGAGCCCGACTCCGGCTCCGACCAGGCCTGCGCCCAGATCACCTCGCCGCTCGCCATCGACGGCAGCACCCGGGCCCGCTGCTCCGCCGTCGCGTGGTCGAAGAGGGTCGGCGCGAGGAGGTTGATGCCGTTCTGCGAGACCCGGCCGGGGGCGCCCGCAGCCCAGTACTCCTCCTCGAAGACCAGCCACTTCACGAGGTCGACGCCCCGGCCTCCGTACTCCTCGGGCCAGGACACCACCGACCAGCGGTCCGCGTGCAGCAGCGCCTCCCAGTCCCGGTGGGCCGCGAACCCCTCCCGCGTCTCCAGGGAGGGCAGCGGCCGCGCCGGCACGTGCTCGGCCAGCCAGGCGCGCGCCTCGGCCCGGAAGGCCTCCGTGTCCGCCGTGTGCACCAGCTCCATCAGCCGTTCGCCTCCTTCAGGGCGGCACTCTTCAGCGCGGCGCTCTTCATGGCGGCGCTCTTCATGGCGGACACGTTCATGCCGCCGAGCGGGTCCGCGGCCGTCTCCGCGTTGTGGGCGTGCGCCAGGTGGTGCAGGCCGAACACCGAGTCCATGCCGGTGTGCAGCCCCTGGAGGTCCTCGGCCTGGTTGGCGTCGTGGCCCGCGGAGAAGCGCTCCCCGGCCCCCGCCAGGACGACCACCCGCACCTCGGGATCGTCGGCGGCGCGGTAGAAGGCGTCGTCCAGGGCGTACGTCATGGCGCTGTTCTGCGCGTTGCGGTAGCGGGGGCGGTTCATGGTCACGTACGCGACCGGGCCGCGCCGCTCGTACAGCACCACCGGGGCTTCGGGCATGCGGGGATCCTTCCCTAACAAGTGTTTGGTAGGTTAACGTACGGCCATGAGCGGCGTCGAGGAGTTCCGCACCGAGGTTCGGGACCCGTACGAGTTCCACGACGGGCAGCGGCTCTTCCTCTTCTCCCGCGCCGACACGATCTACGCGGCTCGGAGCAGATCCAGCGCACCCTCATCGCCGAGCGGATCCTCGGCCTTCCCAAGGAGGTACGGGCGTGAACACCCCCGGCTATGTCCCCGGGCACGGACTGCTGAAGGACCGCACCGCCGTCATCACCGCGGCCGCCGGGGCCGGGATCGGCGGGGCCACCGCCCGCCGCTTCCTGGAAGAGGGCGCCCGCATCGTCATCGGCGACGCCCACGCCCGCCGCCTCAAGGAGACCGAGGAGGCGCTCGCCGCCGGGTTCGGGGCGGACCGGGTCGCCTCCCTGCCCTGCGACGTCACCGACGAGGACCAGGTCGCGGCCCTCTTCGCGCTCGCCGAACAGACCCACGGCCGCCTCGACGTCGTCGTCAACAACGCCGGACTCGGCGGCACCGCCGCCCTCGTCGACATGACCGACGAACAATGGGGCAAGGTCCTCGACGTGACCCTGAACGGCACCTTCCGCTGCACCCGCGCCGCACTGCGCTCGCTCCGGGCGTCCGGCGGCGGCGGGGTCATCGTCAACAACGCCTCCGTCGTCGGCTGGCGCGCCCAGACCGGCCAGGCCCACTACGCCGCCGCCAAGGCCGGGGTGATGGCGCTGACCCGCTGCGCGGCCCTGGAGGCCGCGGAGTTCGGCGTACGGATCAACGCGGTCGCTCCGAGCCTGGCCATGCACCCGCACCTGGTGAAGGTGACCAGTGCGGAGCTGCTGGCCGAACTCACCGCCCGCGAGGCCTTCGGCCGGTACGCCGAACCCTGGGAGGTCGCCAACGTCATCGTCTTCCTGGCCAGCGGCTATTCCTCGTACATGACGGGCGAGACCGTGTCGGTCAGCAGCCAGCACGCCTAGCGGATGCCCTGGCCGAGAATGGACGCGTGCCAACGAACCAGCCGAACCAGCCGACACCCAAGAAGCAGCCGCAGGTGACGGCCTCGCCCGAGCGGCGCCGCGAACTCCTCGACACCGCCGCCGAGGTCTTCGCCGCACAGGGCTACAACGCCACCACCGTCCGCAAGATCGCCGACGCCGCCGGCATGCTCGCCGGCAGCCTCTACTACCACTTCGATTCCAAGGAATCGATGCTCGACGAGATCCTCTCCGCCTTCCTCACCGAACTGTGGGAGGGGTACGACACCGTCCTCGCCGCCGGTCTCGGCCCCAGGGAGACCATCGAGGCCCTCGTCACCGAGTCCTTCCGGGAGATCGACCGGCACCGCGCCGCCGTCGCGATCTACCAGAAGGAGTCCCGCACCCTCTCCGCACAGCCCCGCTTCCACTACCTGTCCGACTCGCAGCAGAAGTTCGAGAAGGCCTGGCTGGGGACGCTGGAGCGGGGGGTCGCCGCCAAGGTCTTCCGCGCCGACCTCGACATCCGCCTCACCTACCGCTTCGTGCGCGACACGGTGTGGGTGGCGGCGTCCTGGTACCGGCCGGGCGGACAGCACAGCCCCGAGGAGATCGCCCGCCAGTACCTGTCGATGGTGCTGGACGGGATCGCCCTCCGCCCCACGTGACAGATCCGATCCGAGGAGTCCCGATGCCCGAGGCCTACATAGTCGACGCGGTACGCACCCCCGTGGGGCGGCGCAAGGGCGGACTGTCCGCCGTCCACCCGGCCGACCTGGGCGCGCACGTCCTGAAGGCGCTGGTCGAGCGGTCCGGGGTGGACCCGGCCGCCGTGGAGGACGTGGTGTTCGGCTGCCTCGACACGGTGGGTCCGCAGGCCGGCGACATCGCGCGGACCGCCTGGCTGGCCGCGGGCCTCCCCGAGGAGGTGCCCGGGGTCACCGTCGACCGCCAGTGCGGGTCCTCGCAGCAGGCCGTGCACTTCGCGGCGCAGGGGGTGCTCTCCGGGACCCAGGACCTGGTGGTCGCGGGCGGCACCCAGAACATGTCGATGATCCCGATCGCCTTCGCCTCGCGGCAGGCGGCGGAGCCCCTGGGCCTCACGGAGGGCCCGTACGCGGGATCGGCGGGCTGGCGGGCCCGGTACGGCGACGCCCCGGTCAACCAGTTCCACGGAGCCCAGCTCATCGCGCAGAAGTGGGGGATCACCCGGCAGGACATGGAGGAGTTCGCCCTGCGCTCCCACCAGCGGGCGATCCGGGCCATCGACGAGGGGCGTTTCGCCCGCGAGACGGTGGCGTACGGGGACGTGAGCGTGGACGAGGGCCCGCGCCGGGACACGACGCTGGAGAAGATGGCGACCCTCAAGCCGGTGGTCGAGGGCGGCACCATCACCGCCGCGGTCTCCTCCCAGGTCTCGGACGGCGCGGCGGCCATGCTGATCGCCTCCGAGCGGGCCGTACGGGAACACGGGCTGCGGCCCCGCGCCCGCATCCACCACCTCTCGGTCCGCGGCGAGGATCCGATCCGCATGCTGTCCGCACCGATCCCGGCGACGGCGTACGCGCTGAAGAAGACCGGCATGTCGCCGGCCGACATCGACCTGGTGGAGATCAACGAGGCCTTCGCCCCGGTGGTGCTGGCCTGGCTCAAGGAGACCGGAGCCGACCCGGAGCGGGTCAACGTCAACGGCGGCGCGATCGCCCTGGGCCACCCCCTGGGGGCGACGGGGGTGAAGCTGATGACCACGCTCCTGCACGAGCTGGAGCGCACCGGGGGCCGCTACGGCCTCCAGACGATGTGCGAGGGCGGCGGCCAGGCCAACGTGACGATCATCGAGCGGCTCTGACCCCGGCCCCGGCGGGCCCCGACACCCCCGGCGGAACCGGGGCCCCGCCGGGACTTTTCACACGGACGACGCAGGTCACGCGGTCGCGGTCACACCGACGCACGGAGGTGTGCTAGCTTAGAGCTCGTTGCAGTTGTGGTACCCATGAACTTTATGTGCGCCTGACGGGAATGATCCTCAGGCGCTTTTATTGTTTTGCCGGACTCTCCGGATGGGGCCCTTTGCCGCCTATTCAGGAGATTTAAAATGGCACTTGGCACCGTGAAGTGGTTCAACTCGGAAAAGGGCTTCGGCTTCATCGAGCAGGACGGTGGCGGCCCGGACGTCTTCGCCCACTACTCGAACATCGCCACCCAGGGCTTCCGTGAGCTCCAGGAGGGCCAGCGCGTGTCCTTCGACGTCACCCAGGGCCAGAAGGGCCCCCAGGCGGAGAACATCATCCCCGCCTAATTCCTTCAGCATGCCGGGGTCCGCACCGTGAGGTGCGGACCCCGGCTTGTCTGCTGTTTCGACCTTGTTGTACCTGCCGGTTTCAGGAGGGCATTTCCGCATGACCAGCTCCAGCTCCGCACGACCCAGCCGCCGCCCCACCCGGGGCCGAGGCGCGGCCCAGGGACGTCCGAAGGCTGGTGCGGGACGGCAGAAGTCCGCCCCCGTTGCCAGGCCGCAGGAATTCACCATGCCCGAACCGCTGACCCCGGCCCTCCCGCCGGTGGCCGCGTTCGAGGACATGGACATGCCCGAGGCGCTGCTGAAGACCCTCGCCGCCCAGGGCGTCACCGAGCCGTTCCCGATCCAGGCCGCGACGCTGCCGAACTCGCTCGCCGGCCGTGACCTGCTCGGCCGCGGCCGCACCGGCTCCGGCAAGACGCTGGCCTTCGGCCTGGCGCTGCTGGCCCGTATCGCCGGACACCGCGCGCAGCCGAAGCAGCCGCTCGCGCTGGTCCTCGTACCGACCCGTGAGCTCGCGCAGCAGGTCACCGACGCCCTGGCCCCGTACGCCACGGCCGTCAACCTGCGCATCGCGACCGTCGTCGGCGGCATGTCGATCAACCGGCAGTCCGGCGCCCTGCGCCGCGGCGCCGAGGTGCTCGTCGCCACCCCCGGCCGTCTGAAGGACCTCATCGACCGCGGTGACGCCGACCTCTCGCAGGTGGGCATCACCGTCCTCGACGAGGCCGACCAGATGACCGACATGGGCTTCATGCCGCAGGTCACCGCGCTGCTCAAGCAGGTGCGGGCCGAGGGCCAGACCATGCTCTTCTCGGCGACGCTCGACAAGAACATCGACAAGCTCGTCAAGATGTTCCTGCACGACCCGGTCGCCTTCTCCGTCGACCCGTCCGCCGGCGCGGTCAGCACGATGGAACACCACGTCCTGTACGTCATGGACGAGACCGACAAGAAGGCCGTGGCGACGCGTATAGCCGCTCGCGACGGCCGGGTGATCATGTTCGTGGACACCAAGCGCGGGGTCGACCGCATGGTCAAGAAGCTCCTCGCGGACGGCGTCCGCGCCTCCGGCCTGCACGGCGGCCGCTCCCAGCCGCAGCGCAACCGCACCCTGGACTGGTTCAAGACGGGCGAGGTCACCGCGCTGGTGGCGACGAACGTCGCCGCGCGCGGCATCCACATCGACGACCTCGACCTCGTCGTCAACGTGGACCCGCCCACCGACCACAAGGACTACCTGCACCGCGGCGGCCGTACCGCCCGCGCCGGCGAGTCCGGCAGCGTGGTCACCCTGGTGCTGCCCGACCAGAAGCGGGACATGACCCGTCTGATGTCGGACGCCGGGATCTCCCCGCGCACCGCGCAGATCAAGTCCTCCGACGAGGAGCTGTCCCGGCTGACCGGCGCCAAGGAGCCCTCGGGCGTCCCGGTGGTGCTGGACGTGCCGCAGCCGACCGCGCCGAAGCCGCGCGGCGGCTCCGGATCCGGTTCGGGCTCCGGCTCGCGCCGCCGTTCGGGCGGGCCGCGCACCGGCTCCGCCACGGGCGGCGCCCAGCCGGCCGGCGGCCGTGGCCGCCGTTCCGGTGGCGGTACTTCCGGGCAGGCCCCGGCGGCGGCCGGATCGGGCCAGGCCCGCCGCGGCGGCCAGGGTGGCGGCGCGGCCGCCGGCTCCGGCGAGCGCGGCCGGCGCACCGGCGGCGGCGCGCCCTCCGGCGGTGCGGCCGCGGCTTCGGCGCGCAGCCGTGTCGGATCGGGTGGGCAGGGCCGCCGCCGCGCGGTCTGACCGTACGCAGTGACCACGACGCCGGGCAGTGCTTCTCGCACTGCCCGGCGTCGTGCTGTCCGCTAGCGGACCATCTTGTTCTGGAGCCTCGCCAGCGTCCACAGGTCCAGGCCGAGGCCCTCGGTCAGGTAGCCGTAGAAGCTGCCGTAGTCGGTCTCCATCCGAGCCGTCGCCGCGTCCAGGTAGTCCTGGCGGACCTCCTGGAGCGGGATCAGCAGGTCGGGGTTCTGCATGCGCCCCGACTGCTTGAGGCCCGCCCGCAGCCGGGCGTCGTAGGCGGCGCGGAAGGTGTTCGACGCCAGGTAGTCGCCCTCGGCGGTGTCCTCGGGCACGGCCAGCGCGCGCAGCAGGACGTAACTCATCCAGCCGGTCCGGTCCTTGCCGGACGTGCAGTGGTAGAGGACCGGACCCTGACCGCCGTCCGCGATCTCCCGGAGGGTCGCCGCGAACTGCGCCCGGTTCTCGGGGCTGGTCACGAACGTCCGGTAGATGTCGCGCATGTAGGCCTCGGCGCGGCCGCCGCCGAGCATCTGCTCCTGGGTGACGGGGTCGCCACTGGCGATCGCGCCGACGAGGGTTCCGTAGAGGCCCAGGTCGCTGACCGGGCGCGAGGTGGCGGTGAGCCCGGACGGCAGCCGGTCGGCGCCGTCGTACTGGAGCTCCATGGGGATGCGGAAATCGACGACCTTCGTGAGGCCGAGACCGGAGACGGTGGTGACGTCCGCGTCGGTCAGCTTGCTCAGTGCGTCGGAGCGGTAGACGAGCCCCTGGCGGACCTTGCCGCCGGTCCAGGTGCGGTAGCCGCCGAGGTCACGGACGTTGACGGCGCCCTGGAGGGGGATCTGGCGAATCGTTTCCGCTTGCGGTTGGGCCTGGTGGTGCCGGGCGCTGACCCCGGCTCCGGGCGCCGCCGCCGCATACGCGGAGGCGGGCAGGGTCCCGATGGCGAGAGCGGCGGCGGCCGCCGCGGTCGCCAGGCGGATTCGGGCACGGCTCATGGAGGCGACTCCTGTGACGGAGAAGGGGGATCACCCTGGTGGTGGCAGGGTGCGGAGCGAGTGCAGTGCTTCGAGTGCCTGTTGTGCCTCGGCCATGACGCGGGAGACGAGCTCCGCGCAGGACGGGAGATCGTCGATCACCCCCGCGACCTGGCCCGATGCCATGACGCCGAGGTCCGTACGGCCCTCGACCATGGACGCCTTGAGGAGCATGGGGGTGTTCGCGGCGAGCAGGACCTGGCTCCAGGACAGGTCCTTGCCGTGTTTCATCGCGAGGCCGTCGCGGACCATCTGCGGCCAGCTCAGCCCCGACAGCTTCCGGAAGCCCGCCGCGTGCCGGACCGCCCGGGCCAGTGCCCGGGTGCGGCCCGCCCGCTCCAGCGAGTCGACCAGCGCGGTGCGCAGCATCCGGTGCGGCAGCCCGTCCACGGCGGTGGTGACGGTGACGTCCTTGACCGTGGCCCTCAGGTACTCGGCCTTCACGGCGTCCGGGACGGTGGAGTCCGAGGTCAGCAGGAAACGGGTGCCCATGGCGATGCCCGCGGCCCCGTACGACAGGGCCGCGACCAGTCCGCGGCCGTCGCTGAAGCCGCCCGCCGCGACCACCGGGATGTCCACGGCGTCCACCACCTGGGGCAGCAGCACGGTCGTGGCCACCTCCCCGGTGTGCCCGCCGCCCTCGCCGCCCTGGACGATCACCGCGTCGGCGCCCCAGGCCGCGACCTTCTCGGCGTGCCGCCGGGCCCCGATGGACGGGATGACGACCACGCCCGCCTCCTTGAGCCGCCCGATCAGCTCCTCGGAGGGCGCGAGCGCGAAGGAGGCGACCCGCACCCCCTCGTCGATGATCAGCCGGGCGCGCTCGGCCGCGTCCCCGGCGTCCGCGCGCAGGTTGACCCCGAAGGGAGTTCCCTCCGGAACGCGGGACTTGACCTCGCGGACCGCCGACCGCAGCTGGTCCATGGTCATCGTCGCCGAGGCCAGGATCCCGAGCGCCCCCGCGTTCGCCGCGCCCGACACCAGGCGGGGGCCGGCGACCCAGCCCATGCCGGTCTGCACGATCGGGTGCTCGACGCCGACCAGCTTGGTGAAAGCCGTCTCCATCGGATCAGCCCCGCACTTCGCGCTCGCGCAGCCCCTTGGGGTCGATCACCTCGCGGATCAGCCGCAGCTCGTCGGGCGCCGGCTCCCGCGTGTACGGGACCTCCTCGGCGGCGGCCAGCTCGAACCCGGTGGCCGCCCTGACCTCCTCGACGGTGACCCCGGGGTGCACGGAGACCAGCCGCATCGCGTGGCCGGGGCCGCCGAAGTCGAAGACGCCGAGATCGCTGACCACCCGGGGGAGGCGGTGGAAGCGGGTCACCCCGGCCGCCTCGGCGCGGTCGTAGCCGACCCCGCTGACCATGTCCACCCGCTCGACGAAGACCCGGGTGGAGTGCTTGGGGACCCAGTAACTCACCGGATTGTTCAAGGTGTTGACGGGAGCCCCGCGCACTCCGAGGAGCTGGCGGGCCGGGCGCTCCCAGTCACCGATGCAGGAGATGTTCTGGTTGCCGAAGCGGTCGATCTGGCTGGCGCCCATCATCACGTGCCGCCTGCCGCCGGTGACCATCGTCAGGTGGCGCCGGTACGGGAGCCAGCCCTCGGCCGTGCCGTCGAGCCCGACGAGCAGGGCCTCGCCGTCGGTCAGGAGCAGGTCGGGGGAGAAGGTCCGCTTCGCGAGCCGGGCCCCGAAGGAGGGGATCAGGCCCATCGGGCTGGCGAGGACCTCGCCGTTGTCGCGCCAGGCCTCGGCGCAGGCGATCACGCAGTACTCGGCGCGGGTGACGGTCGCGGTGGTCGGCGTGGTGGTCACGGCTGCTGCTCCTCGTGCCAGGTCCGTACGGCGGACTGGTAGTCGTGCTCGCCCGCACCGGAGAGGAAGCGCTCGGCGAACTCGGGCCAGGGGGTGGCCGCGTAGAGCTTCTGGAAGGGCTCGTCGCGGCCGTAGTCGGGAACGCAGGAGGTGAAGTGCGCGCCGTTCGGGGTCTCCACGACCCCGGTGACGGAGTGGCGGCTGACGAGCAGCGACTGCGGGGGGCCTGCCTTGGCGAGCTCGGCGGTCTCGACGAGCTGTTCGCAGGAGACGTAGGCGGCGTCGGCGGCCTCGCAGAACAGGTCGTCGAAGTACGGGTCCGGGCCCAGGTACTGGGCGTTGCCGAGGCGGTCGGCCCGGTTCAGGTGGACCAGGGCGGCGTCCATGCGCAGGGCGGGGACGGCGACGAGCTCCTCGCCGTCGGCGTAGGGGGAGGTGACCGTGCGCAGCTCGGGGTTGACCCGCATCACGTCGGAGCCGAGGCCGGCGCGGACGGGGAGGAAGGGGAGCCGGTTGGCGGCGGCGTGCAGGCCCCACATGAACATGGCCTCGTCGAGCTCGGTGAGGGTGAAGGCGGCGCGCTCGCGGGCGGCCCGGAAGTGGGGCTCCAGCGGGATGGAGTCGAGGGTGGCGAAGGGGGCGACGAGCCGGCGGATGCGGCCGGCGGCGGCGAGCAGCCCGACGTCGGGGCCGCCGTACGAGATCACGGTGAGATCGGTGATCTCGGAACGGAGCAGTGCCCGCACCAGGGCCATGGGTTTGCGCCGGGATCCCCAGCCGCCGATGCCGACGGTCATCCCGCTGCGCAGCTGTCCGACCACCTCCTCGGGGGTCATCGACTTGTCGGTCATGAGCGCTCTCCCTTCCCGAAGGTGTCGCGGACCCGGTCGGCCACCCCGCTGAGGTTGGCCTCGAAGGTGAAGCCCTGCTCGAAGCGGTAGCTGCGGCGGACGTCCACGGGGTCGATGCCGTTGATGGCCGCCTTGGCCAGCCGGATCAGGTAGCCGTCCTTCCGGGCGATCTCGGCGGCCAGTTCCAGGGCGGCGGCGCGCAGTTCGCCCGGCGGGACCACCTTCCAGACCGAGCCGTGGGCGTGCAGTTCGGCGGCGGTGGCGGTGCGCGAGGTGTAGTACAGGGCCCGCATCAGGTGCTGCGGGACCAGGCGGGCCAGGTGGGTGGCGGCGCCGAGCGCGCCCCGGTCCAGCTCCGGCAGGCCGAAGGTGGCGTCGTCGGAGGCGACGATCGCGTCGGCGTTGCCGACGAGTCCGATGCCGCCGCCCAGGCAGAAGCCGTTCACGGCCGCGACGACCGGCACCTCGCACTCGTAGACGGCGGCGAAGGCCTCGTAACAGCCCCGGTTGGCGCCGATGAGGGCGGCGTGACCGCGGTCGCGCTGCATCTCCTTGATGTCGACCCCCGCGTTGAACCCGCGGCCCCCGGCGGCGAGGACGACGCACCGGACCTCGGGGTCGCGGCCGGCGGCGCGCAGGGCGTCGGCGAGGTCGTACCAGCCCTGCACGGGCAGCGCGTTGACGGGCGGGAAGTCGACTGTGACGCGTGCGATGCCCTTGTCCGGGCCGGAGGTGGAGACACCCATGAGTGGATCAGCTACCTTTCCACCAAACATTTGTTAGGCGAGGAAGGTAGCAGCCCATGGAGCTCGACGGGAGGGTTGTCGTCGTCACCGGAGGAACCCGGGGCGTCGGAGCCGGGATCGCCCGGTCGTTCCTCGCGGCCGGCGCGGAGGTCGTCGTCTGTGCCCGGCGGCCGCCGGAGCAACCGGTCGCGGCGGGTGGCCGGAAGGCCTCCTTCACCGCGGTCGACCTGCGCGATCCCGCCGCCGTGCAGGACTTCTTCGGCGCGGTCGCGGGCCGGTACGGGCGCCTCGACTGCCTGGTCAACAACGCCGGCGGCACCCCGTACCGGCTGCTGGGGGAGGGCGAGGCGGAACGCCACGCGCGGGTCGTCGAGCTGAACCTCATGGCGCCGATGACGGCCTCGCTGGCGGCGTACCCGTGGCTGCGCGAGGCCCGCGGCTCGGTGGTGATGATCGGCAGCGTCAGCGGCACCCGGCCCTCACCGGGGACGGCGGCGTACGGGGCGGCCAAGGCCGGCCTGGAGAACCTGGCCCGCTCCATGGCCGTGGAATGGGCGCCCGAGGTACGGGTGAACTCGCTGGTCCCGGGCATGGTGCGGACCGAGCTGACGCACCTGCACTACGGGGACGAGGCCGGGGTCGCGGCCGTGGCCGCGACCGTCCCGCTCGGGCGGCTGGCGCAGCCCTCGGACGTGGGGGAGGCGGCGGTGTTCCTGGCCTCCGGCCGGGCGGCGTACGTGAGCGGGGCGAGCCTGCTGGTGCACGGGGGCGGGGAGCGCCCGGCGTTTCTGGATGCGGCAACTGTGAACAAGGGGAGCTGAGATGACGGGACTGTGCGAGGGCCGGGTCGTGGTCGTGACGGGCGCGGGGCGGGGACTGGGCCGGGCCCATGCGCTGGCCTTCGCCGCCGAGGGGGCGCGGGTCGTCGTCAACGACCTGGGCGTGGGCCTGGACGGACTGCCCGGGCCGGACGGTCCGGCGGCACGGGTGGCCGCCGAGATCGAGGCACTCGGCGGGGAGGCGGTGGCGCACGGAGGGGACATCGCGACCTCCGGGGGCGCGGCCTCGCTCGTGGAGACGGCCCTCGGTGCGTTCGGGCGTCTGGACACCCTGGTCAACAACGCCGGGTTCCTGCGGGACCGGATGCTGGTCAACCTGGACGAGGACGACTGGGACGCGGTCATGCGGGTCCACCTGAAGGGGCACTTCCTGCCGCTGCGGGCGGCGGCCGCGTGGTGGCGGGCGGAGGCGAAGGCCGGCCGGCAGGTCGCGGCCCGGGTGGTCAACACCTCCTCGGGGGCCGGGCTGCTGGGCTCGGTCGGCCAGGGCAACTACAGCGCGGCCAAGGCCGGGATCCTCGGCCTCACCATGGTCGCGGCGGCGGAGATGGGCCGGTACGGGGTCCAGGTCAACGCGATCGCCCCGGCGGCCCGGACCCGGATGACGGAGCAGACCTTCGCGCAGACCATGGCCGCCCCGGAGGGGGGCGGCTTCGACGCGATGGCGCCGGAGAACGTGTCCCCGCTGGTGGTGTGGCTGGGCTCCGAGGCCTCGGCCGGGGTCACGGGCCGGGTCTTCGAGGCGGAGGGCGGCCGGATCACGGTCATGGAGGGCTGGCGGCCAGGCCCCACGGCCGACCGGGACTCCCGCTGGACCCCCGCCGAGGCGGGCGAGACCACGCTGAAACTCCTCGCCGCGGCGCAGGCTCCGCTGCCGGTGTACGGCGCGCGGTAACGGGGCCGGTCCGGCCCCGGCGGATAGGGTTCCTGGTCCGGGACAAGAGCCGAAGGGACACGATCCGACGATGGCCGTCACGCCGACCCCGCAGAAGATCACCACGTTTCTGATGTTCGAGGGGCGAGCCGAGGAAGCCATGGGCTTCTACCTCTCGCTCTTCGACGACGCGCAGGTGCTCTCCATCAGCCGTTACGGCCCCGACGAGACCGGACCCGGGGCCGGGCCCGAGGGAACGGTGCGGCACGCGACCTTCTCCCTGGCCGGCCAGCAGTTCATGTGCATCGACAGCCCCGCCCAGCACGCGTTCGGCTTCACGCCCGCGGTGTCGCTGTACGTCCAGTGCGAGGACGAGGCCGAGATCGACCGCCTCTACGGCGCGCTCGCCGAGCAGGGCCAGGAGCTGATGCCCCTGGGCTCGTACGGATTCAGCCACCGGTTCGGCTGGGTGAACGACCGCTTCGGCGTCTCCTGGCAGCTGAACGTCGCGGCCCCGCCCAGCGCGGGCGGGTGACGGGGCGGGCTCAGGCCCCCTTCTCGCTCGGCGCGGACGTCTTCAAGGCCGTTCCGGAGCCGACCGCGCCCCCGGCCGGCGCCGAGGCCCGGGCCACCGCCGAGGCGGAACTCGACGGGACCCGGCACACCGTGCCCTGGCCCGACGGGACCCGGCTGCTCGACGCGCTGCCCGCCGTGGGCCTGCCGGCCCCGTACTCCTGCCGGGCCGAGGGCCACGTCCTGGCCTGCCAGGCCCTCCCGCTCGGCCTGCCGTGCGGATCACGTACGGGTGAAGGGGGGTGTCGGGCAGGACGCGCGGCCGCTAGCTTCTGCGGGGAAAGCGCTTGCTGCGCACGGCAATCGGTTCGGGAAGCGGGGCTGGGCCCATGTCCGACACCATCACGCTCGCCGTCGTCGGGGCGGGGGACCGGGGGAGCGGCCACGCCGGATGGGCCCTGGCCCATCCGGACCGGGCCCGGGTCGTCGCGGTCGCCGAACCGCGCGCGCCCCGGCGGGAGCGGCTCGCCGCCGCCCACGGGATCGACGCCCACCACGTGCTCGGCGACTGGCGGGAGCTGGCCGCCCTCGGCCGGATCGCGGACGCGGTGCTCGTCTGCACCCTGGACCGCGACCACCTGGAGCCGGTCCTCGCGTTCGCCGCGCTCGGCTACCACATCATGCTGGAGAAGCCGATGGCCCTCACGGAGGACGAGTGCCGGCGCATCGTCGACGCCGTCGAGCGGGCCGGCGTCATCCTCTCCGTCGGGCACGTGCTGCGCTACACGCCCTACACGCGGACCCTCAAGGACGTCGTCGACTCCGGCCGGATCGGCGCCATCGTGAGCGTCCAGCACCTGGAGCCGGTGGGCTTCTGGCACCAGGCCCACTCGTTCGTACGGGGCAACTGGCGGCGCGCCGACGAGGCGACGACCATGCTGATGGCCAAGTCCTGCCACGACCTGGACTGGCTCCAGTACGTGCTGGGGCGCCCGCCCGTCCGGGTCTCCAGCTTCGGCCGCCTCTCGCACTTCCGGCCCGAGAACCGGCCGCCGGGTGCGGCGGACCGCTGCCTGGACTGCGCGGTCGAGCCGGACTGCCCGTACTCCGCGGCACGCGAGTACGGCGACCGGCTGGCCGACGGCCGCCACCGCTGGCCGCTGAGCGTGCTGATCGACGAGTTCACCCCGCGGGCCCTGGAGACCGCGCTGCGGGAGGGGCCCTACGGGCGGTGCGTGTACGCGTGCGACAACGACGTCGTCGACCACCAGGTGGTGGCGATGGAGTTCGACTCGGGGGCGACGGCCACCTTCACCATGACCGCCTTCACCGAGCCGGCGGACCGCCACACCCGGATCTTCGGAACCCGCGGCGAACTGCGGGGCGACGGCCGCACCCTCACGGTCTACGACTTCCTGACCCGCACCGAGGAGCAGGTCGCCATCGACCCGGGCGGGACGATGGACGCCGCGGGCGGCCACGGCGGCGGCGACGCCGGCCTCATGGACGCCTTCGTCGCCGCCATCGCCACCGGAGACCCGGGCCTGGTCAGGTCCGGCCCGCGGGAGTCGCTCACCAGCCACCTGACGGTCCTGGCCGCCGAACGGGCCCGCTGCTCCGGCACGGTGGAACCGGTGACGATCGCGCTCTAGGGGCCCAAACGAAGCGGGCCCGGCCCCCTGGCGAGGGGTCGGGACCGGGTCTTCGTTTCGTGCGGTGGGATATGACTACCCGCTACATCCACTCGCTGAACCGCAGCCGGCCCATCATGTTGTCCCTCGCCTGTTCCGAGACCGCCGGCTCAGGTCCCGCGGCCGTGCGGCGGCCGCCCGCCCGGCCCGCCCGGCGCGTACAGCTCGCGCCACACCGATCGCGCGCAGGCCGCCACCGCCGGTGCCGGCCGGGCCAGTTCACGCTCGCCCCGGCAGCGGGACACCGAGACCGCCGCGACCGCGCGGCCCGCGCCCCGCAGCGGCGCCGCCCCGGAAGCTCTCCTCCCGGTCGCAGGCCACCCCGCGCTCACGGGTGGCGGCCGCGACCTACCCGGGCCCGGGCGCCACGATCGGCCCGGCGATGGCCTTCGGCTGGGCGGCGGTCAACGCCATCGCCGCGGCGCTCGAACCCTCGGGCGGGAAACCCTCGGGTCAGGACAGCTTGCCGTTGTAGTCCGGCAGCTTGACGGTGCGTTCGGCGTGACCGCCGACGAGGTCGGTCGGGCTGTTGCCGATGTTGGCGATGATCGTGTAGCCGCGGGCCTCGATCTCCGCGCGCTTGCCCGTCTTGTAGGCGCTCACCTCGTCGAACAGGTCGGGCAGGTCACGGACGTAGAGCCCCGAGACCGGGTAGCCGACGGCCTTGAGGTTGCGCTCGGTGAGGGAGTGGATGATCCCCGGGCGGGCGGTGACGAAGAAGACGGCGACCCCGTGGGCGTTCGCGTACCGGGTCAGGTCGCGGACCTTGGCGATCGCCGGGGTCGGGAAGGTCCAGAACCAGTGGAAGTCCGTCTCCAGCGAGGTGTTGTCGATGTCGAGGACGAGGGCCGGCTTCTCGCCGGCGGGCGAGGCGGCGATGCGCTGCTCGATGCCGGGGCGGGCCGCGTCGACGGCGGCGGCCACGTCCCGCTGCCAGGTGGCGTAGTCGATGCCGAGGATCGCCGCGTTGCCACCGGGAGCGGAGGCGGACACGGAGACGGACGCGGGCGCCGGCGCCGGCGCGGCGGCGGGGGTCGCCTCGGCGGCGGCGGCCGGGACCAGCGTCATGACGGTGGCTGCTGCGGCCACGCCGGCGGCGGCGGTACGGGACATACGGGTGCGGCGGGTGCTGCGCATGTGGGGGCGCTCCTCGGTCACGAATTGACGTGTACGCGACCAGACTTGGCGAGATCCGCCCCCATGTCTACTGGCCGGTAAGAAACTTTTCGTGGCCGACCGGTGAATGAAGATCGTCCGGATGTCCCCTGGTGCTAGGTCTCGCAGTCGAGGACGGTGCGGCACAGGCCGCACCGGGCCCGGAGCCGCCCGCGCACCGGCAGCCGCAGCCGCTGCCCGCAGACCGGGCAGGGGAAGCTCACCCGCGGCCCGGGTCCGGAGTCATCGCGCTCGAAGCGGTACCCCGGTCCGTCCGCGGGTCCCTGCGCCGGGGCCATTCCGGTGCGCCGCGCCTTCGCGTACCGCCGCCGCGCCAGCGGGCCCGCGGCCGCCAGCGGAGGCCGCCGGTGGTCCCGCTCGGCCTGCGTGCGCCCGCGCACGTACGCCTCGTACGCCTGCGGGCTGGTGAACCAGGTGGACGGGTCCTCGCCGAACACGGCGGCCCGCTTGGCGAGGACGTAGCCGAACTCCTCCGGGGTGAGGTAGCCGAACTTCTGGTGGGTGAGCGCGTCCTCGCGGTAGGCGTCGAGCAGCAGCCAGCCCGCCCCGAGGTAGACGGCGGCGGTGTCGGTGAGGATCTCGTTCTCCTCGGCGCCGGGGAAGCGCAGGCCGAGCCGGTGCAGCAGGACGTGGGTGACCTCGTGGGACAGGGCCGCCGCCAGGTCCCGGCGGTGGATGCGGAAGCGGTCGCTGACCTCGACGAAGTACTCGGGGCCCGCGGCCAGTTCCACGGTGGCCGCCTGCTCCATCGGCCGGAAGGCGACCACCATGCGCGCGTCGGGCAGCCGGAGGGCGCGCACCATCGCCGAGGCCACCCGCTGCGCGCCCAGGTGCAGGTCGTCGGCGGCGTCGAAGGCGGCGTCGGCGGGCGCGACGCTCGCGGCGTAGGCGCCGATGCCGTCGGCCGACAGGCGCCGGAAGAGCGCGGTGATCGAGGCCCGCACCGTCGTCAGATGCGGAAATCCGTGCTTGATCGGACCTCCCGGCCCGCCGTTCTGCGTCATCGCGTCCCCTTCGCCGCAATCCCTGCCGTTCGAACGGATGATTGGCCGAAAATGCGTTCTTGATGGCGCCCATATCTCTGATGTGTCATGGACCCGTCATTCACCCGATGACACGCACGGCCCAACCCCCCACGAAAGGCAGTGTGTTGACTGTGACCACCCTTGTGCAGTTCATGAAGCGCAGCCTCGCCGTCGGAGCCGTCGCCCTCGCGGCCGTCAGCCTCCAGCCCGGCTCCGCCTCGGCCGGCACGGCCCCCGTCGTCGGCGGCACCCGCGCCGCGCAGGGCGAGTTCCCCTTCATGGTGCGCCTCTCCATGGGCTGCGGCGGCGCCCTCTACACCCAGCAGATCGTCCTCACCGCCGCCCACTGCGTGAACGGCTCCGGCAACAACACCTCCATCACCGCCACCGCCGGAGTCGTCGACCTCAACAGCTCCAGCGCCATCAAGGTCAAGTCCACCAAGGTCCTGCGCGCCCCCGGCTACAACGGCAGCGGCAAGGACTGGGCCCTGATCAAGCTCGCCAAGCCCATCAACCTGCCCACCCTCAAGATCGCCGAGACCAAGCAGTACGACAACGGCACCTTCACCGTCGCCGGCTGGGGCGCCACCCGCGAGGGCGGCGGCCAGCAGCGCTACCTCATGAAAGCCAACGTCCCCTTCGTCTCCGACGCCAGCTGCCAGGCCTCGTACGGCAGCTCCCTGATCCCCGGCGAGGAGATCTGCGCCGGCTTCGACCAGGGCGGCGTCGACACCTGTCAGGGCGACTCCGGCGGCCCGATGTTCCGCCGCGACAACACCAACGCCTGGATCCAGGTCGGCATAGTCAGCTGGGGCGAAGGCTGCGCCCGCCCCGACTACCCGGGCGTCTACACCGAGGTCTCCACCTTCGCCGCCGCGATCAAGAGCGCCGCGGCGAGCATGTAGCACCCCCTCGTCCTTTCGGCCGGGCGCGCACGGAGCGATCCGGCCGGAAGGACGAGGCGCCCCGCCCCGCCCGTCCGCAAGGTCGGTCGGAGCACCGCACGAGCCCCCCGGCGGTCCGCCGTGCGGTTGCGGGCCGGCGCCCGCACCGGCCCCATGGGGAGCAACCGGAGGCGGCAGCGGCGGACGAGAGCGGGGCAGGTGGCGCATGGCGATCAGAGGGGTCATCGCGGACGACCAGGACATGGCCAGAACCGGATTCCGGATGATCCTCGGAAGCCGGCCGGACATCGAGGTCGTCGCCGGGCACCGCCCCGACGTCCTCCTCCTCGACATCCGCATGCCGAAGACGGACGGCCTGGAAGTAATCCGGCGCCTGTCCGGCAGCGACACCCCGCACCTCGTCATCGTCACCACCTTCGACCTCGACGAGTACGCTCCACGGCGGAGCATCCGGCTTCCTCCTGAAGGACGCCGGCCCGGCCATGCTGGTTGAAGCGGTCCGCGCGGCGGCCGTCGGCGACTCCCTCGTCCCGCCCGCCAACACGGCGTGACGCCGCACCCGAGCAGCCCACCGCCCCCTCGGCCGAGGCCCGCCCAGCGCGCGCTCCGGGCGGGGCTTCTGGCGCCGGTGTGCTCGCTTCAGCGGCGCAAAGGCCTGCGTGCGGGCCCGCCAGCACCTTGGGCGCGTGAGGCGCGGAGCCCCTGGCACCCCGCCGGGCTCCGCCCGAACCCGCGCCTCAAACGCCGGCGAGGCTGGATGGTGTGGCGGCAAGGCCGAACGGTGCGGCTCAAAGATCGGGGCTCCGCCCCGGACCCCGCGCCTCAAACGCCGGCGAGGCTGAATTTGTGCGGCGAAGCTGGAAGGAGTAGCGGAGGCTGGAGTGGTGCGGCGGGGTTGGACGGTGCGGCCCAAGGATCGGGGCTCCGCCCCGGACCCCGCGCCTCAAACGCCGGCGGGGCTGAATTGGGTGCGGCGAGGCTGGATGGTGTGGCGGAGGCTGGAGTGGTGCGGCGGGGTTGGACGGTGCGGCCCAAGGATCGGGGCTCCGCCCCGCACCCCGCGCCTCAAACGCCGGCGGGGCTGAATTTGTGCGGCGAGCTGGATGGTGCCGAGGGGTCGCAGGGGCTGGGGTAGCAGCCGGGCCGGTTGGGACGGGGTCGGGTGTGTGTCGGGGTGTCCCCGCAGGGCGCCGAACACAACAAGGCCGATCTCTCCGACCCCTCGTCACGTTCGGCGCCCGAGGAGACACCCCGGCGCGCGCCCGGCCCCGGCACAACCGGCCCCCTCGTACCCCCGGCCCGAGCGGCGCAGCCAACCGGAGCCCGGCCCCGGCACAACCGGCCCCCACCGCACCCCGGCCCGAGCGGCGCAGCCGACCGGCCCCGGCGCAGTCGGCCCGAGGTCGGCGCCCAGCGAACGGGCCTAGCCCAGTGCGATCGCACGCAGCGCGGCGAGGTGGCGCTGGTAGACGGTCCGGCCCTCGGGGGTCAGCGAGAGCCAGGTGCGCGGGCGGCGCCCGACGCGCCCCTTGCGGACCGAGACCCAGCCCGCCTCCTCCAGCGCCGCGACCTGCTTGGACAGCGCCGAGTCCGTGACCTCGACCAGGTCCCGTACGAATCCGAACTCGGCCTTGTCCAGCGGCTCCAGGGCCGCCACCACCGACAGCCGTACGGGCGCGTTGAGCAGCGGCGCGAGGTCGTGCCGCGGATGACCGGCCCGCTTCGCCCCGGCCGCCCCGGCCGCCCCGGCCGCCCCGGCCGCCCCGGCCACCCCGGCGGCCCCGCCCGCCCCGGCGCTCGTCTCCTCGCCCGTCATGCCGCACCCCGCATCTCGGACCACGCCCCCAGCGCGAGCGGCAGCGCGCACGCCAGCGCGGCCCCCGCCGCGAACGGCACGCTGCGGCCGACCACCGTGGTGCCGAGCACGACCATCAGGGCGAAGACCACCGCCCAGGACCCCACCAGCACCCCGTGCTTCACCCCGAACCCCCGACGCACCACCCGCTGCCGCGCCGCGTACAGGCTCAGCCCGCTCACGAGCAGCACGTTGATCACCCCCATCAGTGTCACCGCGACCGGCCCGCGCCCCAGTACGGCCAGCGGTACGAGCACCAGCTGCCCGGCGGCGAAGGCCCACAGGTAACGCGCGTACCAGCCGCTCCGCGCCCGGGCCGCCTTCTCCATCCCGGCCGCCCGGCCCAGTGCCCCGGCCGCCTCCACTGCCTCGCCCATGACTCCCCCTTGATCGAACATCAGTCAATTTCCAATATGGCGACTACTTTCCACTTTGGCAAGTAACAGGCAGGCCCGGGCGCACCCGCCGCCCACCCCCGTCTCACAGACCGACTGCCCGGAGACTCACCGGCCGCCGCCACGTATTCTCGGGAACCATGAACATCAGCGACCTCGACAACGGCGCGGGCCCGGGCGCGGGCACCGGCAAGGGCGCCGCCGGCGGCATCGACGAGAGCGTCACCGCCGAACTCGCCCGCCTGCGGGACAGCATCGACAACATCGACGCGGCCGTGGTCCACATGCTCGCCGAACGCTTCAAGTGCACCCAGCAGGTCGGCCACCTCAAGGCCCGGCACCAGCTGCCGCCCGCCGACCCGGGCCGCGAGGCCAGCCAGATCGCCCGGCTGCGCCAGCTCGCCGAGAACGCCAAGCTCGACCCCGCCTTCGCCGAGAAGCTCCTCAACTTCATCATCGCCGAGGTCATCCGCCACCACGAGACGATCGCCGCAGGCGAGGAGTAGCCGCCCGGAAGCAGCGGCCGCGCAGCGGAAGGCGGAACCGGAGGACGGAACCAGAGGACGGAACCAGAGGACGGAACCGGAAGACGGAACCAGAGGACGGAACCGGAAGATCGAGCTCCGCCGCCCGCTGGGGCAGCATGGCCCCATGTCCGCACTGACGCGCACCGAAGCGCAGCTCCGAGCCCGCCTCCTCGACGTCCACCACTACGCCGTCACCCTCGACCTCACCGGCGACGACGACGAAACCTTCGACTCGACCACCGTCATCCGGTTCACCGCCCGCACCGCCGGTGACACCTTCGTCGAGCTGAAGCCGCAGGAGCTGCGCTCCGTCACCCTCGACGGAAGCCCCCTCGACCCGGCCGCCCTGGAGGACAACCGCCTCCCGCTCACCGGCCTCGCCCAGGGCCCCCACGAGCTGCGCCTCGACACCCGCATGCGCTACTCCCGCACCGGTGAGGGCCTGCACCGCTTCACCGACCCCGCGGACGGGGAGACGTACCTCTACAGCCAGATGTTCATGGACGACGTGCAGCGGGTCTTCCCGGCCTTCGACCAGCCCGACCTCAAGGCCGTCTTCGAGTTCACCGTCACCGCCCCCGCACACTGGACCGTCCTCGCCAACGGCCTCACCACCCGCCTCGCCGACCGCGACACGGACGGCGCCGGCATCTGGCAGTCCGCCCCCACGCCCGTCATCTCCACCTACCTCGCCGCCGTCGCCGCCGGCCCCTGGCACAGCGTGACGACCGAACACGCCGGTCTCCCCTTCGGCATCCACTGCCGCCGGTCCCTCGCACCCCACATGGACGCCGACGCCGACGAGATCCTGTCCATCACCAAGGACTGCTTCGACCGGTACCAGGAGAAGTTCAGCGAGCCGTACCCCTTCGACTCGTACGACCAGGCCTTCGTACCCGAGTTCAACGCCGGCGCCATGGAGAACCCCGGACTCGTCACCTTCCGCGACGAGTTCATCTACCGCTCCGCCGTCACCGACACCGAACGCCAGTCGCGGGCCATGGTCATCGCCCACGAGATGGCCCACATGTGGTTCGGCGACCTCGTCACCCTCGCCTGGTTCGACGACATCTGGCTCAACGAGTCCTTCGCCGAGTACATGGGCTACCAGACCCTCACCGAAGCCACCCGCTTCACCGACACCTGGACCGACTTCGGCGTCACCCGCAAGCCCTGGGGCTACGACGCCGACCAGCGGCCCTCCACCCACCCCGTCGCCCCCGCCCCCGACGACGTCCCCGACACCGCCTCCGCCCTCCTCAACTTCGACGGCATCTCCTACGCCAAGGGCGCCTCCGCCCTGCGTCAGCTCGTCGCCTGGCTCGGCGAGAAGGACTTCCTGGCCGGCATCAACACCCACTTCGCCCGCCACAAGTTCGCCAACGCCTCCCTCGCCGACTTCATCGACTCCCTCGCCGCCCACACCGAACGCGACGTCCGCGCCTGGGCCGACATCTGGCTGCGCACCACCGGCATCGACACCCTCACCCCACGCATCGAGGAAGCCGCCCACGGCGCCGACGGAGCCGCCGGCTGGACCCTCACCGTCGACCGCCGCGGCAGCCGCCCGCACCACATCACCGTCGGCGTCTACGACCGCGACCCCGCCGACGGCCGCACCCTGGAGCCCCGCGAGCCCCTCGCCCTCGACATCCCCTCCGACGAGGTCGTCTCGGTGAGCGGCGCCCGCCCCGCGCTGCTCCTCCTCAACGACGGGGACTTCACCTACGCCAAGGTCCGGCTCGACGCAACCTCCCTCGAAACGGTCCTGCACGGCCTGTCCGGCATCCCCGACGCCCTCACCCGCGCCGTCGTCTGGAACGCCCTGCGCGACATGGTCCGCGACGGCGAACTGGACCCGCGGGACTACCTGCTGACCGCCGAGGCGCACCTGCCGGAGGAACGCGACCTGGCCATCGTCCAGGGCGTGCTCTCCTTCGCCCGCACCCAGGTCGCCGTGCGCTACGTCGCCCCCGAGGAGCGGACCGCCGCCCTGGCCACCCTCACCACCATCGCCCGCGACCTGATCCGCCGCACCGAGGACGGCTCGGACCCCGGCCTGCGGCTCACCGCCGTACGCACCCTCATCGACAGCGCCACCCGGCCCGACACGATCGACGCCTGGCTCGCCGACGACACCGTCCCCGGCGGCCCCGCGCTCGACCCCGAGCTGCGCTGGCGCATCCTCGCCCGCCTCGCCGTCCTCGGCGCCGTCGAGGAGAGCGACATCGACGCCGCCCTCGCCGCCGACCCCAGCGCCACCGGCCAGGAAGGCGCGGCCCGCTGCCGCGCCTCCCTCCCCACCCGCGAGGCCAAGGCCGCAGCCTGGGACCGGCTCTTCCACGACGACAGCCTGTCCAACTACCTCTTCAGCGCCACCGCCCAGGGCTTCTGGCAGCCCGAACAGGCCGACCTCGTCGAGGAGTACGTCACCCGCTACTACCCCGACGCCGTCGCCCTCGGCGCCCGCCGCGGCCCCGCCATCGGCGAAGCCGCCGGCCGCTGGGCCTTCCCCGCCTACGCCATCGACGAAGCCAACCTCCAGGCCGGCCACGCCTGCCTCGCCGACTCGGACATCCTCCCCCTCCTGCGCCGCAAACTCGTCGACCAGCTCGACGACCTCACCCGCGCCCTCCGCGTCCGCACCGCCTGACCGGCCCGCCCGGCCCTGCCGGACCCCGCAGACTCCGCCCCGTGCTTTCCGCCCCTCGGGAGTTCGAGGAGCGGGGTCCGGGGCGGAGCCCCGGGTCTTCGACTCTCACCGGAAACACCGGACAAACCCCGGCGGTTACCCCATTCGGGTCGGATCGTTGTACTGGCAGGGTGCCCCGCCCCGCACCCCTCCCAGCACCGGAGGACCGATGACCGCGCCGCCCGGCTCAGGCACTGGCACACCGCCCCCGCTCGCCGGCGGAGCCGCCGGCCCCGCGGCGCTGCGGCCCCTCCTGGACACCGTCCTCGACGCCCTGCGGGCCGGAGCCCGGGACCGCGGAGGCCCGCTGCCCGCCGGCGGGCCCGAGGCGCAGGCCGCCCGCGTCCGGGCCGCACTGGGCGACGTACTGCCCGCACACGGAACCGGCGACCACGAAGCGCTCCGCACCCTCGTGCACACCCTCGCCGCAGGCGCCGCCGACCCCGCCGACCCCCTCTGCGCGGCCCACCTGCACTGCCCGCCGCTCGCCGTCGCGGCCGCCGCCGACCTCGCCGCCAGCGCCCTCAACCCGTCCCTCGACTCCTGGGACCAGGCCCCCGCCGCCTCCGCCGTCGAAGCCCTCCTCACCCGGGCCCTCGCCGCCGAGTTCTACGACACCCCCCACGCCGACGCCCTCGTCACCACCGGCGGCACCGAAGCCAACCAACTCGCCCTGCTCCTCGCCCGCGAACGCCACGGCCCCGCCCTGACCGTCCTCCACGGAGCCAACGCCCACCACTCGATCCCGCGCGCCGCCTGGCTCCTCGGCCTCCGCCCGGCCACCGAACTCCCCACCCCCGCCGGCGTCCTCGACCCCGCCCGCCTCGCCGAAGCCCTCGCCGCCACCCCCGGCCCCACCCTCGTCACCGCCACCGCCGGCACCACCGACGCCGGACTCATCGACCCCCTCCACCGCATCGCCGACCTCTGCGACCGGTACGGCGCCGACCTCCACGTCGACGCCGCGTACGGGGGCCTCCTCGCCCTCAGCCCCCGCCACCGCGACAAGCTCGCCGGCCTCGACCGCGCCCGCTCCCTCACCGTCGACCTGCACAAACTCGGGTGGCAGCCCGTCGCCGCAGGACTCCTCGTCGTCCCCGACCGGACCCTGCTCGCCCCCCTCGCCCACCAGGCCGACTACCTCAACGCCACCGACGACACCGAAGCAGGCCTGCCCGACCTGCTCGGCCGCTCCCTGCGCACCACCCGGCGCCCCGACGCACTCAAGATCGCCACCACCCTGCGCTCACTGGGCCGTGACGGCCTCGCCCGCCTGATCGACCGCACCTGCGAACTCGCCCAGGACCTCGCCGGACTCCTCGACGCCCACCCCGGCTTCGAACTCCACTCCGTCCCCACCCTCACCACCGTCCTCTTCCGGCCCACCCACGCCGACGACGACCAGCTCGCCACCCTGCGCCGCACCCTCCTGCACGAAGGCCGCGCCGTCCTCGGCCGCACCCACGCCGACGGCCGCCTGTGGCTCAAGGCCACGCTGCTCAACCCGCACACCACCGCGGGGGACATGGACACCCTCATCGCCCTCCTGGAAGGCAGCACCCACCGATGACCGCCCAGCTCGATGCCCCCCACGACCTCGTCGGAATCGGCATCGGCCCCTTCAACCTGTCCCTCGCGGCCCTCGCCCACGGCCTGCCGCAGCAGGGCGCAGGCGAACTCGCCACCGCCTTCTACGACCAGCGCCGCGACTTCCGCTGGCACCCGGGACTCCTCATCGAAGGAGCCACCCTCCAAGTCCCCTTCCTCGCCGACCTCGTCACCCTCGCCGATCCCACCAGCCCCTGGAGCTTCCTCAGCTACCTCAGGCACAAGGAACGGCTCTTCCCCTTCTACTTCGCCGAGCAGTTCCACATCCACCGCGCCGAATACGACGCCTACTGCCGCTGGGTCGCCGGCCGCGTCCCCGGACTCCACTTCGGCCACCAAGTCGACGCCGTCCGCTGGAACCCCGAACGCGACCTCTTCGAAGTCGACTTCACCCAGCTCGACGCCGGCGGCGAAGTCGAGGCCCTCGGCCGCACCTACAGCCGCCACCTCGCCCTCGGCATCGGCACCGCCCCCTACGTCCCCGAACCCCTGCGCCCCCTCGCCGAAGCCCCGACCGTCCCCGTCATCCACTCCGCCGACTACCTCGACAACCGCCAACGCATCCTCGGCGCCGACCACGTCACCGTCATCGGATCGGGCCAGTCCGGCGCCGAGGTCTTCCTCGACCTCCTCCGCGCCCGCCCCACCGGCCGCGAACGCCTCACCTGGCTCGCCCGGACCCCGTCCTTCGCCCCCATGGAGTACTCGAAGCTCGGCCTCGAACACTTCACCCCCGACTACACCCGCTACTTCCACTCCCTCCCCGAACCCGTACGCAACCAGCTCGTCCCCGCCCAATGGCAGCTCCACAAGGGCATCGACGCCGACACCATCGCCGCCATCCACCAGGAGCTCTACCGCCGCACCCTCCATGGCGGCTGGCCCGACGCCGTCCTCACCCCCGGCGTGAGCGTCCGCACCGCCGGCCGCGTCGCCACCACCAAGGTCGAACTCCACCTCGAACACGTCGAGCAGGGCACCCGCTCCCGCCTCACCACCGACGCCGTCGTCCTCGCCACCGGCTACCGGGAACGCCCCCTCGGCGGCCTCCTCGCAGGCCTCGACCCCTACCTGCGCAAGGACTCCGCCGGCCGCCCCCGCATCGACGAGCGCTACCGGATGATCCTCGACCCCACCGTCAGCGGCAGCATCTTCGTCCAGAACGGCGAACGGCACACCCACGGCGTAGGAGCCCCGGACCTCGGCCTCGCCGCCTGGCGCAGCGCCGCCATCCTGAACACCCTCACCGGCAAGGACCCCTACCCCCAGCCCGCGCGGACCGCCTTCACCACCTTCGGCCTCGAACAGCGGGAGCACACCCGCCCCCGGCCCGCGGGCGAACTGCTCCCCCTGGTCGAACACCCCTGACCCCACCGCCCAGCCCGCCGCACCGCCGCGCATACATTCCCGGCATGACGACGTTCCTCCTCGACGGCGGGCCGGTCGTCCCGGACGCCCCCGTGACCCGTACCGGCGGCACACCCCTGGCCCCCACCGGCACCGCATGGCCGACCTGCGCCGCATGTGCCGCACCCCTGCAGTTCCTCGCCCAGATCCACCTCGGCGACCTCCCCGGCCACACCGCCCCCACCCCGGGCGTACTGGCCCTCTTCATGTGCGCGAACCGCCCCGGCCGGTGCGCGCAATGGAGCCCCACCGCGGGCGGCAACCTCGCCCTGCTCCTCCCCGCCGACCGCCTGGACCCCGTACGGGCCCCCGAAGGGGCGGATCCGGAACTCCTCGGACTCGCAGCCGTCCGCGCCGCGGTCCCCGCCCCCACGGCGCCCGCCACCGCGACGGTCCTGGGCCGGCTCGGCGGCACACCCGACTGGCTCCAGTACGACGAGACACCGGACTGCCCCGCCAGCGCACGGCCGATGGACTTCGCCGCCGAGCTGAGGGAAGGCCCCGACCCGGTGACCGCCATGAACTTCGGTTCCGGCCGGGCCTACGCACACACCTGCACGCCCTGCGGCCGCGCGGCATTCCTCTGGCAGTGCCGACCCACCGGCCGACGGCCGCGGCCCGCCCCCACGCACAGCGGCCGGGACCGCGCTCCAGCAGGTCCCGGCCGCCGCACCGCCCCCGAACGGACTAGAACACCGGCACACCGGCCCGCGTCAACCGCCAGTCCACTGAGGCGAACCGCGCCGGGTCGACCGTCCCCTTCGCCTTCACCCACTGGATGATCGTGTTACGGATCTCGTCCGAGTTCGACCACAGCTGCTTGGCCTGCGCCACGTGCGGGAAGTTCCCGCCGCCCGAAGCCCGGTAGTTGTTCACCGCGAACACGAACCGCGCCGCCGGATCCACCGCCTTCCCCTGGAAGGTCAGCCCCGTGATCCGCGAACCCGCGGGCTGCGCGATGTCGATGTCGTACGCCAGCCCGTACACGGCGTCGTAGTTGTAGTCCGGGATGCTGTCGGCGTTCGTCAGCTTCGCCGGATCCACCGCGTCACCCGGCGCCGTCCGCACGAAGTACCGCGCCGAGTACTCCAGGTAGTCCTTCAGCTGCGCGCCCGTCAGCAGCCGCGCCTCCATCGTGTTCTCGAACGGGTACAGCCCCGCCGCGTCCTTGATCGTCACCTGACCGGCCGGGATCGCCGCCGTCCGCGAGAAGCACGAGGCCTGCGACAGCACCGCAAGCGCCGCCCACTCCGTACCCGCCAGCGCCTCCTTCACCGTCTCCGCCTGCACGTGGTTGATCAGATCGATGATCGCCACGTCCTTGACCGGGCCGTCCGCCGAGGACATCGCCTGCGTGGACGTGCCGATCACCTGGTTGACGTACGCCACGACCTTGCGGTGCTCGTCCGACAGCAGCCCCGTGATCTTCGGGTCCTCCGTCACCGTGTTGGAGTTCAGCACCTTCGCCGCGACCTTCGCCACCGACCAGCGGCCCTTCGCCCACGTCAGCTCGAAGTCGAACAGCGTCAGCCGCTGCCCCCACTTCAACGGCTCCGACAGCACCACGTCCTTGCCGGTCGCCTTGTTCTTCACCCGGTACTCGGGGATCTCCGTGTGCGCGTGCCCCACCAGGATCGCGTCGATCCCCGGCACCTGCTCCGCCACCAGCCCGGCCGCGTTCTCGATGTGGGGCAGCTGGTCCCCGTACGAGGACGTGCCGCTCGACCCCGAGTGCGCCGACACGATCACCACGTCGGCGCCCATGGAACGGAGCTTCGGCACGTACTTCGCCGCCTGCTCCTCCAGCCCGGGGAACGTCATCTTCCCCTGCACATTGGCCTTGTCCCAGATCGCGATGCCCGGGTTCGTCAGCCCCAGCACCGCCACCTTCACGTCCCGCCCGCAGGGCGTCCGCAGCTTGTGCATGCTGTACGGCGCGAACGCCGGCCGCAGCGTCTTCGCGTCCAGGGCGTTCGCCCCGAGGAGCGGGAAGTCGCACTGCTCCTCGAACTTCCGCAGCACCGGTATCCCGTAATTGAACTCGTGGTTCCCCAACGCCGCCGCGTCGTAGCCGATCGCGTTCATCGCCTGCGCCATCGGGTGCACCGGGCCCCGCCGCGCGGTGATCGGGTCCACCTTGGCGTAGTAGTAGGACAGCTGCGTGCCCTGGATCGTGTCACCGGCATCGATCAGCAGCGTGTTGCGCCGCCCCTTCTCCGCCCGCACCTGGTTGACCAGGGTGGAGATCTTCGCCAGGCCGACGTCGTTGTGCGCCTTGTCGTCGAACTCCTTGTCCGTGAAGTAGTCCCAGTTGAAGACGTTCCCGTGCAAGTCGGTCGTGCCCATCACCGTGAACGCGTACGTCCGCGGCGCCGGGCCCTTCACATCCTGCTGCTGCTGCGCGGCGGCCGGGGTGCTCGTGGCCCCCGCCAGCGCGACGGCCGCACCTGTCGCGGCCGTGGTCCCCAGAAAAGTCCTGCGGTCGAACGCCATGCCATCTCCCCTTTTGAGGCGTGAACAACGCGCGTAGATTCTGGCCCACCGGTAACAAGCTGCAACACCCCCGCCAGGTTTCGATCCGGTGACCACCCCCTACGGGCGACAGTGCGAGAGTGAATCCATGACCCAGGACGCATCGCACCAGCCCTACGGCACCCCCGAAGTACCCCGCGTCGCCGTCCGCGGCGAAGCCCGCATCGAAGTCGACCCCGAGATCGCCCGGATCGGCATCACCGTCAGTGCCCGTGGCGCCGACCGGCGCTCCGCACTCGAAGACCTCACCCGGCGCAACAACACGGTGCTCGACCTCATCAAGAGCTACGGCGACCCCGTCGAGAAGCTCGAAACCGGCGCCTTCTCCATCACCCCCGAACTCACCCGCCACGGCCGCGCCGAACGCGTCCGCGCCTACCACGGCCGTGTGCACATCACCGCCGAGGTAAGCGACTTCACCGCCCTCGGCGAACTCACCACCCGCCTCGCCGACCTCGAACTCACCCAGGTCGACGGCCCCTGGTGGTCCCTGCGGCCCACCTCTCCGGCCCACGGCCAGGCCCGCCGCCAGGCCGTGCTCGAAGCCGTCCAGCGCGCCCGCGAATACGCCGAGGCGCTCGGTGCCGGGCTCGCCGCCCTCGTCGAGCTCGCGGACCTCGGCGCCGAGGACGCCAACCCCTACCCCGTGCCCGCCGGCGCCGGAATGCGCACCATGGCCTTCAGCGCCGCCGAGGACGCCGGCCCCCCGCCGCTCGACCTCGAACCGCAGCGCCAGACCGTCCACGCCCAGGTGAACGCCCGCTTCACGATGACCCCTCCGCGGCTCTGAAGAACCCGGAAACCGGCACCTCGGGGGTGCTCATCAGAGCACCCCCATGCACATTCAACAGTTGTCAACAACCTTTTGCTCAAAGGTTGTTGAGTGGACACCCGGAAGCGATTACCTACTCTCTGGTAGGGGAATACGCTCGCCTCATGCGCCGAGCGAAAATCGTATGTACCCTGGGCCCCGCCACCGACTCATACGACCAGATCAAAGCCCTGGTCGAAGCCGGAATGGACATCGCCCGCCTCAACCTCAGCCACGGCACCTACGCCGAACACGAGGAGCGTTACCAGCGCGTACGCAAGGCCTCCGACGAGACCGGCCGCAGCGTCGGCATCCTCGCCGACCTTCAAGGCCCGAAGATCCGCCTCGGCCGCTTCCGCGAAGGACCCGTACTCCTTGAACGCGGCGACGAGTTCACCATCACCGTCGAAGACCACGAGGGCGACCGCCACACCTGCGGCACCACCTACAAAGGACTCGCCACCGACGTCACCACGGGTGAACGCATCCTCGTCGACGACGGCCGCGTCACCCTCGAAGTCACCGCGGTCGACGGACCCCGCGTCCACACCCGGGTCATCGAAGGCGGCATGGTCTCCGACCACAAGGGCCTCAACCTCCCGGGCGTGGCCGTCTCCGTCCCCGCCCTGTCCGAGAAGGACATCGAAGACCTCCGCTGGGCCCTGCGCATCGGCGCCGACGTCATCGCCCTCTCCTTCGTGCGCAGCGGCCGCGACATCGAAGACGTGCACCGCGTCATGGACGAGGAGGACCGCCGCCTCCCCGTCATCGCCAAGATCGAGAAGCCCCAGGCCGTCCAGAACATCGACGACATCGTCGCCGCCTTCGACGGCATCATGGTCGCCCGCGGCGACCTCGGCGTCGAAATGCCCCTGGAACAGGTGCCGATCGTCCAGAAGCGGGCCGTCAAGCTCGCCAAACGCAACGCCAAGCCCGTCATCGTCGCGACCCAGATGCTCGACTCGATGATCGAGAACTCCCGGCCCACCCGCGCCGAAGCCTCCGACGTCGCCAACGCCGTCATCGACGGAACGGACGCCGTCATGCTGTCCGGCGAGACCAGCGTCGGCAAGTACCCCGTCGAGACCGTGCGGACCATGTCCCGCATCGTCGAAGCGGCCGAAGAGGACATCCTCGTCAAGGGCCTGCCGCCCCTGACCGACCGCAACAAGCCCCGCACGCAGGGCGGAGCGGTCGCCCGCGCGGCCGCCGAGATGGGCGACTTCCTCGACGCCAAGTTCCTGGTCGCCTTCACGCAGAGCGGGGACACCGTGCGCCGGCTCTCCCGCTACCGCTCACCCATCCCGCTCCTCGCCTTCACCCCCGACCCCGCCACCCGCTCCCAGCTCAACCTCACCTGGGGCGTGGAAACCTTCCTCGGCCCCCACGTCGACTCCACCGACGCCATGGTGGCCCAGGTCGAGGAGGAGCTCCTGCGGATCGGCCGCTGCGTCCCCGGCGACACCGTCGTCATCACCGCCGGCTCGCCCCCCGGCGTCAGCGGCTCCACCAACCTCGTCCGCATCCACCACATCGGCGACGCGGTCCGCTGAACCCGCCCGCCGCGGCAGCCGCGGCTCCAGCACCACACGTATGAGACGCACCGCGTCGGGCGGCTCCCACCGGCCCGACGCGGTCACCCGCACCCGGCGCTACCAGCCGAAGCGCCGATCGACCACGGCCGCGAACTCCTCGAAGGTCAACACCTCGTCCCCGTTCGCGTCGGCCGCATCGAACAGGGCCGACGAGGCGTCCGTATCGCCCAGGCCCCAGAACGGCAGCTCCCCCCGTGCGGCCAGCGTCGGCCCCTTCGACCGCATGGCCGAGATCACTTCCACCCGGGTCAGCCGGCCGTCCTCGTTCAGATCGAGCGCGTCGAACAGCCTGCGGGCCTTCTCACTCATCACGGTTTCCCTTCATCGAACGACCTTGACCTCAACCTGACTCGGGGACTCAGCCGACCCGCCGGGCCAGCACCTGGCCAGGCCAGTCCTCGGACAGGAAGCTCTCGGTGGGAGCGAAGCCGTTCCGCTCGTAAAACGCAACCAGCTCGCCCCCGCCACCCGCCCAGCAGTCCACCCGCAACAGCTCCACGCCCGCCCGCCGGGTCTCCTCCGCGGCGTGGGCCAGCAGCGCGGCCCCGATCCCCAGCCCCGCGTGCCCCCGGTCCGAGACCAGCAGCCGTACGTACCGCTCCGGCTCCCCGGCCGGCGCGATCGGCATCTGCGGGCTGGGCCCGGAGTCCAGCACCAGGGCCCCGACCGGCGCCCCGTCCAACTCCGCGACGTAGGGCGCGTTCTCGGTCGTGTACCGCTCGACGCGGGCCACCCCGCCGGGCCGCTGCGAATAGGGCGTCGTGCCCCACTGCTCGGTATTGCCCCGCGCGTTCATCCAGGCCACCGCGGAGTCGAGCATCCGGAGAATGTCCACCACGTCGTCCGGGCCGCCCGGCCTGATCCGTATGCCATGTGTCGTGTCGTTCACGCCAGGCAGCCTAGGCAGTGGTGCCGTGCCTCAGTGCTTGGGCCCGATGTGGGCGTCCATGAGGGCCACGGACTCCTTCCGTGCGATGGACACGTTGAACGGGTCGCTGCCCCGGGCCAGGACCGTCCACCGGACGCCGACCCTGGTGAGCGTGTCCGTGCACAGCTTCCGGATGTCGTCCGACTTGTTGGTGAAGAAGTACCGCGGGTACTCGTAGCGCTTGCCGTTCCGCACGGTCCAGTTGGTGACCCGACACCCGTCGGAGTGGATCAGCCCCCGGAGGAACTCCCAGGGGTGCGAGTCGACGATCTCCTGCTGCCAGCCTTCGAGGACGATCCGCCGCTCGTGCTTCTTGCCGGGCCCGTGCTGCGGGAACAGGCACGTCCAGTGCCAGGTGTACGACTTGACCTCGACGCAGCCCTGCCGCTGCCTTCGTCCCACTTTGGGCTGAGGCATGACGAGATGCATCGCTTCTGCGGCGGCCTCGATGAGCCCTGGCCGCGACGCGTCGCAGAAGATGGACAGGTGGTGCTGCTTGTACTTCGAGACGATGTGGCCGTCGCCGAGGTAGAGGCCCAGGAGGTAGGCATACGCGGACCGGTCAATCTCCCGGCCCGTGCACTGCGGGCAGTCAGTCGGCTGCGTGTAGGCCTCGCCGCGGTGTTTGCGGTCCTCGTGCCGCCACAAGCCGACGGTGCCTCGAGGGACGCCCAAATGCTCGGCCACGACTCTGTTGGTCACGCCTCGGCGTAACAGAAGGACTGCTTCTTCGCGTATCGCGGGATTGTGCTCCACGTCCGGGAGCATCGCCGTTATTCGTCTGGTTGGCCGTAATTCGAAGTTTCGTTCACTGTGACGAGTGAAGATCGCAGGAATCGCTTGGAGACCTTGAAATTGAAGGAGAAGTACCCCGGGTCGGATTCGAACCGACGCTGAATGGGTTTTGAATCCATCGCCTCTACCGCTGGGCTACCGGGGCCCCTTCGAAACGAAGGATACCGAAGACCCTCCGTGTCACAAACATACAGGAGCTAGGTAGGCTCGGGGGAGCTGAATCGCCTTGCAACAAGGAGCCCCCCGTGACCGCCGAGCACGAGTCGACGCCCATGCCCGACGCCGACCAGTCGCACGTTCCGCCGCTGACGACCCGCGTCGTCATCGCCGAGGACGAGGCGCTCATCCGTCTCGACCTGAAAGAGATGCTGGAGGAGGAGGGGTACTCCGTCGTCGGCGAGGCCGGGGACGGGCAGACGGCCGTCGAGCTCGCGCGTGAGCACCGGCCCGACCTGGTGATCCTCGACGTGAAGATGCCCGTCCTGGACGGGATCTCCGCCGCCGAGAAGATCGCGGAGGAGTCCATCGCCCCCGTGCTCATGCTCACCGCGTTCTCGCAGCGCGACCTCGTCGAGCGGGCCCGGGACGCCGGGGCCATGGCGTACCTCGTGAAGCCGTTCAGCAAGAGCGACGTGGTGCCCGCCATCGAGATGGCCGTCTCCCGCTTCGCGGAGCTGCGCGCGCTGGAGCAGGAGGTCGCGGACCTCTCCCAGCGGCTGGAGACCCGCAAGCTGGTGGACCGGGCGAAGAGCATCCTGCAGACGCAGTACGGGCTCACGGAGCCGGCCGCGTTCCGCTGGATCCAGAAGTCCTCCATGGACCGCCGGATGTCCATGCAGCAGGTCGCCGAGGTGGTCATCGAGGACGCCGAGGCGAAGAAGAAGGACAGCGGCACGTAGGTCCGCCCCGCGCATGCGTGAGGCCCGCCTCCCCCCGAGGGGAGGCGGGCCTCACGCGTACAGGACGGCTCAGTCCTCGCCGAGGTAGGCCTTGCGGACGTCCTCGTTGTGGAGGAGGTCCCGGCCGGTGCCGGAGAGAACGACCTTGCCGATCTCCATGACGTGCGCCTGGTCGGCGAGCGAGAGCGCCGCCTGGGCGTTCTGCTCGACGAGCAGGATCGTCATGCCCGCGGCCTTGAGCTCCTTGATGGTCGCCATGATCTTCTGCATCATCAGCGGGGACAGACCCATGGAGGGCTCGTCCAGCATGAGCAGCTTGGGCTGGGACATGAGCGCGCGGCCCATGGCGAGCATCTGCTGCTCACCGCCCGAGAGGGTGCCGGCGGCCTGCTTGCGACGCTCACCCAGGATGGGGAACATCTCGTAGGCGCGCTGGATGTCCTTCTCGATGCCCTCCTTGTCGGTGCGCAGGAAGGCACCGAGCTGGAGGTTCTCGGCGATCGTCAGCCGGGGGAAGATGTGGCGTCCCTCGGGGGAGTGGGCGAGGCCCAGGGAGACGATCTTGTGAGCGGGGACGCTGGCGAGGGGCTTGCCGTCGAAGGTGACGCTGCCGCTCTTGGGCTTGATGAGCCCGGAGAGGGTGCGCAGGGTGGTCGTCTTGCCGGCGCCGTTGGTGCCGACGAGGCAGACGATCTCGCCTTCGTTGACCTCGAAGGAGATTCCCTTGACGGCTTCGATCTTGCCGTAGGCGACCTTGAGGTCCTCGACCTTGAGCAGTGCGGTCACTTGGCCTCTCCTTCCGTGCTGGTGGTGCGGGTGGTGCTGTCCGAGTCGGCGTCGGTGTCCGTGGACTCCGCGTCGGCCTCGGCCTCCGGCTCGGCTTCCGCCTCGGGCTCGGGCTCGGCGGCCTCAGGCTCGGCGGCGGCCTCGGGATCCGCCTCGGCCTCCGGCTCCGGCTCGGTGGCGGCCTGGGTCTCCGCGGCGGCTTCCGCCGCCTCGACCTCGGCGACCTCCGCGGCGCCCGGGTCGCCCTCGAAGGGCTCGCCGAGGTAGGCGGCGATGACGCGCTCGTCGCCCTGGACCTCGGCGGCGGTGCCCTCGATGAGCTTCTCGCCCTGGACGAGGCAGGCGACGCGGTCGCAGAGGTTGAAGATGAAGCGCATGTCGTGCTCGATGACGAGGACGGCGATGCCCATGTCGCGGATGGCGAAGATGAGCTCTTCGGCAGCGCGGGTTTCCTGCGGGTTCATGCCGGCGGTGGGCTCGTCCAGGAGGATGAGACCGGGGTCGCTGGCGAGGGCGCGGGCGATCTCCAGCTTGCGCTGCTCGCCGTACGGGAGGTTCTTGGCCAGGTGCTGGGCCTTGTTCTCCAGGCCGATGAACTCCAGGAGTTCCATGGCGCGCGCTTCGCTGGCGGCTTCGGCCTTCTTGAAGCCGGGGCCGCGCAGCAGGGCGGACCAGAGGCCTTCCTTCGTGCGGGTGTGGCGTCCGACGAGGACGTTCTCCAGCACGGTCATGTTGTGGAAGAGCCGGATGTTCTGGAAGGTGCGGGCGATGCCGGCCTCGGTGACCTTGTGGGGCTTGGGAGGCAGGACCGTGCCCTTGTAGCTGACGGAGCCCTCGGTGGGGACGTACAGCCCGGTGAGGCAGTTGAAGAAGGTGGTCTTGCCGGCGCCGTTGGGGCCGATGAGTCCGACGATCTCGCCCGCGTTGACCTGGAGGTCGACGCCCTTGACGGCGGTGAGGCCGCCGAAGCGCATGGTGACGCCCTTGGCTTCGAGAACCGTGGTCTTGGTGGTGGTGTCCGTGATGGTCGCGATGTTCGTCATGGCCGTTATGCCCCCGCCTTGGCGGTGGCCAGGTCCGTGGGGGCCTGGTCAGCGGTGTCGTCGTGGAACTCGAGCTGCGCGCGCTTGTTGGCGATGAGGCCTTCGGGGCGGAAGCGCATGAGCAGGATGAGGGCGATGCCGAAGGCGAGGAGCTGGTAGTCCTGGAGGAAGGCCAGCTTCGCCGGGATCAGGAAGAGGAGTGCGGCGCCGAGGATCGGGCCGCGGATGGTGCCCATGCCACCGAGGATGACGGCGGCGAGGAGGAACGCGGAGTTCGGCGGGACGGGCCCGGCGAAGACGTAGTTCTCGGGGACGACCGTGCTGTTGACGTGTGCCTGGACGGTGCCGGCGAGGCCGGCGAGCGTGGCGCCGAGGGCGAAGGCGATGAGCTTGACCTTGAAGCCGTTGATGCCCATGGCTTCGGCGGCGGTCTCGTCCTCGCGGATGGCGACCCAGGCGCGGCCGATGCGGCTGCTGCCGGCCCGGGCGAAGACCACGACGACCAGGGCCATCACGAGCAGCATCAGGAAGTAGTAGTTGGCGTAGGCGCCGAGGGTGATGCCGCCGACCACGTGGGATTCCCCGAAGTTCCACCCGAAGATTTCGAGGTGGGGGATGTTGGGGATGCCGTTGGGGCCGTTGGTGATGTCCGGGCCGGAGGTGCCGTCCAGGTTGCCCATGGCGATGCGGAAGATTTCTCCGAAGCCGAGGGTGACGATGGCGAGGTAGTCGCCGCGCAGGCGCAGCGTCGGGGCTCCGATGACCACGCCGAAGACGAGCGAGGCGAGGGCGCCGACGATGACCGCTGCCCAGAAGGGCAGGTGGATGCCGAACGCGGATGCGGTGCTTCCGGAGACCAGGGCCGCGGCGTAGGCGCCGACGCCGAGGAAGGCGACGTAGCCGAGGTCGAGGAGGCCGGCGAGGCCGACGACGACGTTGAGGCCGAGGGCGACGGTCGCGAAGATCAGGATGTTGACCGCGATGAGCGTGTAGGTGTCGCCGCTCTGCTGGATGAACGGGAAGGCGATCGCCGCGGCCGCGGTTCCGATGAGGGTGACCTGGCGGTGCTTGGCGGTGATGCCGCCGAGGCGGGCGAACAGGCCTGCCTTGTTCAGCGCGAGGGCGATGAAGCCGACGGTGATCAGGTAGGCGACGAAGAGCTGCGGTTCCTTGTCATCGGTGTCGATACCGAAGGTGATGACGAAGAGGCCGATGGCGAAGACGCCGGTGATGATCAGGATCTCGGCCCAGGAGGGCAGCTGCTTGGCGGGGGCCGCCTTGCGGGTGTCGTCCGGGATCTTGTACGCGGCGAGGGCCGGGATGAGCGAGCCGACGAGGGCGACGTACGCGCCGGGTTCCAGGTTGATCACGCCGCCGAGGACGACGGTGATGGAGATGACCGTGAACCAGGTGGCGGCGAGGCTGCCGAGGGCCAGGAACCAGATGGCCTTGCGGGATCCGGTGGGGGCGAGCCAGCCGAGGCCCTTGACGCCGAGCGCGGAGAGCGCGTAGGCGAGGGTGAGGGCGGCTCCGGCGAGGGTGACGTACTGGAGGCCGGCGGGGCTGCCGTAGTAGGTCAGGTCACCGGGGAACTCGGCGGTCCACGTCCACGCGAGGAAGGCGCTGACGATGGTGAGGAGGCTGCCGCCGATGACCGCGTAGAGGAGCGTGGTGGGCGCGGGGCCCTGCTTCACCGTGTCGGTCTGCGGGGTGGTGTTGGTGGTCATGGTTCTCACGCCCGATCCGCGACGCGCTCGCCGAGCAGGCCCTGTGGCCGCACGAGGAGGACGACGATGAGGAGTACGAACGCCCAGACGTTGGACCAGGCTCCACCGCCGAGCTGCTGCATGCCGGGGATCTCTTCGATGTACGCGATCGAGAGGGCTTCGGCGAGTCCGAGGACGACGCCGCCGACCATGGCTCCGTAGATGTTGCCGATGCCGCCGAGGACGGCCGCGGTGAAGGCCTTGAGGCCGAGGATGAAGCCCATCTCGAAGTTGATCTGGCCCTTGTCGAGGCCGTAGGCAACCGCGGCGACCGCCGCGAACGCCGCACCGATGGCGAAGGCCATGACGATGATGCGGTCGGTGTTGATGCCCATCAGCTTCGCGGTGTCGGGGTCCTGCGCGGTGGCCTGCATGGCGCGGCCGCTGCGGCTCTTCTGGACGAAGATGCCGAGGGCGAGCATGCAGAGCGGGGCGAGGATGAGGACGAAGAGGTCCGCGCGCTGGATCGCCAGGCTGTCGGTGATCTTGAAGGCCGCGCCCTTGAACTCGGGGAAGCTGACTGCCTTCTTGGCGTCCGGGTAGAACTGCCAGACGAGCTGCTGGAGCGCGATCGAGAGGCCGATTGCGGTGATGAGGGGTGCGAGCCGGGGGGCGCTGCGCAGGGGGCGGTAGGCGAAGCGTTCGGCTGCGCAGGCCACGGCGACGGAGGTGGCGGCACCTCCTACGATCATGACGGGTATCGCGATCAGCAGGGAGGTGCCGGTCGGGAGGATGGCGTAGGCGCTGAGCGCGCCGAAGCCGCCGATCATGAAGATCTCGCCGTGGGCGAAGTTGATGAGCTGGACGATGCCGTAGACCATGGTGTACCCGATGGCGATGAGGCCATAGAGAGCACCGAGGGCCAGGCCGTTGGCCAGCTGTTGCGGCAGTTCGTGCACCGCAGGGCCTCCGATGAGCGTGTCGGATAAGACTCCGCGCGAGGGCGCTGTTTGCGCCCTCGCGCGGCGTTGGTTCAGGTGGTGCGGGTGGTGCGGGGGACTAAGGGCTTACTGGTTGAAGGTGTCGCTCTTGACGTCGACCCACTTGCCGCCCTCGACCTTGTAGACCGTGAGCTGCTTGTTGGTGGTGTCGCCGTACTCGTCGAAGGCGACCTTGCCGGTCACGCCCTCGAAGGAGACCTTGCCGAGCGCCTCGACGACCTTGGCGCGGGCGTCGGCGGGCAGCTTGCCGCTGTTGGCGGCGACGGCGGCCTTGACGGCCTGGATGACGGCCCAGCCGGCGTCGTAGGAGTAGCCACCGTAGGCGGCGTACGGGTCCTTGTAACCCTCGGCCTTGTAGTCCTCGATGAACTTCTTGGCGGTGTCCAGCTTCTCGACCGGGTAGCCGATGGAGGTGGCGAGGTCGCCCTCGTTGGCCTCACCGGAGGCGCTGATGAAGGCCGGGTCCTGGATGCCGTCGCCGCCCATGAGGGGGACGTTGGCGCCGGTCTTCTTGATCTGGTCGGCGAGCAGGCCGCCCTCGGGGTACTGACCGCCGAAGTAGACGGAGTCGGCGCCGGAGGTCCTGACCTTGTCGGCGGTGGAGGAGAAGTCGGTCTCCTTCACGGTGACGTGGTCGGTACCGACGACCTCGCCGCCGAGCTTCTTGAACTCGTCCGCGAAGATCGCGGCGAGGCCGGCGCCGTAGGTCTGCTTGTCGTCGACGATGAAGACCTTCTTCTTGCCGGCGTCCTTGAAGAGGTACTGGGCGGCGAACTTGCCCTGGACCACGTCGGTGGCGGCGGTGCGGAAGTAGGTCTTGAAGCCGCGCTTGAACTCGCCCTTGCCCCAGTTGTCGCCCTGGCTGAGCGCGGGGTTGGTGTTGGCGGGGGAGACCTGCGCCAGGTTGGCGGAGGCGAAGACGCCCTGCATCTGCTGGGCGACGCCGGAGTTCAGCGGGCCGACGACGCCGAGGACGTCCTTGTTGCCGACGAGCTTGGTGGCGTTGGCCTGGCCGGAGGCGGGGACGGCCTGGTCGTCGAGGGCCTCGACCTTGAACTCGATGCCCGGGACCTCGTTGTTCTTGTTGGCCGTCTTGGCCGCGAGGTCGACGGAGTTCTTGATGCCCTGGCCGAGCGCGGAGAGCGAGCCGGTGAGCGGGGCGTCCACGCCGATGACCACGACGGTCTTCTTGCCGCCGCCGTTGTCCTTGGAGTCTCCGTCGCGCGATCCGCAAGCGGTGAGGGTCAGTGCTCCCGTGGTGATCACGGTGGTGAGAACGAGCAAAGAACGGTGTCGCACGATTCTTCCTTTCCCTGGCGCGGCTCTCTCGTGAGAGGTGCCGTTAGGTCGCCGGGCCGCACTGGGAGGTCCACGGCCGTGCTGATTCGCGCCCTGCGGCGCGGTGACTGGCCGTGACTCTAGGCCCGAGGTGGCGAGCACCGGGAGGCGGGAAAGGAGGATGTGACGCTCTTGTTATGCCAAGGCCAAGAATGTGTGGCGGGAGTGTGGACGCAACGGACATTTCGTGACGGTGAATAGTGTCCGCATCCTGAGAAATACCTGTTCGCCTAAGGGGCTTGAGGCCTCCATGCACCTGTCTTAGATCAAATTCGGCCGAATGTGGCGGTGCGTGTCTGAGGGAATCCCCCCAGTGGCGATTCTCGGAGGAAAAGACGGATTGCGTACAGCATGTGAATTACTCAGAGTAATGAGGTGCGCGATCCGCCCTTGGCGGAAGGATCTTGTCCAGGCCGACGACATGGCCTCCGACCTGCGGTTCGGCCGTATGCGCGCATCTGCCCGGAAGCCGGACAGTGCGCTCGGAATGCGGTGACCCGGGTCACGCCGGTTCTCCGAGCTGCCGGTCGCGCCGTCCTGCTCGGCGCAGCGCTGGGCCACGAAGCGGTCGATCAGCTCAACTGCTTTGTCCCGTCCGGCAGTTCGCTCCTCCGCGCGGCCCGCGGCGACGGCTTCCTCGTGGATCGCGTACTGCTCGTTCGACAGGCCCTTCTGCTCCCAGTCGAGACCGGACCACTTGGTGCCCAGGAGGGTCTCCTTCGCCCAGTACGAGACGAGGCTCGTGCAGACCTGGGCGGGCGGGGAAGGGCCGGCGGAAGGGCTCTCCGAGACCGCCGCGCGGGGTGGTGCGGAGGAAGAGCATCCGGTCAGGGCGAGCGCCGCGAGGAGGGTGTGGGCGGCGTACCGGGCCGGGCGTGGCATGGTCCCCATGAGGGGAAGGTAGGCGGTCACCATCGGTGACACAACAGATGTCACCGCGAAGCGTGCGGACTGGCGGATTCCGGGCGGTTGCGGGGCGGGGACCGGTCCGGGAACGCGCGCAGGCCGGCGACCGTGTCTCCTATGCTCCGGCGGTGAACGGATACCGGAGTTCCGAGGAGTGGGTCGAATCGGCCTGGCAGGAGCTGGGCGCCCCCGACGCGGGCCGCCGCGACGGCTGTCTCGAAGTCGTCGGCGACGTCCTGGAGACCGGCCGCCTGACACAGGACGACGCCGAGCGGGCGATCGAGCGCCTCGTGGCCGTCGCGCTCTCCGATGAGAGCCACACGCTGCGGGAGTCCGCGCTGCACGCGATCTGCACGGCCACCACGCCCTACGAGCTCCCCTACCGGGTGGTGGAGCCGCTCGCCGCCGGCGTGGACGGCTTCGAACCCCCGCTCCTGGAGTACGTCCTGGCCATCCTCGGCTGCACGGACGACCGGGCGGTGCTGCCGGTCGTCGAGCGGTTCCTCCGCCATCACCACCCGGACGTGCGCAGGGAGGCGGCGGACGCGGTGAACGAACTGCGCCGGCTCCGGGAGTCCCCCGGTGAGGGGACGGCCTGACTCCCGGGGCGCGGCGGTGCTCGCCAGGGTGCTCGTGCGGGGCGGTCAGGCTTTCGCGGGGCTCTCGGTGGCGGCCCCGGCGGACTGGCCGGCATCGCGCAGCAGGCAGGTCAGGCGGGCGGTGCAGATCCGCTTGTCCTGCTCGTCGGTGATGACGATCTCGAAGGTGGTGGTCGAGCGGCCGCGGTGCACGGGGGTGGCGACACCGGTGACGATGCCGGTGCGGGCGCCCCGGTGGTGGGTGCAGTTCAGGTCCACGCCGACGGCGATCTTGGTGATGCCGCCGTGCATCATCGCGCCGATCGAGCCGAGGGTCTCGGCCAGGACCGCGGAGGCGCCGCCGTGCAGCAGTCCGTACGGCTGCGTGTTGCCCTTGACGGGCATGGTGGCGACGACGCGGTCGGCCGAGGCCTCCAGGATGCGGATGTCCATCCGCTCGCCGAGGTCTCCCGCCGAGAACAGTGCGGGGAGGTCGATGCCCAGGGCCTCGTACTCGTCGAGTACCTCCTGCGGGAACTTCACTGCGTGCTGCTCGCCCATGGTCAGGCTCCGTTCGTCAACGCTCGTTAACCTTCTTGTCCTGAGGTCGTTCTATCAGGCCGGTTCGAACCGCACGACGACGGACTTGCTCGCCGGGGTATTGCTGGTGTCCGCGGTGGAGTCCAGCGGGACCAGCACGTTCGTCTCCGGGTAGTACGCGGCGGCGCAGCCGCGGGCCGTCGGGTAGTGCACGACGCGGAAGCCGGGCGCCCGCCGCTCCACGCCGTCCTTCCACTCGCTGACCAGGTCCGTGTACGAGCCGTCGGCCAGGCCCAGCTCCGCCGCGTCCTCGGGGTTGACCATGACGACGCGGCGGCCGCCGGTGATGCCGCGGTAGCGGTCGTCGAGGCCATAGATCGTGGTGTTGTACTGGTCGTGGCTGCGCAGGGTCTGCAGGAGCAGCCGGCCCTCGGGGATCCTCGGGTACTCGACGGGCGCGGCGGTGAAGTTCGCCTTGCCGGTGGCGGTGGGGAAGCGGCGCTCGTCGCGCGGGGCGTGCGGCAGCCGGAAGCCGCTGGGGCGGGCCACCTTGGCGTTGAAGTCCTCGAAGCCCGGGATCACGCGGGCGATCCGGTCGCGGATCGAGGCGTAGTCCCGCTCGAACTCCTCCCACGGGGTGGCGGAGGCGGCGCCGAGGACCGCGCGGGCCATCCGGGCCACGATCGCGGGCTCGGAGAGCAGGTGCGGGCTCGCCGGGGGGAGGTTGCCGCGGGAGGAGTGGACCATGCCCATGGAGTCCTCGACCGTGACGAACTGCTTGCCGGAGGCCTGCACGTCCTTGTCGGTGCGGCCGAGGGTGGGCAGGATCAGGGCGCGCCGGCCGGTGACCGCGTGGGAGCGGTTCAGCTTGGTGGACACGTGCACGGTCAGGGAGGCGCGGCGGATCGCGGCCTCGGTCACCTCGGTGTCGGGGGTGGCGCCGACGAAGTTGCCGCCCATGGCGAAGAGGACCTTGGCCCGGCCGTCGCGCAGGGCCTCGATGGAGCGGACCACGTCGAAACCGTGGCCGCGCGGCGAGGTGATGCCGAATTCCTTGTCGAGGGCGTCGAGGAAGGCCGGCGCGGGCCGCTCGAAGATTCCCATGGTGCGGTCGCCCTGCACGTTGGAGTGGCCGCGCACCGGGCAGACGCCGGCGCCCGGCCGGCCGATGTTGCCGCGCAGCAGGAGCAGGTTGACGACCTCGCGGATGGTGGCGACGGCGTGCTTGTGCTGGGTGAGGCCCATGGCCCAGCAGACGATCGTGCGCTCCGAGGCCAGGACCATGGCCAACGCCTGCTCGATCTCCGGCCGGGTCAGCCCGGTGGCGGTGAGGGTCTCCGCCCAGTCGGCCTCCTCGGCGGCGGCCGCGAACTCCTCATAGCCGTGGGTGTGCTCGCGGATGAAGGCCTCGTCGGTGGCGCCGCCCGCCTCTATGACCAGCTTGTTCAGGAGGCGGAAGAGGGCCTGGTCGCCACCGATGCGGATCTGCAGGAAGAGATCGTTCAGGGCGGTGCCCTTGAACATGCCGAGGGGCGTCTGCGGGTTCTTGAACCGCTCCATCCCCGCCTCGGGCAGCGGATTCACCGAGATGATCTTCGCGCCGGCGGACTTGGCCTGTTCGAGGGCGGAGAGCATGCGCGGGTGGTTCGTGCCGGGGTTCTGCCCGGCGACGATGATCAGGTCGGCCCGGTGGAGGTCCTCCAGGGAGACGCTGCCCTTGCCGATGCCGATGGTCTCGTTCAGCGCGGAGCCCGAGGACTCGTGGCACATGTTGGAGCAGTCGGGCAGGTTGTTCGTGCCGAACTCGCGGGCGAAGAGCTGGAAGAGGAACGCGGCCTCGTTGCTGGTGCGGCCCGAGGTGTAGAAGAGGGCCTCGTCGGGGGAGGCGAGGGCGGTCAGCTCCTCGGCGAGGACCGCGAAGGCCCGCTCCCAGCTGATCGCCTCGTACCGGTCGCCGCCCTCGGGCAGATGCATGGGGTGCGTGATCCGGCCCTGCTGCCCCAGCCAGTAACCGGAGCGGGTGGCCAGGTCGGCCAGCGGGTGCGCGGCGAAGAACTCCGGTGTGACCCGGCGCAGGGTGGCCTCCTCCGCGACGGCCTTGGCGCCGTTCTCGCAGAACTCGGCGGTGTGCCGCTTGTCGCCCTCGGGCCAGGCACAGCCCGGGCAGTCGAAGCCGTCCTTCTGGTTCACCTTGAGCAGGGTGCGGGCGGTGCGGGCCACGCCCATCTGCTGCTGGGCGATCCTCAGGGTGTGCCCGATCGCGGGCAGCCCCGCGGCGGCGTGTTTCGGGGGCGCGACCTGCGGAGCATCCTGTACCGGATCACCTGCGGGCGGCTTGGTGGCCATGACGCTCCCCTTTGAACAGTCCTGTCGTATCCACCGATCCTGTCACGCTCCGCCGACATCACGGACGGCGGATTTGCCCCTCCGCACAGGCCGTCCGGATTTGTCGGTGGGGGCGCCTAGGATCGGGGGCGTGGCAGAGACAGCATCGAAGAAGACGGACCAGACGACCGCAGCGGACCGCCCCCGCCTGATGCTCATGGACGGGCACTCCCTGGCGTACCGGGCGTTCTTCGCGCTGCCCGCGGAGAACTTCACGACCGCGACCGGCCAGCCGACCAACGCCATCTACGGCTTCGCGTCGATGCTGGCGAACACGCTGCGCGACGAGGCGCCCACGCACTTCGCGGTGGCGTTCGACGTCTCGCGCAAGACGTGGCGCTCGACGGAGTTCCCCGAGTACAAGGCGAACCGCTCCAAGACCCCCGACGAGTTCAAGGGGCAGGTCGAGCTGATCGGCGAGCTGCTCGACGCGATGCACGTGCCGCGGTTCGCGGTCGACGGCTACGAGGCCGACGACGTGATCGCGACGCTCGCGACGCAGGCGGAGGCCCTCGGCTTCGACGTGCTGATCGTCACCGGCGACCGGGACTCCTTCCAGCTCGTCTCCGAGCACACCACCGTGCTGTACCCCACCAAGGGCGTCTCCGAGCTGACCCGGTTCACCCCGGAGAAGGTCGAGGAGAAGTACGGGCTCACCCCCCAGCAGTACCCGGACTTCGCGGCGCTGCGCGGCGACCCGTCCGACAACCTGCCCGGCATCCCCGGCGTCGGCGAGAAGACCGCCGCCAAGTGGATCACCCAGTTCGGGTCGTTCGCGGAGCTCGTGGAGCGCGCCGAGGAGGTCAAGGGCAAGGCCGGGCAGAACTTCCGGGACCACCTGGAGGCCGTCAAGCTCAACCGGGTCCTGACCGAGATGGTCAAGGACGTGGAACTGCCCAAGACCCCCGCCGACCTGGTCCGCGTCGCCTACGACCGGACCGCCATGCTCGGCGTGCTGGACGTCCTGGAGATCCGCAACGCCTCGCTGCGCGAGCGGCTGCTCGCCGTGGACCCGGGCACGGCCGAGGAGGAGCCCCCGGCTCCGGCGGCCGGCGTGGAGCTGGACGCCTCCGTCCTCGGCACCGGCGAGCTGGCCCCGTGGCTGGAGGCCCACGCGGGCGGACCGCTGGGCATCGCCACCGTCGACAGCTGGGCGCTGGGCGCCGGCCGGATCACCGAGGTCGCGCTCGCCGCGGCCGGCGGAGCGGCCGCCTGGTTCGAGCCGCTGTCGCTGGACGAGACCGACGAGCTGGCCTTCCGGGCCTGGGCCTCGGACGCGGCACGCCCCAAGGTCGTGCACAACGCGAAGGCGCTGTGGCGGGTCTTCCCCGAGCACGGCTGGTCGCTGGGCGGCGTCGCCATGGACACCGCGCTCGCCGCGTACCTGGTCAAGCCCGGCCGCCGGTCCTTCGGCCTGGACGTCCTGTCCATGGAGTACCTGCACCGCGAGCTGGCGCCCGCCGCCGCCGACGGCCAGCTGGCCTTCGGCGCCGACGACACGGCCGAGGCCGAGGCGCTGATGGCGCAGGCCCGCGCGGTCCTCGACCTGGGCGACGCCTTCACCGACAAGCTCGCCGAGGTGGGCGCCGCCGAGCTGCTCCACGACATGGAACTGCCGACGTCCGAGCTCCTCGCCCGGATGGAGCGGTCCGGCATCGCCGCCGACCGCGACCACCTGGAGGCCATGGAGCAGCAGTTCGCCGGAGCCGTGCAGCAGGCGGTGAAGGAGGCCCACGCGGCCGTCGGCCACGAGTTCAACCTCGGCTCGCCCAAGCAGCTCCAGGAGGTCTTCTTCGGCGAGCTGGACCTGCCGAAGACCAAGAAGACCAAGACCGGGTACACCACGGACGCGGACGCGCTGGCCTGGCTGGCCACGCAGACCGACCACGACCTGCCCGTGATCATGCTCCGCCACCGGGAGCAGGCCAAGCTGCGCGTCACCGTCGAGGGTCTGGTCAAGACCATCGCCGCCGACGGCCGGGTGCACACCAGCTTCAGCCAGACCGTCGCCGCGACCGGCCGGCTGTCCTCCACCGACCCCAACCTGCAGAACGTGCCGGTGCGCACCGACGAGGGCCGGGCCATCCGCCGCGGCTTCGTCGTCGGCGAGGGCTTCGAGTCCCTGATGACGGCCGACTACAGCCAGATCGAGCTGCGCGTGATGGCCCACCTCTCCGAGGACGAGGGCCTGATCGAGGCCTTCGCGACAGGCGAGGACCTGCACACCACCGTCGCCTCCCAGGTGTTCGGCGTGGAGCGGTCCCAGGTCGACGCCGAGATGCGCCGCAAGATCAAGGCCATGTCGTACGGCCTCGCGTACGGGCTCTCCGCCTTCGGCCTCGCCCAGCAGCTGAACATCGAGCCCGCCGAGGCGCGCGGCCTGATGGAGACCTTCTTCGAGCGCTTCGGCGGGGTCCGCGACTACCTGGGCCGGGTCGTCGACGAGGCCCGCGCCACCGGATACACGGCGACCGTCTTCGGCCGCCGCCGGTACCTGCCCGACCTCAACAGCGACAACCGCCAGCGCCGCGAGGCCGCCGAGCGGATGGCGCTCAACGCCCCGATCCAGGGCACGGCCGCCGACATCGTCAAGGTCGCGATGCTGCGCGTGGACAAGGCGATCAGCGGAGCCGGCCTGCGCTCGCGGATGCTGCTCCAGGTCCACGACGAAATCGTGCTGGAGATCGCCCCGGGCGAGCGCGAGCAGGTCGAGGAGCTGGTGCGGCGCGAGATGGGCGCCGCCGTCGAGCTCCGGGCCGCGCTGGACGTGTCCGTGGGGGTCGGCCCGGACTGGGAGTCCGCCGCGCACTGAGGCCCGTACGGCCAGGGCAGCGCCCGTCCCCGCTCAGGCGGTGGGGACGGGCGTCCGCGTTTCCTCGTCCGTACGGGCGGCGCGGTCGCCGCCGTGCCGCAGCCGTACGAGCACCCCGTACAGCAGCAGGGCCACGGCGAGGCCGCCGCCCGCCCCGAAGCAGACCGTCGGGATGATGTCGAGCGGCGTACGGATCCGGTCGAAGAAGGTGAAGAAGCGGATCACGCGCATCGTGACCCCGGCCGCCACGCACCCCACGACCAGGGCGAGCGCGCCCCAGATCTCCGCCCGGCCGAGCACCGGCACGGACGCGGGGGCGGGGGAGGCGGGCAGCCGCCGCAGGGCGGTCACCAGGAACCAGAGCAGCGCGCAGGCCGCGACCGCCGAAGTGCCGTACTGCAGGTACGAGTAGAGGGGCAGGTCGAAAGCGAGCGGCTCCTCCAGCTCCGGCAGCGCGTTCGTCCCCCAGCGGTCGATGTGCGTGAAGCTGTCCCACACCACGTGCGTGAGGGAGCCGACCACGGCCGACACGTAGAAACAGGCGGCGAGCGCGGGCAGTCGGCGGCGCTCGCGCCACTCCTCACCGCGTACGAAGGCGTACACCCGGCCCCGCCACCCGCGCGGCAGGAGCGCGATCAGCGGCTCGCGCAGCAGCAGCCAGCACCCCACCAGGGCGGCGGTGAGCACGGCATCCAGGGTGAACACCCCCGCGAGCGAGTGCGTGAAGCTCCCGTAGGCCATCACGCCCTCGACGATCGCGTCCGTGAAGTAGAAGGTGTCCGGCGCGAACGACCCGAGGACCAGGGCCGAGGCGACCAGGGGGCCCCGCGCACGCCCTGTCCGGCGGATGGCCGGAAGTACGGCGGCCGCGTGGCTGAGAGTGAACGGCATGACACCTCTCCTGGACGTTCTCGTGGATGTTCTCGTCGATGTTCCTTACTTCGGGCCAATGCGCCCGAAGGGTCCCGACAGTATGCGTGACCTGCGCACGGACGTGGCGATGTGGTGAATTCCGGGCCTCCTTCCGTGCCCTTTACAGGGAGTTGACGTATGGTCACGCGGACGTCGAGGGGGAGGGGTCCGGATCATGTCGGCTCGAATAATCGGACGCAGGCTGCGCAAGGGGGCGGCAGCCGCCCTGGTCTCCGCGCTGGTGGCCGCCGCGCTCACCGCCTCGCAGGGGCCGGCGGGCGCGGGCGAGGACCACACGGTCGCCGTCGGTGAGGGCGAACCGGTCCTCACGGCGGAGGTGAGCGGCGGCGACTCCGACTACATCACCGAACTCCCGCCTCTGGTGAGTCCGGAGCCGCCGGCCGTGGTGCTGCCGGACGAGGCGCGGCCGGCGCAGCCGCAGGCCCCGGAGGCGGCGACGGTGCCGGTGCTCGCCGGGACCGGACCGGCCGAGGGGGCGCAGGGGATACCGGCGAGCGTGCTGGCGGCCTACGTGCGCGCGGAGAAGACGGTGGGACAGAGCGACCCCGGCTGCGGACTGCGCTGGCAACTCCTCGCGGCGATCGGCAAGGTGGAGTCCGGGCAGGCCCGCGGCGGCCAGGTGGACGCGGCCGGGACCACACTGCGGCCGATCCTGGGGCCCGTGCTCGACGGCAACGGCTTCGCGAACATCTCCGACACGGACGGCGGGGCCTACGACGGCGACGCCCGCTACGACCGGGCGGTCGGGCCGATGCAGTTCATCCCCTCCACGTGGGCGGCGTGGGGCCAGGACGCGGACGGCGACGGGCGCCGCAACCCGAACAACGTGCACGACGCGGCCCTCGCGGCCGCGCGGTACCTGTGCGCGGGCACCCGGGACCTGCGGACGGACGCGGACCTGGACCGGGCGGTGCTCTCCTACAACCACTCCACGGAGTACCTGCGGACGGTCCGGTCCTGGTTCACGTACTACCTCAAGGGCACGCACGAGGTCCCGGACAGCCCCGGCAAGGCGGCGGGCACGCCCACGGCACCGGCGCCGAAGCCCAGCCCCACGCCGCCCGCGCCCTCGCCGACCCCCGCCCCGACGCCGAAGCCGACTCCGGACCCGAAGCCCACCCCGACGCCCACGCCTACGCCGACTCCGGACCCCACACCTACGCCGACTCCGGACCCGAAGCCGGCGCCCACACCTACACCCACGCCGACTCCCAGCCCCACGCCGACGCCGACCCCGTCTCCCACCCCGACCCCCCAGCCCTCGCCCACGGCCACCACACCCCCGAAGGCCAGCCCGGCGCCGAAGCCCACGCCGTCCGCCTCCGCCTCCGCCTCCGCCTCCGCCTCCGCGTTCCCGTCCCCGTCCTCCACGCCGGAGGCGGCCCGGCCGACCCCCGGGGCCACCCCGTAGCCAAGCGGAGAGGTCCTAGGCTCCCTTCGGCGGGCGTACCGACTTGCCCGCGGACTTCAGATGGGGAGCCAGCGTCGGTCGCGCGTTCGGGCGCAGCCTGTCGAGGGCGGCCTGCAGCGCGTCCCAGGCGTCCTCACCGGCCAGGGCAGTGGTCCCGCACGCGCTGAGGTAGGCGCTGTGCCGGGCGAGGAAGCCGTCCTGCCGACGGCTGCGCCGGCGTGCCTTCAGCAGTCCCACCACGCCCCGCAGCGCGTCCAGGTACACCGGGTCCGGGTTCTTCCGGTGCAGATCCGTCAGGGGGACGCCCATGTTCACGAGGGCGTACACGACCTGGGACTCCTCGACGGACAGCGCCAGCGCCGCGCCGACCAGGAGCGCGTTGCTCTCGGGACGCCGGTCCTGCCCGGCCACCGTCCCCCACTCCAGGAGGAAGCCGAACCTCGAGTCGGGGTCGGTCATGGACGCCATCTCCTTGGCCGCCCGCTCGGCGGCCTCGCCGGCGTCCGAGAGCCGCTTGGCCGTGCGCAGGGCGGCGATGAGGCTCGTCCGGTAGCTCAGCCGGGCCGGTGCGGCGGCGACGGCCGCCTCACTGGCCGCGACGGCCTCCTGCGCGATCTGCAGCCGGGAGGACAGGTACGCGGTCGAGTAGAGGTCGTCGTCCAGGGCGCTGGTGGCGGGGGACAGCCGTACGGCCGCACCGACCACCTTGCGGATGAGCGCGACGAGTTCGTCGGGGCGCTGTGCACGGCTGATCCGGAGGGCCGCCTCCGCGATGGAGACGTGCCTCACCCAGAGGTTCTCGCCGTGGTCGGACAGGGCGGCCTCCTTGCGGAGGGTGTCCTCGACCTGCATCTCGATGTCGGTCCGCTTCGCCTCCAGGGCCTGCGCGAGAATCCGCAGTGACATCGGCCGGATGCGGCGGTTCTTGGTGTCGAAGGCGGCGTGCAGCAGGGCGATCATCAGGAAGGCCTCGCGCAGCATGGGGTGGCGCTCGATCCGCCGCAGCAACTCCTCGACGTGCTCGCCCAGCAGGGGGCCGTACCGCAGGGCCAGCATGGCCCCCACCAGCGAACTCTCCTGCCGGCCGAAGGTCGCCTGCGACAAGTCGACCAGTTTGCGGGCCCGTTCGCTTTCGGGCGCCTTGGCGAGTTCCCGCAGTGCGCCGAAGTCCCGCCAGGCGGCGACGATGTCCTCCCCGTCCTGCTCCAGGAGTCCGTGGACCTTCACGGTGCCGGCCAGGAAGCCGCCGAGGTCCTGCCAGGGGCGGCGGTTGCGCCACTCCCACTCCTGAGCCGCCAACAGCACGTGGATGTCCGTACGGCCCTGCGCCTTGGCCTGGGGCATGAGCCGTTTCAGGTCGTCGACGACGTGGGCTCCGTCGTCGCTGACCAGCAGGATGTGCTGCCCCGCGCGCTGCGGAATGGCCAGGATCGCCTCGGGGTCGACGGACGTTCCGCGCTCCCGCCAGAGAACGGTGACGTCGTCGCGCGTGCGCGCCAGATCGACGGTGGCCTGGCGCAGGGCCATCGACTTGCCCTCACCCATCGGGCCCACCGCCGCCACGATCCGCCCGTCGCCGCCGGCGCCGGCGCCGCCACCGTCGAGGCACTGGGCCACCGCCTCGGTGAGCTCCCCGACGAGGGACAGGCGCGGAATCCGGGGGTCCAGCGCCTCGGGCCAGTCCGGCTGCGCGCCGTCGAAGAAGGCGACGGCCTCCGCCTCGCCCGGTGTCCTCGAACCCAGGTCGTCGAGGAGGGAGCGGTCGATGCGGCGCCAGCCTCGGGGGCACTCGACCGCCGCCACATAGCTGTCGACCAGCCCGGGAAACAGGCGGTTGGCATCGATCCCCTGATAGAAGCTCCGCCGGGGGGCTTCGAGCAGTTCCCCCAGCAGGCCCGAGGAGAAGCTCTCGTCGGTGAGCGGGTCGTAGGAGCACCAGATCAGGTCGGTGCGCTGCATGTCCTGTTCCCGGACGAACTCGCGCAGCGAGCGCGAGAACGCGTCGTCCCAGCCGCTGTAGCCCACGACGACGACGGCGTGGCCGCTCAGCGAGCCGCGCAGGCTGCCGTGGAGCTGGGGCCGCGGCTTCTGCAGCTGGTGCACGGTGTGCAGGGTGTCGCCCTGACGCCAGTAGCCGTGGACGTGCGCGATGTCGACGGCGTCCTCGTCCTCACCCCGGCTGAGCTTTCCGTCGAGGTCGATCTGCTGCCAGCTCGCGCGGGCGCCGGCCCGGCGCACGGCGATCTCCAGCAGCGGATCGAAGTTCGTGGTGATCACCGGTCCGCGGCGCTCGCGGGGCAGCAGCTGGAGGAGACGGCCCAGCGCCTGCGTGGCGGGGTTCAGGCGCCACAGGGGGGAGCTCCGTTCGAATGCCTCCAGCTCCTTCTCGTCGGCCCGGGCGAGCCGGCTCCGCTCCTCGGGCGTGAGGTCCGGGCAAGCGCCCAGGACCGCCTGCCGGATGACGATGTTGAGCCAGTCCTGGTCCCGGAACTCCAGGGCGAAGTCGGCCGCCTGCTGGTACTTCTCCGCGTCGGACGGGCCCGTCACCCGTCCGTCGAACAAGGCGACCTCTCCCGGATCGCCGATCATCGTGCGCATCGAGGCCACGATCGCCCGCACGCCGTCGACCGCTCCCGCACTGATGCCCGATCCGACGATGAAGGCCACCGGCCGGCTGCGCTCGGTCAGCAGAGACCTCAACCGGTAGATGAGGGCCTTCTCCTCGCCGGCCTTGATTCCGATCGTGTTCATCGAACGTCCCTCGTGCGTCGCGTTGCCTTGCAGAGGCATGGGAGTCTATTGCCGCGTGCGGGTCCGCTGGGCTCCAACGAACTTGTGACGTCCGGTACTTGAGCGACATAGTGAGGGACCGGACGGGTGACGGCCGGTCGCACCCGGACAAGCGATCGACGGGGGCGAACGGTTGAGCGGGACAACACCTCGGCAGGGCGAGGAGACGGCGGAGCACACGGACGGGGCCGGCGCCGCCGCCGGCGCTCGGCAACACCACCTGCCGACGGCGGCCACCGCGGCCCTCGGCGTCCTGCTGCTGGCGGAAGTGGTGCTGCTGTGCGGCGGGTTGCTGAGCCTGTGGCCGATCCTCCTCGCCCTCGTCGCGCCCGGGACGGACGCGGCGGCCACGGCGCGGTGGTCGCCCCTGGGCCTGGGTGAATGGGCACTCACCGCCGATGTCGCGATGCTCCTCGCGGTGATCCTCTGCAGCGCCCTCGGCAGCTTCGTCCACGCGGCCACCTCGTTCGCGACGTACGTGGGCAACCGGCGGCTGTACGCGAGCTGGCTGTGGTGGTACCTGCTCAGGGCGGGCATCGGCGTCGCGCTGGCCTTGCTGGTGTACCTGCTGCTGCGGGGAGGCCTGTTCGCGGGGAGCTCCGGGGCGGGAGCGACGAACCCGTACGGCTTCTCCGGCATCGCCGGGCTGTGCGGCCTGTTCTCCAAGCAGGCGACGGACAAGCTGCGCGAGATCTGCGACACGATCCTCAGCACCAAGGGCGACGGCGACCGCGATCGACGGGACAAGCTGGCCGCCGTGCAGAACGCAGCCGTGCAGAACGCCGCCGTGCAGAACCGGGATCCGGAGCCCGCCGGGCCGTGAACCGGGCCGGCGCGAACCGGGCCAACCGCGGGGAAGCGCCCCTCCGGCATGCGTCTCGCACGCAGGTCAGGGGGCGTTTCGCGTGATCCGCCGCGCAGACGGTTCTCATCTCGCCTCCGCATTGCTACGGTGCCTCCGCCCTGACGCCCTATCAGATTCCGGAGGCCCGGCATGCGCGCATTCATCGCCGCCGCCAGCGGGCTCGTCCTCGCGGTACTCCTCGTCCTCGCCGTCACGGCGTTCGGGGCGCCCGAGGGCAAGACCTCACCCAGGCCCCTGCTCACCACCGCGCCCCCCGCGCCCGGAAAGTAGAGGAGGGCCCGGCCGTGCGACGCAGAGCGAGCCTTGTCCTGCTGGCCCTAGCCGTGTTCTGCGCAGCCCTCGCGCCGCTGCTGCGCTGGTACGCGTATCCCCGCCTCGCCAAGATCCCGCCGGGCCAGTACCAGGAGATGGTCCTGGAGGCGAAGGACGCCACCCTCCTCGACTACGCCGGCGGCATGCAGCCCAAGAAGGTCGACAAGGTCACCATCGTCCAGACCCTCAAGGGGAACGTGGAGGCGTCGAAGGAGATCGAGGCGAGCGCGGGCAAGGACGTCGTCGTCTGGGACACGCTGTCGTACATCATCGGCCCGGACGGCAAGATGGTCTCCCAGATCCCCGAGCGCTACATCTTCGACGCGCACACCCAGGATCCGGTGCACGCCACCGGGGAGATGGTCGACGGGGACGCCGTCAAGCGCGAGGGCATCGAGTTCAAGTGGCCGTTCTTCACCGAGCCGCGCGACTACCTGTACTTCGACGCGCAGACCCGCACCTCCTCGCCGATCCACTACGTCGGCCCGCGCACCTTCAAGGGCATGGACGTCTACTACTTCGAGCAGACGATCCCCTGGACCAAGGTCGCCATGCCGAAGAAGATGCCGATCGAGGGCATCGACCCGTCGACGATCGAGGCGGCCACCGGAACCACCCTCTGGTACACCGCCAAGGTCAGGTTCTGGGTCGACCCGGTGACCGGAGCGCCGGTCAACGCCGAGCAGGACATCCAGCAGGAGATGCGCGGCGGCATCGCGGCGGGCGGCCCCGACGGCAAGCTCACCGCCTTCGCCGGACACGTGACGATGCGCGAGGACTACTCCGACCACACCGTCGACCTGGTCAAGTCCAACCGTACGAAGGTCCTCGCGCTGCACACCTACGCACCGATCGGCCTGACGGCCGGAGGGCTCGCGCTGCTCGCGCTGGCGCTGTGGCTGGAGGCCCGCGGCCGCCGGGTGCGGGAGCGGGGAGAAGAGGAAGGGGTCAGCGCCTGAGACGGGCGTTGGTGTGGCGGGTGGGCTCGGCGGTGGCCGGGTCCTCCGGCCAGGGGTGCTTGGGGTAACGGCCGCGCAGCTCGGCGCGGACGGCGCGGTAGCCGCCCTGCCAGAAGGAGGCGAGGTCGGCCGTGACGGCCGCGGGCCGGCCGGCCGGCGACAGCAGGTGCACCAGCACCGGCACACCGGCCACCTTCGGGGTCTCGGCCAGCCCGAACAGCTCCTGGAGCTTCACCGCGAGCACCGGCTGCCCGTGCTCGGCGGAGTAGTCCAGCCGGATCCGGGATCCGCTGGGCACCTCCAGCCGTTCCGGAGCCAGCTCGTCCAGCCGGGCGGCCTCACCGGTGGCCCACGGCAGCAGCCGGTTCAGGGCCTGCCCGGCGTCGATCCGCCCGAGGTCCGCGCGGCGCCGGGCCCGCGACAGCTCGGGCTCCAGCCAGTCGTCGGCGCGGTCCAGCAGGGCGCCGTCCTCTGCCACGTCGGGCCACGCACCGCCGAGCGTGCGGTGCAGGAACCCCAGCCGGGCCCGGAGTGCCTGCGCGTCCGGGGACCAGCGCAGCAGCCCGAGGCCCTCGGTGCGGAGCCCGTCGAGGAGGGCGGCCCGTACGAGCGCCGGGTCCGGGGTGCGCAGGGGGCGTACGGCGAGCTCGATCGCCCCGAGCCGCTGCGCGGCGCGGGCGATCAGGTCCCCGTCCTCCCAGCGCACCTCTTCGCCTTCGGTCCACAGGTGCGCGGCGGCGGCCCGGGCGGTGTCCTCGTCGATGACGGCGGCCAGCCGGATCCGCGCGGAGGCGGAGTGCGGGGGCCTGTCGGCGACGGCGACGGCCAGCCAGGGCGCGCTGCGCAGCCCCGACCCGTCGCCGAGCTCGGCCCCGGTCCCCGAGGCCATGAGGAAAGCCCCCTGGCCCTTGGCCCTGGCGACCCGCTCGGGGAACGCGAGCGCGGCGACGAGCCCGGCGGCGCCGTCGTCAGGTGCCGCGCCACTGCCGGAGGTCCGGGGCGGAGCCCCCGTGTGGTCCGGGGCGGAGCCCCGGGACGGGGGGCTGGGGGCGGAGCCCACAGTTTCGGGAAGGGGCGGGGTGGGGGAGAGCCCCGCAGGGTTTCGTTCCGCGGCGGCACGCTCCAGCCGCCTGGCCTCCGCCCGCCACCGCGCCGCATAGGCATCGCCGCCCGCGCGGGCCCGCCGCCAGGCCGCGGCCAGGTCGTCCCCGTACTCGCGCGGCGGCTCCTCGCTCAGCAGCGCCACCAGCTCCGCCGCCCGCCGGGCCCCCAGCGCGGCCGAGCCGTCGAGCAGGGCGCGGGCCAGCCGCGGGTGCAGCCCCAGCCGCGCCATCCGCAGCCCGCGCGGGGTCGGCCGCCCCGCCGTGGACACCGCGCCCACCGCGAGCAGCACTTCCCGCGCCGCCGCCATCGCTCCGGCCGGCGGCGGATCGAGCAGCGCCAGCCCGGACGCGTCCGGGTCGCCCCAGCACGCCGCCTGCAGGGCGAACTGCGCCAGGTCGGCGATGCGTATCTCCGGCGACGGGAACGCGGGCAGCCGGCCGTCCTCCGCCTGCGCCCAGCAGCGGTACACCGCGCCCGGCGCCTCACGCCCGGCCCGGCCCGCCCGCTGGCGCCCGGCCGCGCGGGACGCCCGTACGGTCGCCAGCGCGCCCAGCCCCCGGGCATGGTCCACCCGGGGCTCACGGGCCAGCCCCGAGTCCACCACCACCCGAACCCCGGGAACGGTCAGGCTCGACTCCGCCACGGCCGTGGAAAGGATCACCCGCCGGTGGTCCGAGGCGGTCAGCGCCGCGTCCTGCACGGCCGCCGGGGCCCGGCCGTGGACCTGGAGCACCTCCGCGTCCACCCCGCCCAGCTGCCCGGCGACGCGGGCGATCTCGCCCACGCCCGGCAGGAAGCACAGGACGTCGCCGGCGCGCTCGGACAGGGCCCGCCGCACCACCGAGGCCACGTGCGTCAGCTGCGCCGGATCCACCCGCATCCCGTGCGGGGGCCGCACCGGCCGGGCCGGCGGCGCCCAGACGGTCTCCACCGGGTACGAGACGCCCGCGGCCTCCACGACCGGCGCGCCGCCCAGCACCCGCGCCCAGCCGGCGGAGTCCGTGGTCGCCGAAGCCGCCACGAGCCGCAGCTCCGGGCGCAGGGTCTCCCGTACGTCGAGGAGGAAGGCGGCGACCGTGTCGGCGTCCAGGTGCCGCTCGTGGCACTCGTCCACGACCACCACGTCGACACCCGTCAGCTCCTGGTCCCGCTGGAGCCGCTGGAGCAGTACGCCCGTGGTCACGACCTCGACCACCGTCTCCGGTCCCGCCACCCGTTCCCCGCGCACGGTGAAGCCCACCGAACCGCCGACGGCCTCGCCCAGCAGCCAGGCCATCCGCCGCGCCGCCGCCCGGGCGGCGATCCGGCGCGGCTCGGCGACCACGACCCGGCGCCGGGGCCCACCGCCCACCAGCCCCGCCAGCACCAGCGGCACCAGCGTGGTCTTGCCGGTGCCGGGCGGGGCGCAGAGCACCGCGGCGCCGTGGCCGTCCAGCGCGGAGACCAGCGCGGGCACGGCCTCTCTTACGGGGAGGGCGTCGAGGGCGGCCTGGCGGATCAAGGGATCAGTCCCTCTCGCACACGAAGATCGCGGTGCCGGGGATCAGGTTGCCGCGCAGCGGTGACCAGCCGCCCCACTCCTGGCTGTTCCACTCGGGCCACTCCGGCTCGACCAGGTCGACCAGGCGGAAGCCGCCCGTCACCACGTCGCGGACCCGGTCGCCGAGGGTGCGGTGGTGCTCGACGTACACCGCGCGCCCCTGCTCGTCCTGCTCCACGTACGGGGTCCGGTCGAAATAGGAGGCGGCGACGGACAGCCCCTCGGGGCCGGGCTCGTCGGGGAAGGCCCAGCGGATGGGGTGGGTGACGGAGAAGACCCAGCGGCCGCCGGGGCGCAGGACGCGGCGCACCTCGCGCATGACGTTGACGGGGTCGGCGACGAAGGGGACGGCCCCGTAGGCGGAGCAGGCCAGGTCGAAGGAGGCGTCGCGGAAGGGGAGGCGTCCGGCGTCGGCCTCGACCAGGGGAACGTCGTCGCCGATGCGCAGGGCGTGCTGGAGCTGGCGGTGGGAGAGGTCGAGGGCCACCGGGCGGGCGCCCTGCGCGGCGAGCCAGCGCGAGCACTGGGCGGCGCCGGCGCCGATCTCCAGCACGTCCTTGTCCTTGAGGGAGGCGGCGGGACCGAGGAGGCCCGCCTGCGCCTCGTCCAGCCCCTCGGGTCCCCATACGAAGCGGTCGTCGCCGAGGAACGCGCCGTGCTCGCTCTGGTAGTCGTCGGCGTTGCGGTCCCACCAGCCCCGGCTCGCCCGGCTGCTCTCCGCTTCCCCCGCGTCACGCCGTGTGGCCTCGGCGTCTTCCGCGGATACCGGATCGGCTTCGGACGCTACTTCGGAGGCGTAGTCCTCTTGGTTCATGGGGCCCGTCGTCGTAGTCTGCGAATGTCTTCTGAATGTGGCAGGAAGCGCCAGAAACGGCTTCCCGCCCATGAATTGTGCCGGTTGTGCGGCGATCCGCCCGGGGTGTGCGCCTTCGCGCATTGACCCTGTCCGGCTGCCCCCGTATGCTACAAGTTGCGCTGCGAGCCTGTGCTCCTCAGACCTAGCAGGCTGCGCTTGCATCTGTTGATGTCCCCTCGGTTTTCGAGGCCCCGCCGCTCTTCTGCGGATCGGGGGCCTCCTTGGCTGTCCGGTCTTCGGTGGATGCCGATAAGGGCTCCCGGCGTAGCAGTACCTACGACTTTCTGTCCGTAACCGGAGCCCTTTCCCACATGACGAGCAGCACCGAGACCACCGCCACCACTCCGCAGGTAGCGGTCAACGACATCGGCGACGCGGACGCGTTCCTCGCGGCGATCGACGAGACGATCAAGTACTTCAACGATGGCGACATCGTCGACGGCGTCATCGTCAAGGTTGACCGGGACGAGGTTCTCCTCGACATCGGTTACAAGACCGAAGGCGTCATCCCGAGCCGCGAGCTCTCGATCAAGCACGACGTCGACCCGAACGAGGTCGTCAAGGTCGGCGACGAGATCGAGGCCCTGGTTCTCCAGAAGGAGGACAAGGAAGGCCGCCTGATCCTCTCGAAGAAGCGCGCTCAGTACGAGCGTGCCTGGGGCACCATCGAGAAGATCAAGGAAGAAGACGGCATCGTCACCGGTACCGTCATCGAGGTCGTCAAGGGTGGTCTCATCCTCGACATCGGCCTCCGCGGCTTCCTGCCGGCCTCTCTCGTCGAGATGCGTCGCGTCCGCGACCTCCAGCCCTACGTGGGCAAGGAGCTCGAGGCGAAGATCATCGAGCTCGACAAGAACCGCAACAACGTGGTTCTGTCGCGCCGCGCCTGGCTTGAGCAGACCCAGTCCGAGGTTCGCCAGACGTTCCTCACCACCCTGCAGAAGGGTCAGGTCCGCTCCGGCGTCGTTTCCTCGATCGTCAACTTCGGTGCCTTCGTGGACCTGGGTGGCGTCGACGGTCTCGTCCACGTCTCCGAGCTGTCCTGGAAGCACATCGACCACCCGTCCGAGGTTGTCGAGGTCGGCCAGGAGGTCACCGTCGAGGTTCTCGACGTTGACATGGACCGCGAGCGCGTCTCCCTGTCGCTGAAGGCGACGCAGGAGGACCCGTGGCAGCAGTTCGCCCGGACCCACCAGATCGGTCAGGTCGTCCCGGGTAAGGTCACCAAGCTGGTTCCGTTCGGTGCGTTCGTGCGCGTGGACGAGGGCATCGAGGGTCTGGTCCACATCTCCGAGCTGGCCGAGCGCCACGTGGAGATCCCGGAGCAGGTCGTCCAGGTCAACGACGAGATCTTCGTCAAGGTCATCGACATCGACCTTGAGCGTCGCCGGATCTCGCTGTCCCTGAAGCAGGCCAACGAGTCCTTCGGTGCCGACCCGGCGTCGGTCGAGTTCGACCCGACCCTGTACGGCATGGCCGCGTCTTACGACGACCAGGGCAACTACATCTACCCCGAGGGCTTCGACCCCGAGACCAACGACTGGCTCGAGGGCTACGAGAAGCAGCGCGAGGCCTGGGAGACCCAGTACGCCGAGGCGCAGCAGCGCTTCGAGCAGCACCAGGCCCAGGTCATCAAGAGCCGCGAGGCCGACGAGGCCGCTGCTGCCGAGGGTGCTGCCGCCCCGGCCGCCAGTGGCAACGCCGGTGCGGGCATCTCGGGTGGTTCGTACTCCTCGGAGTCGGACGAGACCTCCGGCGCCCTGGCGTCGGACGAGGCCCTGGCCGCGCTCCGCGAGAAGCTGGCCGGCGGCCAGAGCTGATCGCAGCGCGCATCACACTCCGGTGTGAGCAGAGCTGAGCTGAGTTGAACGGTGAGGCCCGTCCCCTTCGGGGGGCGGGCCTCACCGCGTTTCCCCCTCGATCCGCCGCCGATCCGCCGCCGATTCACTGTTGGCCCGGCGGGGGGGGGGGGGGGGGGTGGGGGGGGGGGGGGGGGGGGGGGAGGGGGGGGGAGGGGGGGGGAGGGGATGAGCGGCCTACGCGTCTCCGTCGCTTCCCCCCTTTC
>NZ_JBVHWW010000017.1:151240-167378 GCF_055563995.1 Streptomyces sp. NPDC029164 | reverse complement strand
CCCCCCCCCCCCCCCCCCCCCCCCCCCCCCCCCCCCCCCCCCCCCCCCCCCCCCCCCCCCCCCCCCCCCCCCCCCCCCCCCCCCCCCCCCCCCGGGCCGATGACGCGGAGCCGCTCCAGGAGGTACAGGAACGCGTCGGCCAGCGGCGCCGCCCGGTGATCGTCCAGCCGCCGCCAGTCGATCTGCTCCCGCAGCATCCGCGCCATCGGCAGCAGGTCCCCGAAGTCGCAGTAGTGCTCGCACAGGGCCGCGAGCTTGCTGTCCATGAGATCCGTGGGCGAGAGCACCGGCATCCAGACCGAGTCCACGGGCAGCAGCACCGCCCGGTCCAGCAGCTCCCTGCTCACCGGACGCCTGGCGAGCTCGAAGATCAGGTCGATCTCCTCCCCTCCGGACCGGCCCTTCACCAGCCAGTCCTCGGGGGCGCGGCGCATCGCGATGCCGCCGTTTTCCAGGGCCTTGATCACGGCCTCGGAGTCCTCGGGACGCACACAGAAGTCCGTGTCGTGCTGGAAGTGGGCCGGGACGCCGTGCGCGAACGCGGCGACGCTGCCGGCGAGCGCGAAGGGCTGGTCCGAGGCCTTGAGGAGCGCCGCCACGCGCTTGGTGGTCTCCAGAATCGCCTGCGTGTGGTCCTGCGGCAGCCGGGCCCTGTCCTCGGCCTGAAGATCCGGCTGTTCGGAGGGAGGTGCCTTCATGCGGCGCGCCTTACCGCTCGGGCGCCGGTCAAACCCGCCCCCGCCGCACCCGTGCCACGGCCCCGGGCCAAGTGTGCCGGGCGCGACAGGGGGCAGACGCCCCTTGAGGGCCGAGAGGCGGCGACCGGTAACCCGATCCAGGAGAGGCAGGTGTGCGGCGTGACGACCGGCGACCATTCGCTCCGGCAGACCCGGGCCGCACACACGGTGGACGCGTGCGAGGCGCGCGAGCTTATTGCCGGACTGCTCACCTCCGCGCCCGGTGGGTCCGGGCCGGGCGACGCCGTCATCGCCGACGCCCTGCTCGTCACGTCGGAACTGGTCACCAACGCCTTCCGGCACGGGGGCGGCCTCACCGGCTTCACCGCCGAGACGGACGGCCGCACCCTCACCATCGCCGTCAGCGACGCCAGCAGCGAGGCCCCGCACACCGCCACGGACCACGGCGCCATGTCGGAGGGCGGCTTCGGATGGGAACTGGTCCGTCTCCTGGCACGGCGCGTCTCGGTTGCCCTCCTCCCCGGCGGAGGCAAGACCATCGAGGTCACGCTCGCCCTGGCATGACCGAAACTGGTCCGCCCCGGGCTCGTGACCACGGGGCGGCAGCCGACATCTGCCCGGCCCGTACGGCCTCAAACCACCCGGCGGGGGGATCACCGCGCCGCCACCAGCCGGCCGAAGACCAGGGCGTCCGCGACGGCCGCACCGCCCGCGTCGTTGTTGAAGTAGGCGAAGACATCGGCGTCCGGAGGCCAGGTGTCCGCGATCCGCCCGGCCCAGGACGTCAGCGCGGTCCGGCCGTACCGGGGGAAGGGCCGGGCCCGGCCCTCGTGGAAGCGCACGTACCCCCATGCGGCCGTCCGCCACAGCGGGGTGACGGGCCGGGAACCGCGGTCCGCCCAGCACAGGGCGGCACGGTGCGCGACGAGCACGGAGCGCACCTCGGCGGTCCACCACGAGTCGTGCCGCGGCTCGACGGCCACGCGCGTGCCGCTCGGGAAGCAGGCGAGACAGGCGTCCAGGGCCTCCGCGTCCACGCGCAGGGTCGGCGGCAGCTGCAGCAGCACCGGCCCCAGCCGGTCGCCGAGCGCCCGGCTGTGCTCCATCAGGCGCCGGACGGGTTCCTCCGGGTCCCGCAGCCGCTTGATGTGCGTCAGGAAGCGGCTGGCCTTCACGGCCATGAGGAATCCGGGCGGCGTGCGCTCCCGCCACGCGGCGAAGGTCGCGGGGTCCGGCAGCCGGTAGAACGCGTTGTTGCTCTCGACCGTGCCGAAGTGCCGGGTGTACTCCTCCAGCCACAGTCGTTGCGGCACACCCGCCGGGTACAGGACCCCGGCCCAGTCCTTGTACTGCCACCCCGAGGTGCACAAAACTGTCGCCAGGGGACCGTCCACCCCCCCTTTTGCCCCTGCCCTGGGTGCCCGTCCCCGCGCGGGGACGGCCAGGGCGGGGGGACCTCCAGCCATACGGTCTTCCCGGTGGCGGCCGGTCGCCAGCCCCAGCTGCGGGACAGGCGCTCCAGCACCATCAGGCCGTGGCCGCCCGGGAGGGCAGGGTCACCACGAGGACGGAGCACCGGCCGGTCGGGGCTGCGGTCGCTGACCTCGATGAGCAGCCCCTCGGCGCCGTGACTCAGCACCAGCTCGCTGGGGCCGCCCGCGTGCAGACAGGCGTTGGAGACCACCTCGGAGACCATGAGGAGCACGTCCTCCACCCGCTCCCGGAGCCGCTCCCGCTCGTCTTGGTCCCGCTCCCGCTCCGGCTCGCGCTGGTCCTGCGGGGCCGCGATCCACTGCCAGTCCGCGAGCGCCTTCCGGGTGAAGTCCCGGCAGCGCGTGACCGCCCCCGCTCCGCCGCGCAGCAGCAGCCGACGAGTCTGCCGGCCACTCGCCGTCTCCGTCGCCTGCATGGGAACCTCCAACCCGAGGCCCTGCTCCTGCACGGCTGCTGCCCGCTGGGTCGGTCGTCATGCCTGCCCGGGCTCCTGCCCGGTACCGGGCCGCCGGGGTACCGGCTGTCATGGCCGGACCAGGTACGCGGTACGGCAGTGGGGTATACGCAGGGCAAAAACCGGGCCGGTGGCGAGTCGACCGCCACGCAAAGGGTATAAATCGGTGTGAAGTCGACTGCACGGTCCGGCTTCCCCGTCGGAGGCGGAGGCCCCTTCTCATGACTCCGAACACGTCCAGTACCCCGTACTCCTCCTACGCGTCCCCCTCGCACACGGCGTGCCGACACCCGGCCGATCCGCTGGCGGAGCCCCGGAAGGCCAGCACGGCCGACGCCCGGGCGCTCTCCGTGGTCCTCTTCCGGCGGCTGAGCAAGCTGGCGGAGGGAACCGCGGAGTACTCGTACGTCCGCAACACCCTCATCGAACTCAACCTCAGCCTGGTCAAGTTCGCGGCCCGCCGCTTCCGCGGCCGCAGCGAACCCATGGAGGACATCGTCCAGGTCGGCACCGTGGGCCTGATCAAGGCCATCAACCGGTACGACGTCACGCGCGGGGTGGAATTCACCTCGTTCGCCCTCCCCACCATCACCGGCGAGATCAAGCGCTTCTTCCGCGACACCAGCTGGGCCGTGAAGGTGCCCCGTCGCCTCCAGGAGCTCCGCCAGGGCCTGGCCAGGGGCTCGGACGAGCTGGAGCAGGCCTTGGGACGGCTGCCCACCGACGCCGAACTGGCCGCACACCTGGGAATCAGCGACGCCGAGCTCGCGGAGGGCCGGCAGGCCGCACAGGCATACTCCTCCCGCTCCCTCGACATGACCGTGCAGGAGGACGCCGACCCCGGCACGGCCCAGCGCGCACTGGGCCGGGAGGAACCCGCCTACGAGCGGATCGAGGACCTCGCGGCCCTCAAACCGCTGATCGAGCGGCTGCCCGAACGGGACCGGGAGATTCTCTCCCTGCGCTTCGGGCAGGAGCTGACACAGTCCGAGATCGGAGAGCTCCTCGGCATTTCGCAGATGCACGTATCGCGCCTGCTCAACCGCACCCTGCGGAACCTGCGCAGCGGACTCCTGACCGATGCCCCGCCGGCCGACGAGCCCGGTGCGGAGCCGTCGCCGGATCCCGTACGGGAAACCGCGGCGTCAGGCTGACGGCGCGGACGGGGCGCGAGGGCGCGAGGGCAGGGACGGCGCCGAAAGTCACGAGAGGCGCGAGACGGCAGGAGACGGCGCCAAGCCGTCCCGGGCCAGGGCGGGAGGACACGTGGAAGAGCCGGTGGAGTACCGCATCGAGCGCCTGAGGCGACGGCTCGCCGGGGCGGACATCGCCGAACTGGGCGTCCGCGTGGAGCTGCGCGGGAACACCGTCGTCCTGTCCGGCACCGTAGGGTCCCCCGAATGCCTGGCGACGGTACGGGAGATCGCGGAGTCCGAACTGGCGGGCGTACCCCTGCTGACCGACCTCGTGGTGGGCCACACGGACCCCCCGGAGCACTCGGAGGTGCTGAGGTGATCCGCGTGGCCGCCGTCGGGGACATCCACCTCGGGCCGGACAGCCAGGGACTCCTGCGGCCTGCCTTCGAGACGTTGCCCCGCCACGCGGACGTCCTGCTGCTGGCCGGGGACCTCACCCGCCACGGCACGGCCGCCGAGGCCCGTGTGGTCGCGGCCGAGGTCGCCGAACTGCCCGTGCCGGTCGTGGCCGTGCTCGGCAACCACGACTACCAGAGCGACGAACAGGAGACGGTGACCCGGGTCCTGGTGGAGGCGGGGGTGAGCGTGCTGGAGGGGGAGGGTGTGGTCCTCGACCTGGACGGCGTCAAGGTGGGGGTGGCGGGGACGAAGGGGTTCTGCGGCGGCTTCGCGGGGCGCAGCGGAAGCGAATTCGGGGAACCCGAGATGAAGTCCTTCATCGGCTACACCCGCAGGTGCGCCCAGGGGCTGTCGCGCGCGCTGCACGAGGTGACGGACGCGGGCTGCGACGTACGGATCGCCCTCACCCACTTCTCCCCGGTGCCGGACACCCTGGCCGGGGAGCCGCTGGAGATCTACCCGTTTCTCGGGAGCTACCTGCTCGCCGAGGCGATGGACGAGGCGGGCGCCGACCTCGCCGTGCACGGCCACGCCCATCTGGGCACGGAACACGGCCTGACGGCGGGCGGTGTACGGGTCCGCAACGTCGCGATGCCGGTCATCGACCGCGCCTTCGCCGTCTACCACCTGAGCTGAGGGGTTTGAAGGACCGTGCGCGGGTCAGACGCCGGGCATGGTTGCCATCGGATACACCATGATGACGGAGCAGGCCGGCCCGCGGGAGCTCGTGGAGCACGTGGTGGGCGCCGAGGCCGCCGGATTCGACTTCTCCGTCATCTCCGACCACTACTTCCCCTGGCTCGACGAGCAGGGCCATTCCCCCTACGCGTGGAGCGTGCTCGGGGCCGCCGCGCAGGCCACCGAGCGGATCCCCCTGATGACCTTCGTGACGTGCCCGACGTACCGGTACCACCCGGCCGTCGTCGCCCAGAAGGCCGCGACGATGCACATCCTGTCCCAGGGACGGTTCAGGCTGGGCCTCGGCTCCGGCGAGAACCTCAACGAGCACGTCGTCGGCGCGGGCTGGCCCTCCCCGCGCGAGCGCCTGGAGCGGCTGGAGGAAGCCGTCGTCATCATCCGCAGGCTGCTCGCCGGCGAGACCGTCGACCATGACGGGCCCCACTTCCGCGTCGACCACGCCACCCTGTGGGACCTGCCCGAGCGGCCCCCGGAGATCGGCATCGCCGTGTCGGGCCCCCGGTCCTGCGCGGTCGCCGGCCGGCAGGGCGACCTCCTCGTCGCCACCGAGCCGGAGCGGTCGCTGCTGGACGACTTCGACCGGCACGGGGGAGCGGGCAAACCGCGCGTCGGTCAGGTCGCGGTCTGCTACGACCCGGACCGGCAGGCCGCGGTGGCCCGCGCCCACGAGCAGTTCCGCTGGTCGCTCGGCGGCTGGGAGGTCAACGCCCAGCTGCGCGGGCCCGCCGCCTTCGCCCAGGCCACCGAGACCCTCGGGGCGGAGGACGTCGCCAAGACCATCGCCTGCGGAGCCGAGGTCGAGGAGTTCGTCGCGGCCGTCCGCCCCTATGTCGAAGCCGGCTTCACCGAGGTCGCCCTCGTCCAGATCGGCGGCGGGCACCAGGACACCTTCCTCGACTGGGCCGGGACGGAGCTGCTGCCCGCTCTTCGCGGGCTGCGGTGACCACAGGAGCAGCGCAGGAGCATGACAGGACCCGCAGGAGCAGCCATGAACACCGTCCACAGCACCCGTAGGCACGAGGGCCGGGCCGGCCGGAAGGCAGGGTGGACGCCATGAGGGTCGTGGTGACCGGCGCGACGGGCAACGCGGGCACCAGCGTCGTCCGGACGCTGGCGGGGGACCCGACGGTCACGGACGTCCTCGGCGTCGCCCGCCGCCTGCCCGGCCTCCGGATCCCCGGGGTGCGGTGGGCGGCCGCCGACATCGATCCCGGCAGAAGCGACCTCACCGAGCTCTTCGCGGGCGCCGACGCCGTCGTCCACCTCGCCTGGAGGTTCCAGCCCACCCACGATCCCGTGACGACGTGGCGCACCAACGTCCTGGGCAGCGTCAGGGTCTTCGAGGCATGTGCCCGCGTGGGCGTCCACACGCTCGTCCACGCCTCCTCCGTCGGCGCCTACTCGCCCGGCCCCGACGACGGGCGGCCCGTCGACGAGTCCTGGCCGACCCACGGCTGGCCCGGCGCCGCGTACACGCGGGAGAAGGCCTACCTGGAGCGCTACCTCGACGGATACCAGCCGGCGCACCCGGGGGTGCGCGTCGTACGGATGCGGCCCGCCTTCCTGTTCAAGGAAGTGGCGGCGAGCGAGCAGCGGCGCATCTTCGCGGGCCCGCTCCTGCCCTGGCGCCTGATCCGCCCCGGCCTCGTCCCGGCCGTGCCCGCCGTCAGCGGCCTGCGCTTCCAGGCCCTGCACACGGAGGACGCCGCCGAGGCCTACCGGGCGGCCGTCGTCCGCCCGGTCCGCGGGCCGTTCAACCTGGTGGCCGATCCGGTGGTCGACATGGCTTCCATAGCGCGCCTCCTGCACGCCCGTACGGTGCCTCTGCCCGCCGTGGCCGCCCGGGCCGCGCTCGCCGCCGCCTGGCGGATGTACCTGGTGCCCGCCGCGCCCGGCCTTTTCGACGCCGTCCTGCGGCTGCCGCTCCTCGACGCGAGCCGCGCCCGGGAGGAGCTCGGCTGGATCCCCTCGCGCACCGCCACCGAGGCCGTGGGCGCGTTCCTGACGGGGCTCCGGCGGGGGGAGGGCCTGGATACGCCGCCCCTCGCCGGCTCGGGCGGCCGGGCGCGTGCGCGAGCATGAGGGTCAGGCCGGCGGGAGGGTGAGGGGAGACGGTCCTCGTGTCGATGACCAGTGACGAGGTGTTCGGAGCGCCCTGCTGGGTCAGCCTGGCCACGCACGACCTCGGTGCGGCACAGGATTTCTATGGAGCCGTCTTCGGCTGGTCCTTCCGCAGGACCAGGCTCGGGGAAGGCTTCCGCGTGGCCTCCCTGGACGGGCTCCCGGTCGCAGGCCTGGGCACGGCGGGCGGGCAGACGATCGTGCCGGTGGCCTGGACGCCCTACTTCGCCGTCCCCGACGCCGACACGACTGTCGCCCGCATCCGCGAGCGCGGCGCAACGGTGGCGGTCGGGCCGCTGGCCCTCGCCACGGGAAGGGTGGTGATCGCCGCCGACCCCGCGGGAGCGGTGTTCGGCGTCTGGGAGGGCGAGGTCGTCCCCGACTGGATCGGCGACCCGGACGGCTCGCCTGCCTGGCTGCGGCTGCGCACGCAGGACGCGTTCGCCGCCGCCGTCTTCTACGGGGAGGTCCTGGACTGGGCCTGCGAGCGCCCGGGCTGCTGCGACGTGGCCTACGAGCACGACCACGTGGTGGTCCGCCGGGGCGGCGCCACCGTGGCCCGGATCGACGCCGGAGCCGCGAAGGACGCCGTCGACGCTCTGGCCCGCCCGCGCTGGGACGTCCACTTCGCCGTCGCGGACCTGGACGCGGCCACCGGCACCGCCGTCCACCTCGGGGCCGCCGTCGCGTCCCCCGTGGAGACCTCACCCTTCGGCCGGCGGGTCACGCTGCGGGATCCCGAGGGCGCGCTCTTCTCGGTCAGCGAGGAGACGACGTAGCCCGGTCCGGTTCAGGCCGGGCGGGAGAAGACCCGCCGCGTCAGACGGTGCAGCCGCGGGTAGCGCTCGCGCCGCATGCGGGAGTGCCGGTCCAGTTCCTCGATGAGCCGCTCCGAGCGCTTGTCCACGCCCAGTTCGTCGAGCACCCGGTCCGCCTCGGCGAGCAGCGCCCCGTACAGCTGCCACGCCTCCGGATGGGCACCCGCCTCCGCCTGGAGCAGCACGGCGAGGCGGTCCCGGCTGACGCGCGCCGTGGACAGTTCGCGCGTGAGCTTCTCCTCGGCCTGTTCGGCGTTGGCGCTGACCTGCGCGGTGATCAGCTCCGCGAAGCTCTCCACGGCGATGGCCAGGTGCCCGTACAGGTCGCGCAGGGCCCCGGCGATGGGCGGCGGGAAGAGCGGACCCGTCGAGTGTGCCTTCGCGAGGTCCGTCAGGGTCCGGCAGGAAACCCGCAGCACCACCGCGCAGATCTCCAGGGTGTCCAGCCCGGTGCGCAGCACCAGGCGGAACAGGAGCCCCTCCCGCACCCGCGGATTCAGCCGCAGGCTGTCCTCCGCCTGCCGCAGGGACGCGTCGACCAGCGCGATGTCGTTGTCGAGCCGACGGGCCTCGTGGAGGTGGGCGGCGGCCTTCTCGACCGGCGTGTGCTCGGCGAGCTGGTCGCCGATGTGGCCGAGGAGGGCGCGCATGCGCCGGGCCAGGTCCGTGATGGCCTCGCTCGCCGGCCCGATCCACACGGGCGGTACGAACAGGAAGTTGAACAGCAGGCCGACCGCCGCGCCGATCAGCGTCTCCAGCACCCGGTCCCAGGCGGTATCCGTCACGCTGGTCACGCCCAGTACGAGCATCGCGCTGATCGCGACCTCGGGCACGAACTCCCCGGCCTTCACCAGCGGACCGATGGCCAGCGAGACCAGGATGATCAGCCCGAGGCTCCACCAGGTCAGGCCCACGAGCGCGCTGAAGCCGATCGCGAGCAGCACCCCCGCCACGACGGAGTTGACCCGCCGGATACCGGTGGTGAGCGTGGAGTAGAGGGTGACCTGGACGACCAGCAGCGCGGTGAGCGGAGCCGTCAAGGGCGCGGGTTCGTCGCTGAGCCGGAGCGCGACGACGTACGAGATGACGGCGGCCGCGGTCGAGCGCACGGTCTGCACGACCGCGGGCTCCCGGTGACGGCGGACGAGGGCGCGCAGTGGGGCGATGGCTTGTGGCATATTCCGCCCCTTCCCCGCCGACGGGAAGATCAACGGGGTCTCGACGCGCCTCTTGCGCCGCCCGAGTCGCCGCGGCCGTCCCCGCCCTCGCCGCCGAACCAGTAGTCGCCCGCGGCCAGCGGCCACGAGGACACCGCCCGGTCCCGGGGCTCGGCACCGGGACCCCGGGGCGGGCGGACCTCGGCCTCTTCGTCGGGACGCTCGCGTTCCAGCACAGGAAGACTCCCTTCAGCGGGGTGGGGACTGTTCCATCCTCGGGGCCCGCACCCGATGGCGCACGACGAGAGCACGTCCGGCAGCTCCCGGCCCGGGCCGGACGCGCCCTTCAGGGAGCGGTGCTCTGGGTGGTGATCAGGTCGATCAGTGCCGGCAGGCCGCCGTCGCGCAGCGCCTTGCGCTGCCGTTCGGCCGCGGTGCCCTCCCGTAGCAGCCGGTGGATGAGGGAGGTCACCTCGCGGACGTCCCCGGCCTCCTCCAGCGCGGGCAGGATGCGCCGCACGAGCAGGGCCACGGCCGCGCGGGCCTCCAGGCGGGCGCCGTCCGGTCCGACCAGAGGTCCCGCCACGCCTTGCCGGGCTGCCTGCCAGGTCGCGGCCTGCAGCATCTCCTGCGCGCAGGAGGGTGCGGGCACCCCGTCGGCGGCGTCACGGAGGGCGGTGGCGACCAGCGCCCGCACGATGCCCGCGAACATCACCGCGTCGTCGGCCCGCAGCTGCACGTCCGCGCACCTGATCTCGACGGTCGGATACTTCTCCGACAGCCTCGCGTGCCAGTACAGCTGGCCGATGTCCGCGATGACGCCGGATTCCACCAGTTCGGCCGCACGCAGGTCGTAGTCGGCGTCGTCACGGAAGACGGGGGTGGGGCCGCTCACCGGCCAGCGTCCGAAGACGATGGTGCGCCAGCTCGCGAATCCGGTGTCGCGCCCCTCCCACAGCGGGGAGTTCGCCGACATCGCCAGCACCGTCGGGAGCCAGACGCGGATCCGGTTCAGCACGTCGACGCCCTGAGCCCGATCCGGGATCCCGACATGCACGTGCATGCCCGTGATCAGCTGTTCGTCGACGAGGCGGGGGGCGTGGCTGCGCATCGCCAGGTAGCGGCTGACGGGGGTGACGGGAACCGGCGTGATGCCCTTGACCGGCGCGGCTCCGGTCAGCGCCGCCTTGCAGCCGCTCGCCTCGGCGGCGGAGCCGACGGCGTGCCGCAGGCGCAGCAAGTGGCCGCCGATCTCCCCCAGGTCGGTGCAGACGGGCGTGGCGACCTCGACCTGGGCCTGGAGGAGCTCGGCCTGGACCTGGTCCCCCGCGGAGACCGGATCGAGGCCGGCGGCGACCCGTACCGCGGCACCGTGGGGGACCGGCAGACCCGTCTCCGGATCCACCAGCAGATACTCTTCCTCGACCCCGACAGTGATCATCTGCGTGCGTACCCTGCCGTCGTCCGATGTGTGCGAGAGATGTGTGCGTCCGTCTGCCCGCCACGGCCGTTCCGCAAACCGGCCGTCACCTGCGGCGAGCCGGTGCCGCTGCCGGTCCCGATCCGGTGCGGAGGCCGGCGTTGCGGGTCTGCCCGCCGCGCCTACTGCGGCGTGTACCCGCCGGGAAGCCGGCTCAGGTGGCAGGGTGGACGGCATGTGCGGCCGTTACGCCTCCACCCGCAGCCCCGAGGATCTGTCCGGCCTCTTCGGAACCGCGCCCCCGGACCCCGGGCACCTGCTGGAGCCCAGCTGGAACGTCGCCCCCACCGACGCGGTGTGGGCGGTGCTGGAGCGCGCCGACCGCGAGACCGGGCTGCTGGAACGCCGGCTGCGCCCCCTGCGGTGGGGGCTGGTGCCGTCGTGGTCCAAGAGCGCGACGGGTGGTGCGAAGATGATCAACGCGCGCGTGGAGACGGTGCACGAGAAGCCGGCCTACCGGCGCGCCTTCGCCAAGCGCCGGTGCCTGCTCCCGGCGGACGGGTTCTACGAGTGGGAGCCCGTGCCCGCCTCCGGCACCGCCAAGGCGTACAAGCAGCCGTACTTCATCCGCCCCGAGGACGGTGAGGTGATGGCGATGGCCGGGCTGTACGAGTTCTGGCGCGACCCCGCCGTCGCCGACGACGACGATGCCGCGGCGTGGTGGGCGACCTGCACCATCCTCACCACCGAGGCCACCGACGCGGCCGGCCGCGTGCACCCGCGGATGCCGCTCGCCCTCGCCCCGGCCGACTACGAGGCCTGGCTCGACCCCTCCCACGAGGACGCGGACGAGCTGCGCGCCCTCCTCGCCGCTCCGGCGGGCGGCCGGCTGGACGTCCGCGCGGTGTCGACCGCCGTCAACAACGTCCGCAACAACGGCCCCGAACTCCTCGACGCGCCGTAGTACGGGCCGTGGGGAGGGCGGCAGCACCGCACTGACATCGCCGTACCGCCGTTCCGCCGTACCGAGAAGCGGCGCCAAGGGCCGGCCCCGGCCGCCCAGGCGTGTACAGAATTCTTGACATCGTGTGGGGTTTGCTTGACACTCCAGGTGTCGGGTTTTCTTTACATGGGGAGTGGTCGTGGCAGTCGAGGAGAAACGCGCGTGGATCATGATCGTGGTGACGGTCGTGTCCTACGGGGCGTATCTGGCCGTGGTCCTGGGACGGGCCGGGGACGCTCCGCTCGCCCAGGTCCCGTACGTCGCCGCACTGCTCTGGAGCGTCGGCGCGGCCATCGTCGCGTCGATCGCCCTGCACATCACCGTGGCGCTGTTCGCCCCCGAAGGGGACAACACCAAGGACCAGCGCGACCGGGAGATCCACCGCTTCGGTGAGTACATCGGACAGTCCTTCGTCGTGATCGGCGGTGTGGCCGGACTCGTCCTGGCCATGGCCGAGGCCGACCAGTTCTGGATCGCCAACGCCATCTACTTGGCGTTCGTCCTGTCGGCGCTCCTCGGGTCCACGGCGAAGATCGCCGCCTACCGGTTCGGCTTCCAGCCGTGGTGAGGCCCACGAAGGTCACCAACACCATCCGCGCCCTCCGCTTCGCCAACGGCGAGATGACGCAGGCCGAGCTCGCCCGCCGCATCGGCGTGACCCGGCAGACCGTCATCGCCATCGAGCAGGGCCGCTACTCGCCCTCCCTGGAGAAGGCCTTCGAGATCGCCCGCGTGTTCGCCGTACCACTCGACGCGGTGTTCCAGTACGCCGCGACCGAGACCGTGACCCAAGCACAGGAAGAGGACTCATGAAGGCCATCGTCCAGGACACATACGGACCGCCCTCGGTCCTGCGGCTCGACGAGACGGACCGACCGGTGCCGGGCCCCGGGGAGGTCCTCATACGGGTCCACGCCGCCGGCGTCGACCAGGGCGTCTGGCACCTGATGGCGGGCATGCCGTACGCACTGCGCGCCATGGGCTTCGGCCTCCGGGCACCCAAGGCGCGCATCCGCGGGATGGACCTCGCGGGGCGGGTGGAGGCGGTCGGCGCGGACGTCACCCGCTTCCGGCCGGGCGACGAGGTGTACGGCAGCTGCGACGGGTCGTTCGCCGAGTACGCCTGCGCCAAGGAGGACGCGCTCGCGCCGAAACCGCGCAACGTCGGCTTCGAACAGGCCGCCGCCGTACCGGTCTCCGCGTGTACCGCGCTCAAGGCCCTGCGCGACGTCGCACGCGTGGAGGCCGGTCAGTCCGTCCTCGTCCTCGGCGCGTCGGGCGGGGTCGGCACGTACGCCGTGCAGCTGGCCAAGGCCTTCGGCGCCCACGTCACCGGAGTCTGCAGCGCCGCCAAGGCGGACCTGGTCCGGTCCATCGGCGCCGACGAGGTCATCGACTACACCGGACACGACCCCGTCGACGGCAGCCGCCGCTACGACCTCATCCTCGACATCGCCGGCAACCGGCCCGTCTCCCGGCTGCGCCGCGCCCTCACCCCGCGCGGGACCCTCGTCATCGTCGGCGGGGAAGGAGGCGGCCGGTGGCTCGGCGGGAACGAGCGGCAGCTCGGCGCCCTTCTGCTGTCTCCCTTCGTGGGCCACCGCCTGCGCACCGTCGCCGCCATGGAGCACCACCACAGCGACCTCCAGGTGCTCACCGAGCTCATCGAGGCCGGGTCGGTGACCCCCGTCGTCGACCGGAGCTACCCGCTGGCCGAGGTACCCGATGCCATCCGCTACCTGAGGGAGGGCCACGTCCGCGGGAAGATCGTGGTCCGGCTATGAGCCGCCGAGCGTGATGCGGGCGGCAACCGGCAGGTGGTCGCTGCCCGTGGCGGGCAGTGTCCGGACGTCGGCCACCGTCGCCGAACAGGTCAGGATCTGGTCGATCCGCGACACCGGGAGGGCCGCGGGCCAGCTGAAGGCGATCCCCCGCCGGGGCGCCCGCAGCCGTGAGGTGAGCGGGGCGAGACCGCGGTCGTCCACCGTGCCGTTGAGGTCACCCAGCAGGATCACCGTGTCGAGCCGCTCCGCGGCGACGGCCGCGCCCAGCAGACCGGCGCTCTCGTCCCGCGGGCCGGAGCTGAAACCACTCGACAGGATGCGCACCGAGGGCAGGTGGGCCACGTACACGGCGATCTCACCCTGCGGCGTGCGCACCCCGGCCCGCAGGCCACGGCTCCAGCCCTCCCCGATCCCGGCCGGCTTGATGTCCAGGCGCCGGACCTCCGTCAGCGGATGCCTCGACCAGAGTCCGACCGTGCCCTCGACCGCGTGGTGGGGGAACTCCGCCGCCAGGGCCGATGCGTAGACCGGCAGTGCGGCGGGCGTCAGCTCCTCCAGGGCGACGAGGTCCGGCGCGGCCCGCAGCAGTGCGGCCGCGGTGCCCGCGGGATCGGGGTTCTCGTCACTGACGTTGTGCTGCACCGCCGTCAGGTCGTGGGGGCCGCCGTCGGAGGGCAGCAGCAGCCCGCCGAAGAGGACCGCCCACGCGGCGGCGGGCAGCAGGAGGGCCAGCATCGCGGTGGCCGAGCGGCGCACCAGGGCCGGTACCAGGAGGACCGGAACCGCCAGGCCCAGCCAGGGCAGGAAGGCCTCCAGCAGGCTGCCGAGGCGGCCGACGCCGTTGGGTACCGTTCCGTGGAAGGCCAGGAGTCCGGCCGTCAGGGCGGCGAGCGAGGCCGTCACGCGCCCCCGCGTCCAGGCAGAGCGGCCCCGCGCGTCCCTGCCCCAGCGCCACCGGCCGCCACCGCGCTGCCGATCGCCACGGTGCCACCGGACGCCCGCCCGGCCCCACCGCCCGCCGCCGCGCACACCGCTGTCGACCCGCTCCACCAACGCCGCCCCGCCCCTCCGCCTTCGGACCCGATTCCCGCCCCGCAGCCATGAGCACGACGTTGCCCGGTACGACGCACCGGGCACCGGCCGGGTTCCCTCCCGCCGGCGGATCGCGCGTGGAAGAGTGATCGCCGGGACGTGACGAGGGGAGAGCCGCATGAGTGCTGCCATGAGTGCTGCGAGGATCGCGATCGTGACCAGCGAGACCGGTGTCGAGGACCCGGACCTCCCCCTGGTCCTGACGGCCCTGCGCGCCGCGGGCCTGTCCGCGGAGGCTGTGGCCTGGGACGCGGACCCGAAGGAGTGGGACGGCTTCGACCTGACGGTCATCCGCTCGACCTGGGACTACGTGGGACGGCTCGAGGAGTTCCTGTCCTGGGCCGACGCGACGGCCCGGGTCACCCGGCTGTGGAACCCGGCGCCGCTGGTGCGCTGGAACAGCGACAAGCGCTACCTCCGGGAGTTCGCCGAGCGCGGAGTCCCCGTCGTGCCGACCCGCTTCGTCGAACCGGGCGGGCACTTGGGCGAGGAGGACTTCGACGGGCCTCACGGAGTGGTGGTCAAGCCCACGGTCTCCTCGGGCGCCCGCGATACCGCACGCTACGAACCCGGCCGGCAGGCGGATGCCATGGGCCATGCCCGGATGCTGCTGAACCAGGGCCGCACCGCGATGGTCCAGCCCTACCTGCGCCTCGTGGAGGAGGGGGAACGCGCCCTCGTCTTCTTCTCCGGCACCTTCAGCCACGCCATCCGCAAGCAGCCGGTGCTCACCGAGGCCGGGGTGACGGACAACTTCCGCGTGCCGCACCCGGGGGCCGCCCCGTACCAGCCCTCCGAGGCGGAGATCAGTACGGCGCGGCAGGCACTGGCCGCGGTTCCGGCGCCGGGCGACCTGCTGTTCGCCCGGGTGGACCTGGCCCTGGACGAGGCCAGGCGACCGGTGGTCATGGAGCTGGAACTCATCGAGCCGAATCTGTTCTTCCGGCTCAACCCGCACGGGCTGGAACGTTTCGTCGAAGCCGTGGCGGCCGAGGTCCGGCACGCCACGGCGTAGGCCGTCTCCGGGCCGCTCCAGCCGACGGCTCCGCTAGCCCAGCCGGCCGAGGCGCATCCGCCGGCGGCGCCGCAGGAAGAGGCCGACGGCCGCCCCGGCCAGGGCGGTCGCCGCCACACCCGCCGTCGTCCACCAGACGGCGTCCCCCTCGGACGTGGAATCGGCGGCCGGTACCTGCGCCGCGGACGCGGCCGGGGCGGAGGCCGACGGGGCACCCGCCGACGGCGGCGCGGCGGACGGCGTGCCCGGAGCCGCGGCGGAGGCGGTCGGCGCGCCGCCGCCCGGCGCCGGGTCCACCACGGGTACGGCGACTTCGAGGTCGCCGTGCCCGAGGGCCGGGAACCCCACGTCGACGCTGACCTTCCAGGAACCCGGCGGCAGGGCCTCGGCCGTGGTCCAGCCGGCGGGTGCCGCGGCGGAATCGCGCACCAGGCGCCAGGGGCCCAGGGTGCGGACGCCGTCGACGCTGACCGCGTTCACGGTGGCGGCGACCGCCTCGTCGACGGCGTCCCCGTCGTTCTCCCAGGTGATGTCGGCGGTGACGTGGCCCGCCCGCTGCCCGGTCACCACCACCTTCACGGTGTCTCCGTGGGCGTGGGCCGCAACAGGGGTCAGCAACATGAGGCCGAGTGCGGTCAGGACGGCCGAGAAAGCGATTCGTATGCGCATCGTCGGGGTGCTCCGGTCGAGATGAGGGGACCGGGGGGGGGGGGGGGGGGGGGGGGGGGGGGGGGGGGGGGGGGGGGGGGGGGGGGGGGGGGGGGGGTGGGGGGGGGGGGGGAGGGTGT
>NZ_JBVHWW010000017.1:130840-151231 GCF_055563995.1 Streptomyces sp. NPDC029164 | reverse complement strand
AAACACCCTCTTCCTATCCCCCGTTTTTCCTCCCCCCCCCCCCCCCCCGCCCCACCCCCCCCCCCCCCCCCCCCCCCCCCCCCCCCCCGGGGCGGGATCACGGCGTCAGGCCGTCACGGCATCGCTGCCGCGAGGGCCCGCGGAGCCGTGGCGACGCGTCGCGGCGGTGCTCAGGCCTTCTGGAGGGTCCAGGCCTGAGCCGCTCGGCCGTCCGCACGCTGGAGGTCGAGCAGCCAGTTCCCGTAGTAGGGGCGGTTGCTGACGGTGAGGGCGAAGCCGCCGCTCGGGTCGGTGACGGTGACCGTGCCACCGCGGGAGGTCAGCTTCCAGGCCTGCGCGCCGTTGCCCTTGTCGCAGGGCTGCTGCGCGACCCACATGCCGGCGGCGGGCGTGCCGCCCGGCTGCAGGCACTTGCCGGAGACCGCGGACCGCATGCGGACCTGGCCGTTGCCGGCGTCGTCGAAGAACCACTGCTGCTGGGCGTACCCGTTGGCGCGGCCGCCGACGAGGACCGTGCCGTCGGCGGTGCGGCCGCCCCACACCTCTGCGGCCATGCCGGTGCTGCCGTTGCCGAGCGTGTACGTGCTGCCCGGGGTGGTCGCCCCGCCGCCCGTTCCCGGCGTCTTGAAGGACGCGGCCTTGCCGGGTCCGCTGTCACGGCCGGAGCTGTCGCGGACCGAGACGGTGACCGAGTACGACGTGTTGGGCTGGAGGTTGTAGATGCGCAGCGCCTGCGACTGGACCCAGGTCAGGTGCTTGCCGTTCAGGAGGACCTGGTACCAGGAGGCACCCTCGACCTTGGGCCAGCTCACCACGACGGAGTTCGACTGGATCTGGGCCGCCGTCGCGGCCGGGCCGCCGCCGGGCTTCTTGGTCGGCGTGGGCGTCGGCTTCTTCGTCGGGGTCGGCGTCGGGTTCGGGTTCGGACCCGGGTCGGTACCGCCACCGCCCTTCGCGCGCATCAGGAACTGGTTGTCGGCGATGTTCCAGTGCGTGGCCAGGTAGCTTCCGGCCTTGGGGCTGGTGTGGAAGTAGTCGTCGTGGTTGCAGTCCAGGATGTTCTCGGACGCCTGGTTGGTGCAGACGTTGCGCATCTGCGGGTAATACGGGGTGTCCGAGTAGCACATGACGTCGTACTCGTCGGTGCAGTGGGCGCCGCGGCTGGTGTTCGGGGCGCTGTTGTTGACCGCGCCCAGGTTGTGCCCGAGCTCGTGCGCGGCGGTGTGGCCGCCCCAGCAGCCGGAGTCCGTACGGCCGTAGGACGGGCCGAAGTTGCTCTGATTGGCCTGGCCGGGCCGCTCGTCGCCCGCGAAGGTGCCGATGCCGCAGTAGACCTGGGAGTCCGCGAAGATCATGTACTTGCGGTCGCGGCGGTCGAGGCCCTTGCCGGCGAGCGCGTTGTTGGTCGCGCTGAACTCGGCCAGGGCCGAGGCCGGGAGCTCGATGTTGAGCACGGTGGGGGTGCAGTCCGCGGCCGTGACGTACCGGATGTGGCGTACGCCGCCGGTCTCCTGGGCGCTCGCCGAGTAGATGAGGTCGGCGTCGGCCGCCCACTTGCGGAACGAGGCGACGTACTCGGAGTAGCGGTCCTTGCCGGGGGCGTGGACGTACACGACCTGCACGCGGTTGCCGGTGCTGCCGTCGCCGTCGCACTGGACGGTCTGGCCCGCGGGGCCCGCGGCGACGGCCTGGCTGCCGCCGGCGGCCGCCGGTTCGGGCGCCTTCGCCTTGGTCGCCGCGGCGTCGGCGGCGGGCGCGTCCTGAGGACGCCCGCCACCTTCCTTGGAGGCGGGGTCCTCGGCGGCGGGGCGGGAGGGATCGGCCGCCGGTGCGGTCTCCTTGACGGCCGGGGCGATGTCCTTCGTGATGTCGACGCCCTTGGGCGGGGCGTCGGGGCCGTGGGTGCACAGGCCGGTGTCGGTGCGGTAGACACCCACGCACCGGTCGCCCTTCGGCGCGGCCTGGAGGCCGTCGTAGACCATGCCGCGCGCGTTCTCGTTGGCGGGCGCGGCGGCGATCGGCTCGGGTTCCTGGTCCCGGGCGGGTGCGGCGGCCGGTGCGGCGGCCTCCGCGGCCTGAACGGGCGGCACCGCCTGGGCGCCGTCGCCGAGTCCGGAGTAGGCGATGCCTGCGGCTATCACCGCCGCCGTTGCCGTGGCGGCGGTGACGAGTATCAACCTCCGCGGTTTGCGGCGGTGGTCGGCGGCGTCGCGACGTCTGCGTCGTCCTGTCATGGGCACCTCAAATCATTGTCGGAAGACTGGGTGCGCGGAAGCCTGCCAGACGAATGGCGCGGAGAATTCGGACAAACGGGAGTCCGCTTCGAGAAATCATTCCGTTACCTGTCGGCGTGATTTGACGAACACTCAGTTCGCAATCAGGCAAGGGGAGTTACGCGCGTTGCGCTGTAATGGTCCAGGCCATTTGGGGAGGGTTGTTATCAAATCGAGATATGAAGTGGAGGCTTATTGACGGGAATTCAGTCAGTAATTCACCTAATTGCTACCAGCCGAATTGCCTTCGTCACGACCCGTGAGGGCGCGTCAGCGTGGGCCGGTGAGCGCGGAGGTCAGGCGGCGGGCTTCGGTGACGATCCGTGAGGACCCGGTACGGGCCGCGGCCGCCGCCACCTCCGCCGGCACCGGGCCCGTGGCGCCGCAGCGCTCCACGCACGCGGCGGCGACGGCCAGCACCTCGCCCGCGCCCCGTGTCGAAGGCAGGAGGGCCGGCAGGGCCTCGGCGAGCACGCCCCACACCGTGGCGTACGCGCCCGCCGCCGCGGCCGAGCGGGCCGCGTCCGCCAGCCGGTTGGGCTTGACCGTGCCCAGGGTCACCATCGAGGACAGCTCGCGGCCCAGCAGTGGGGCGTCCAGCTCGCCCCGGCCCGCCAGCACCAGCAGGGCCTCCACCGCCGGGCGACGGCTCGCCGGGTGCCGTCCGCCCAGCCCCGCCGCGATGGCGGAGTGCAGCCCGGGCCCCGCGGGTCCGCCCAGCAGGGCGAGGTGCGGCAGCATCCAGGAGTCGCCCTGATCGCCGGCCGTGGCGGCCAGCGCCAGGCCCGGCAGCAGCCACCGGGCCTGGACGTCCCGGTCCTCGGGCAGCACCGCCGCCCGTACGGCGTGCCCGCCGTGCCAGTGATAGCAACGGGTGAAGCCCTCGTGGGGGCGGCCCAGCCACTGGAACGCCTCGGGGAACTCCCGGCGCAGGGCAGGTCGTTCACCGCTCGCGAAGGCGACCTGCGGCACGGCCGCGCCGACCCGCGACCAGGCCCGGTGCGCCTGGGGATCGGGCATGACGACCCGGCGCCGCCCCGTGCCCGGTTCACCGTCGGGGCCGAGCCAGGCGGCGAGCCGATCGCCCTCGGCGGTCCCGAGCCGGTCCGCGGCCGCGGCGGCCGCCGGAGCCGCCGGATCGTCCCGCCGTACGCGCAACAGGGCCTGCCCGAAGTCGGCCGGTCCGGGACGGACGCCCAAACGCCGGTACTCCGCGAGCCGTTCGACGAGCTCGGCCGCTTCCAGCGCGCCCGTGTCCCAGGTGGGTGTGGCCAGCAGGAACGGCTGGGGGGCTCCGGACCGCAGTGCGTACCCGATCTCGCGCACCCGCGCCGCGATGACCAGCTCCAGCCCGCCCTGCGCGCACTCCTCGTGCCCGCGCTGCCGGCGTATGTACTCGGGCTTGAGGCTGTACCCCGCCACCCGCCACAGCAGCGCGGCCACCACCACGTCCACCGCGGCGAGCCGGTCCGCCTCGGCCTCCTCCTCGGGGTAGCGGTGCCCCAGCGCCGTGGAAAGCGCCGCCGCGAGTGCGTGGCGGTCGCGGTGCGCCTGCCGCACGAGTCCGTCCAGGACGCGCTCGAACTCCGCCACGGTGTGGACGCGCGAGTCGAGATGAGCCGCCGTCAGCTCGACGGCCCCGACGACCCCCGAGGGCGAGGCGTCGAGCCGCCGCGCAGGCGGAACGGGCGGGAGGGTGTCCTGAGCGGCGGTCCAGATCATGCCCCCACGCTAGGAGCGCCCACTGACATCGCCTTGGCGGGACGAAGCCGTCCCTAGGGCGCGACCGTCTCTTCCCAGCACGATCGCACCTGCTCCCGCACAGCCGGAACGGATGCCGGATCGCAGGACAGGATGACCAGGAGTCTGCTCAGATCGATGCCCTCGGGCCGCTTGACGGAGGACCAGCGCCGCCCTGCCCGCAGCAGGGTCCCGAAGAGTCGCCGCCGTCCGGCGGCGTCGCCGGACAATGCCGCGTCCGCGGCCTCGACGATCACCACGTACTGGTCGGCGGGCAGCCATTGGCGCTCCCTCTGGCAGAGCGGTGAGAAGCGTCGCGGCGATGCCGGCGGCTCCACCGGGCGTGCCGGGAGCGTGCCTGAGCGTGGCCGTTGTCGATCGCGGCCCCGAGACCACCGTCCCTATTCCGCGGCGAGGGCCTTCAGGTACGAGGCCGCGGCATGGACCTCGCCGAACCGCGGGAAGATCCTCCGTACGGCGAACTCGTGCTCGTCCGCCGCGAAGGCGGACATGGCGTCCTCGACGAACTCGACCTCGTAGCCGTGGTCGCTCGCCGCCCGGGCGGTGGACTCCACGCCCATCGTCGTCACCAGCCCGGCCAGGACCAGCCTGTCCACCCCCAGGCCGTGCAACTGCTCGTGCAGGCCCGTTCCGTGGAAGGCGCCGACCGTGCGTTTGACGATCTCGATGTCGCCGGGGCGGGCGATGCCCTCGACGAAGCCGCTGCCGGGCGGCTGTTCGGCCACGTTCGGACGTTCCACCCGTACCGTCACCACCGGGCGGCCGCCGGCCCTGAAGGCCTCGGCCAGCCGCGCACACCGTGCCGCCACCTCCTCGCCCGTGTAGGGGGCCAGAGGCAGGGCGACGATACGGGGCATCAGGTCGATCAGGACCAGGGCGGTGCCGGGGCCGACACCGGGCTCGGGCTTCGAAGTCTCCGTCACCAGGCGATGGTAGAGCCGGTCGGGCCGGCCCCGGCGCCGGCCGGTGCGCTGTTCCCCGACGTCCCGGCCTGGACCTACTGGGTCTGCCGCAAGCGGATCGGCAGCGTCCGCAAGGTCAGGCGGGCTGCCACAGCTCGATCCGATGGCCCTCGGGATCGGTGACCCAGCCGAACCGGCCGACGCCGTCCATGTCCTGGGTCTCCTCGGCCACGTCCGCGCCCTTGCCGCGCAGCTGCGCGAGCATCGCGTCCAGGTCGCGGACCCGGAAGTTGAGCATGGACTGCTGGGTGCGGGACCCGAAGTAGTCGGTCCCGGACTCGAACGTCGCGAACACGGTCGGCCCGGCCCCCTGATGCCACAGGCCGTTCTCGTCGGCGTCCAGGCCGAGGCAGTCGCGGTACCAAGCGCTCAGGGCCGCAGGGTCGGCGGCCCGCATGAAGTACCCACCGATTCCAAGTACCCGTTCCATGCCGCCATCCTGCCACGGAGGCCATTCCATGGTGGCCGCGCCGAACCGGCCCGCCTCGAACCTCCGTTGGTGCGTCGGCCGAACGGCACTCCCTCGCACTGACGTGAAACCGAACGGAACGACGTCCATCCCGCGGAACGAGTGGAAGTGATCCGGCATGACAGTGATCGACACCATCCGGCTGCTGGCGGCCCTCACCGTGATCTGCGCCGCCGCGCACGGGTGCGGTTTCCTCTTCGGCGCCCTGCGCCAGCCCCCCGTCATCGGCGAGGTCGTCGGCGGCATCCTCCTGGGCCCCTCGCTCCTCGGGCTCCTCGCCCCCGCCGCCCGGGCCGTCTTGTTTCCCGCGTCCGGGGCGGTGACCAGCGCCCTGGACGCCATCCACCAGCTCGGCCAGCTGCTCCTGATGTTCCTGGCCGGCGCGGAGCTGCGCATCCGGGCGAGCGGCCGGGAACGCCGCACCGGGGCGATCGTGGCGGCGGCCGGACTCGTGGTGCCCTTCGCGGCGGGCGCGGGCATCGCTGCGCTGGTCCCCGCCTTCTTCGCGGGGCCGGCGGGCTCCACGGTGACGACCTCCCTCGTCGTGGGGCTCGCGATGGCGGTCGCGGCCATTCCGGTCATCTCGCGGATCATGATGGACCTGAAGATCATGGACAGCGCCTTCGGCCGGATCGTCCTGATGGTCGCCGTGATCGAGGACGTCATCCTCTACGTCGTCCTCGCCGTGGTCCTCGGCCTCGCCGGCTCCGGCCATGGTCACCCCGTCGGTCTGTGGGGCCTGATCGGCACCACCGCGCCCGTGCCGACGGCCGCGTACTTCACCCTCGTCAGCCTGCTGTTCTTCGCCGCGAGCCTGACCTGGGGAGCCCGGCTCTTCCACCAGCTGGCCCGCCACCGCGCCAACATCGTGGCCCGGCAGAGCCCGGTGGCCTTCCGGCTGATCTTCTTGTGCGCCATGGTGCTGCTGTGCCTGGGCCTCGGCGTCAACGCCGTGTTCGGTGCGCTGATGGCGGGCATCTGCGCCGCCCGCGGCGATCAGAGCGCCGAGGACGGCACCTCCCCGGGGACCGGAACCGGACGGGAAGCGGCGGTCTGGGGCGCCATCCGCCAGTTCTCGATGGCCTTCTTCATCCCCGTGTTCTTCGTCCTGGTCGGCATGCGCCTGGACCTGGTGCGCGCCTTCGACCCGTTGTTCTTCCTGTGGTTCCTGACGCTCGCCTGCGGCATCAAGACGGCCGGCATCCGGGCGGGGGCGCGCCTGGCGGGGGAGGACCGGGTGTTCTCCTCGTCCCTCGCGTTCGCCCTCAACGCCCGGGGCACCATCGGCATCGTCCTGGCGGGCGTCACCCGCCAGGCAGAACTCATCAACGACCGCTTCTTCGTGGTGCTGGTCCTCGTCTCCCTCGTGACCTGCCAGATCGCGGGCTTCCGGCTGGCGAGGTCGGCGGACCGGCTCCGGGAGACGACCGGGCCGGCCCTTACCGGGCCCCGGCGGCAGCGGGGGAAGCCGACGCGCTCAGGAACGCGCGCAGGTCGATGACCTCGTAGCCGTCGGCCAGGGCCGCGTCGACGATCAGCGGGAGGGCTTCGGCGTCCAGGACGACGCCGTCGCCGTTGCTGCCGACGTGCATCTGGACGATCGCTCCGGGGGTGAAGGCGTCGACGGCCCGCTCGACCGCCTCGTCCACGGTCATGCCGCCGTCCGGCCCGAGATAGCCGTTGGTGTCCGCGGTGAACTCGATCGCCGCGTAGCCCAGTGCGTTGACGTCGGCGACGGACTGGCGGGTGGTGGAGCTGTACGGGAAACGGAAGAACGGCAGCGGCTCCGTCCCGGACGCCGTCCGGATCGCCGCGTCGGCGCGGCGCACCTCCTCACCCCGCTCCGCCGTACTGATCTCGCCGAAGTAGGGGTGGCTGTACGAGTGGTTGCCGAGGCCGTGCGCGGCGCCCATGGCGCGCACCGCGGCGGGGTGGGCCTCGGCGAACTGCCCGGTCGGGAAGAAGGTGGCGGGCAGTTTCCGCAGCCGCAGTTCGGCGAGCACGGTGTCGATCCCGGCCTCGTCCCACGCGGCGTTGAAGGTGAGCGCGATGACCTTGCGCGAGGTGGGCAGCCGCCGGATCTCACTGCCGAGGAGCGAGGCCGGCGGGCGCGGACCGGCGGGCGGACCGGCGGGCGGACCGCCAACATCCCGGCCACCCGCGGCCGGACCGCCCGCGGCCCGGGCGGTGGGCTGCGCGGTGGGCTGCGCCGCCGCGGCGCCGGAGCGGGGTACGAGTCCCGCGGCCAGCAGCGCCGCCAGCGCGGCACGTCGTCCGACCTCCACGACCCATCACTCCCTCCGGTACGCCGCCGCCGTCACGGGGGCCTGCCCACGACTATGCGACGGCGCGCGCGGGAGCACCCGCAGCCCGTGCCGGGCAGGCGGGTGATCCCGACATGGCGGCCGAAGGCCGACACGATCTAGGACGGGCGCCGGCGCAGGTGCGTCGCGAGGTGGTGCTGCAAGGGCTGCCCCACCGCGGCCATGTCGTGGAGGACCGTCATCTCCTCGCCGTCGACCGTGTAGCGGCGCCGCGTGCCGGTGACCTCCTTGGCCAGCGGGGTCAGCGACACCTCCTTGGTCTCGATCTCGATCTCCGGACCGGACACCCGGCCCACATACGTCTCGACGATGCCGGTGGGGTGGGCGAGCACGACCTCCAGGGAGGCGTCGGGCGTCACCCGCCACCACCCCGCCTCACGTCCCGCCGGACGGACCGGGGCCCCGGAGTCGTCGATCAGCCACGCGCGTGCCTCGTAGCGCAGGAAAGGGCGGCCGTCGTGGCTGAAGGTGATCTCCTGCGCGTAGCGGAAGTCCTTCTCCAGCGTCGGGTACTCGCCCTGCCCCCGCCCGTGCCAGCGCCCGATCAGGGGAAGCACGGGCCGCAGCAGCGGGTGCGGCTCGGGGCCCTCACCCAGGACGTGGCTGTCGGGGTAGGGATTTTCCTGCACCGGCTCGAACATGTTCACCTTGCCTGTCTGCGTGGACCCGAGGGGTCCACGCAGACTAGCGCGAGGCGGTCAGCGGGCCGGCAGGGCTGCCGCGACCGCGGCCGGTACCGGCGCGAGACCGGCCGGGCGGGTGGTGAAGGTGCCCCGGCCCTGGGTGCGGCCGCGCAGCCGCGACGCGTAGCCGAACAGCTCGGCCAGCGGCACGGTCGCCGTGATCACCGCGGTCCCGGACTGAGCCGTGGACCCCGAGACCCGGCCGCGGCGGGCCGCGAGGTCACCCAGCACACCGCCCACCCCGTCCTCCGGAACGGTCACCGTCACCTCCACGACGGGCTCCAGCAGTTCCACCGCGCTCAGGCGCAGCGCCTCGCGCAGCGCGAACCGGCCCGCCGCCCGGAACGCCATCTCCGAGGAGTCCTTGGAGTGGGTCGCCCCGTCGGTGAGCGTGACCCGCAGCCCCGTCACCGGATGGCCGCCGAGCGGGCCCTCGGCGAGGGCGTCCCGGCAGCCGGCCTCGACGGCACGCGCGTACTCCTGCGGCACGCGCCCGCCGACGACCGTCGACCGGAACTCGAAGGCGGCCTCCTCCAACGGCTCGACATCGAGGACGACGTGCGCGAACTGGCCCGCGCCACCGTCCTGTTTGACGTGCCGGTAGACCAGGCCCGTCACCCCGCGCACGACGGTCTCCCGGTAGGAGACCTGCGGCCGGCCGACGACGACCTCCACCCCGTGGCCGCTGCGGATCTTCTCCGCCGCGACCTCCAGGTGCAGTTCACCCATCCCCGACAGCACGGTCTGCCCGGTCTCCGCGTCGGAGCGGACCACCAGCGAAGGGTCCTCCTCGGCGAGCCGCGCCAGGGCCGCCGAGAGCCGCCCGGTGTCGATGCTGCGACGGGCCTCGACCGCGACCGACACCACCGGTTCGGCCACCGAGGGCGGTTCGAGGACCAGCGCGGCCCCCGGCGCGCACAGGGTCGTGCCCGCCCGCGCGGCCTTGAGCCCGATCACGGCGACGATGTCACCGGCCACCGCCTCCTCCCGTTCCTCGTGCCGGTCGGCCTGGACCCGCAGGATCCGGCCGACCCGCTCCGTACGGCCCGTGGCCGCGTCCAGTACGGTCGCGCCCTTGCGCAAAGTGCCCGCGTACACCCGCAGATAGGTGAGCCGCCCCGTCGCGGTCGCCGTCACCTTGAAGGCGAGAGCCGTGAACGGCTCCGCCGGATCGGGCGCGCGCTCCTGCTCCGCGCCGTCCGCCATTCCCCGTACGGGCGGCATGTCGGCGGGCGAGGGCAGGTACGCCAGGACCGCGTCCAGCAACGGCTCGATCCCGCGGTTGCGGTACGCCGACCCGCACAGCACCACGACGCCGTCCCCGCGCAGGGTCAGCTCGCGCAGGGCGCGGGCCAGCGTCCGCCCGGTCAGCGCCGAGGTGGCGCAGAACTCCTCCAGCGCGTCGGCGTGCAGCTCCGCCACCGTCTCCTCCAGGAGCCGGCGCCGCCGGTCCGCCTCCTCGCGCAGCGGCTCGGGGACCGGCCCCGTCTCGTACGTGTCGGAGCCGGCGTGCCAGTGCAGCGCGCGCATCGCCAGCAGGTCGACGACACCGGTGAACGCGTCCTCCTGTCCGATGGGCAGCTGCACCACGAGGGGTACGGCGCCCAGCCGTTCGCGGATCGACGCGACCGCCGTGTCGAGGTCGGCGCCGGCCCGGTCCAGCTTGTTGACGAACGCGAGCCGCGGCACACCGTGCCGGTCGGCCTGCCGCCACACCGACTCGCTCTGCGGTTCGACCCCGGCGACGGCGTCGAACACCGCGACCGCCCCGTCCAGCACCCGCAGGGAACGCTCGACCTCGTCGGAGAAGTCGACGTGCCCCGGGGTGTCGATCAGGTTGACGCGATGTCCGTCCCAGGCGCAGCTCACGGCCGCGGCGAAGATGGTGATGCCGCGGTCGCGTTCCTGGGCGTCGTAGTCGGTGACCGTCGTACCGGCATGGACCTCGCCCCGTTTGTGGATGGCGCCGGTCGCGAACAGGATGCGTTCGGTGATCGTGGTCTTGCCGGCGTCGACGTGGGCGAGGATGCCCAGATTGCGGACTGTGGTGAGGGAAGTGGTGGTGAGGGGTCGCCCGTTGGCGCGCATGGCCCTAGGCCTTTCGAGTGATGAGAGAGAAGGGGCGGCGCGATTCCCGTACGCGATCCTCGGGGCCCCGCACGCAGCCGCGGCGCCGTCGCCACCGCGCCCGGAAGAGGCCCGGGCGGGCGGTGGCGTACGGGAGGCGGGTAGCGGGAAGCGGAGGGAACCCGAAGGGATCTAGAAGTGCGTCACGGGGGTACGGTGACGGCCGCGCGGCCGGCACCGCGCGCTGCGAGACACCGGGATCACGTCGTACCGGGACGGGGGAGCGAAGACGGCGGTGCGGTGCGTGCGCATGGCCGGACTCCCCTTCTCTTCACTCGGTATGAGGCGCGCGGTGCCCTGTCGGCAGCGCGTACGGCGAGTCTAGATCGCGGGCCGGCCCGGGGCACCGCATTTTCCGCTCGCCCCGACGCCGTTGGCCCGGGATGCGGTACCGCACTGCTGAGCGTCCTCGAACCGGCCCGGGCCGCCCATCCGGCCTCCCCGACCCTCACAGCCACACGCCATCGGGGGGCCATCGGCGCTCCGGCCGCGGCGGCCGAACCGGTGCTCGCCGGGATGCTCGCGGCCGAGCGGCGTACCAAGGGGCTCTTCTCGTGGAGCCGTGTCCTGGAGGACGAGCAAGTACGCCGAGTCATGTCCCACGCCCTGGAACGGATCCGTCAGACCTGACGTGTCACCGGCAGCCGCAGCACCAGCCGTGCGCCCCGAGCGGAGTCCTCGGCCGTCAGCGTGCCGCCGTGATGGGCGCTCAGATCCCGCGCGATCGCCAGGCCCAGGCCCGCTCCGCCGTGGTCGCGGCTGCGCGAGTCGTCGAGCCGGGTGAAACGCTCGAAGATCCGCTCCCGGTCCGCGGCGGGGATGCCGGGACCGTCGTCGACGACCTCCAGGACCGCGCCGCGTGCGGTGGTGCGCAGGGTGACGCCGACGCTCCGGTCGGCGTAGCGCTGCGCGTTGTCCAGGAGGTTGGTGACGACCCGGCCCAGCCACAGTGCGCTCGCGGTGACCTCGACGTCGGCTTCGAGGTCCGCCCGTACGGGGACCCGGTCGCCGAGGCGGCCCTCCACCACCTCGCGCACCAGGGCGGTCAGGTCGAGCGGGACGGCCGCCACGGGCTGGGCCGCGTCGATGCGCGCGAGCAGCAGCAGATCGGCCGCGAGGTGCTGGAGCCGTTCGATGTCCTCCAGGGCGCCGCCGATCAGCTCGGGCCACAGCTCGGGGTCCCGGACGGCCAGGGCCACTTCCAGCTGCGTGCGCAGGACGGTGATGGGACTGCGCAGCTCGTGGGAGGCGTCGGCGATGAACTGGCGCTGGCGGATGCCGGAGGCCTCCAGCCGGTCCAGGGTGGCGTTCATCGTCTCCGCCAGCCGGGCGACCTCGTCGTGGGTGGCCGGCACCGGCACCCTGCGGTGCAGGTCGCGGTCGGAGATCGCGGCGACCTCGGCGCGGATCTCCTCCACCGGCCTCAGCGCGTGACCGGTGACCCTCCACGTCACCAGGGCGACCATGGCCAGCAGCAGGGGCATGCCGATGACGAGGGCGGCGGTCGTGGTGTCGTCGGCCGCGTCCGCGTCCCGCAGTGAGGCGCCGGCGTAGACGGTGGCCGGCCCGTCCGGGGTGTCCGTGATGACCTGGACGACCCGCTGACGGTGTTCGCCGCCGAACGGGCGGACCTTCCAGGTGTGGACGCGGGGCCCCGGCAGCCCGGGGGCGGCCGGCGGGAGCGGGGGCACGTCCAGCAGGTTCGGGCTGGCGAACAGCACCCTTCCGTCGGCGCTCACCACCTGGACGAACTCGACGCCGCGGGCGGGCGCGCGGACGCGCCCCAGCTTCCCGGTGGCGGCGAGCTGGGCCACCGTCTCCGCCTGCCGCCGGGCGTCGTTCTCCGCGCCGCGCAGCAGGTTGGCTTCGAGGAGCCCGAGCAGGGCGAACGAGGCGAGGGACAGCGCCGCTGCCACCACCACGCTGGCGCCCACGGTGGCCCGGGCCCGCACGGTGGTGGGCCACAGCCGCCGCAGCGCCGGCCAGCGCCTGAGGGCCGCGCCGGGCACCGCCCGCAGGGCGCCGCCCGCCCGGCTGCGGAGGCGGGGAAGCGGACGGACGCCGGGAAGCGGGCGGACGCCGGAAAGCGGACGCGGGCGCGCGCCGGGACGCTCAGCCACCGTCGACCGCCAGCCGGTACCCGGCTCCGCGTACGGTCTCCAGCGCGGCCCGGCCGAACGGGGCGTCGATCTTGCGGCGCACGGCGCTGACGTGGACCTCGACGACGTTGGGATCGCCGTCGAAGGCGCTGTCCCACACCTGTTCCAGTATGTCCCGCTTGGGCACCACCTCGCCGGCGCGCCGGGCCAGGCACTCCAGCACCGCGAACTCCCGTGCGGTCAGCCGGATCTCCGTGGCGCCACGGGAACAGGAGTGCCGGGCCGGGTCGAGCGCCAGGTCGCCGAAGCGCATCACCTGTGGGCGCCGGCGGCCCGTACGCCGCCCGAGCGCGCGCAGCCGGGCGACCAGGACGAGGTAGGAGAACGGCTTGGACAGGAAGTCGTCGGCGCCGGTGTCCAGGGCCTCCGCCTCGTCGTACTCGCCGTCCTTCGCCGTGAGCATCAGGATCCCCGACTCGTTGCCGGCGGCGCGCAGCTTCGAGCAGATCCGGTAGCCGTTCAGCCCGGGCAGCATGATGTCGAGCACGATCAGGTCGTAATCGTGCTCGGTGGCCATCCACAGGCCCTGGGGCCCGTCGTGGGCCACGTCCACCGAGAACCCCTCCGACTGGAGCCCCCGCTGCAGGGCCACGGCCAGCCGTCGTTCGTCCTCCACCACCAGTACGCGCATGCCGGACAGGATCTCAGGCCCGGCCCACCGCAGGCTGAAGAGGTCTTCAGGTGGCTTCAGCGGGGCTTCAGCATGCGCTCCGCATGCTCGGGAACGAGCCGGGCGCGGTGCCCGGTTGTTCTGAGGAGTGCCTGTATGTCTGATTCTGTCCCGCCGCCGTCCGAGCAGCCCGAGACCGCGCCGGAGGCCGGAGCCCGCAAGCGAGCGGCTCTGGGCCGCCTGGTGCCGCGTACCAAGACCGCCCGATGGGTGGCGGCGGGTGCGGCCGTGGTGGTCGTCGGCGGGGGCGTGGCGGCGGTCGCCGCGGCCGAGCGCCACGACGGGCCCGGGGACCGGGGGCCGCGCCTCGTGTGGGCCGAGCCCGGCGGGAAGGGCGGGTTCAAGCACGGCCCGCAGGGCGTCGAACCGCCCCACGAGCGCAAGGGCGGCCGCGGCGGTCCGGAGGTGTCCGAGCGGCGCGCGGAGTTCTTCGGTCCCGGCGCGCCGGACGCCCCCGGTGCCCCCGGTGGAAAGGGGGGACTGCACAAGGCCGCTCCGGCGCCCCTGCCCTCTCTGGCCATCGGAGACGCGGCCGACAAGGCCGCCGCGGCCGTGCCGGGCGGGAAGGTGGAGAGCCTGCGCGTGATCGCCCAGGACGGCGGCGGCAGCGCCTGGCTGGCCGTGGTCCTCGGACCGGACGGCGTCCGCCACGCGGTCACCGTCTCCGGCTCGGACGGCGCGATCACCCGCAACACCGTGATCGACGGCCGGTAGCCGCCGGGCGGCGGCGGGTGGGGTCGGTGGCGGTGGTCCGTGGCGTGGGCCGGGCCGGCCGGCCCGGGCCTACGGGGCCATCGCCTGGCCCCCGATGCCCGGGGCCCCGGCCAGCTGGGCCTGCCACCACGCCGCCATCCCGCCGCCGTCCATGGCCGCCCAGGCCGGGGTCTCCTCGACCTGGGCCCGGCCCAGCCGGCGGGCCAGCGAGACCAGTTCCCGTCCGGCGGCGCCGCGGGACTCCTCGTAGCCGTGCAGCAGCTCCTCGAAGGACCCGGCGCGCCGCCACCCCTCGGCGAGGGCGGTGGCGTCCTGCAGGGCCTTGGCGGCGCCGCTCGTGTTGTGCGGGCGTACGACGGTGGCCGCGTCGCCCGCGAGCAGCAGCCGGTCCGCGGCGGTGCGGGCCGTCTCCAGGTCGTAGATGGGCTGCACGAAGGTGTCCGCCGGAGGCGTCAGCGCGAGCGCCCGCCCCCAGTACGGGGGGAACTCCCGGGCGAGCAACGCACCGAGGTGTTCCGCCAGTTCGGGCGTCAGCCCGCCCGGGGGAAAGCTCGTCGGGTCGTCGAAGCGCAGCCCGCCGCCGCGCGGCGGAGGGGCGTAGAGCACCCAGTTCAGCCGTGGTCCGTCCGGCCCGGGGATGCGGTAGACCACGCAGGTGCCGCCCGCGAAGCAGACCGTGGTCACCGCCTCCGGCACCGAGTCCGCATCGTTGCCGAGTCCCGCCAGCCGGGCCGCGTCGAGGTTCCCGCGCCAGCACACGTACCCGGCGTAGTGCGGCCGGGACCGTGGGCAGATCGCCTCGCGCACCACCGACCGGTACCCGTCGGCGCCGACGACCAGGTCGTACCGCTCGACGGAGCCACCCGCGAGCCGCACCTCGGCGCCCGCGGTCCGGCCCGCCCCGACACCCGTCACCGTCACCCCCTGCCGGTAGACCACCGAGTCCGGGACCGACTCCCGGAGCCCGCGCCACAGCAGACCCCAGTGATAGGAGTGGAAGGGGAACGGCTGCTCCCACACCGCCCGCCCGCCCGGCCCCGCGGCGTCGTCCCGCACCACCCAGCGGCGCCGCTCCAGCCGGTGCGCCGCGATCCCCGCGGGCAGCGCCCCGCTCGCGCCGAGCTCCACGGCCCGCTCGTCGTGGATGCACAGGCCCACGCCCCGGTCCTCGAGCCGCCCGCGCGTGCGCTCCAGCACCACGACCTCGCCGGCACCCGCCCGCGCCGCCGCCGTGGCGACCGCGCAGCCCGCGATGCTCCCGCCGACCACCGCAACCGTTCCGCCCCGCATGTCCGCCTCCCGACGAAGCACCCTGCGCGTGAACCGCGTTCACAGACGCATCACGTTACTGAACCCGCGGCGCCACCACCGGGTCCGTGCGTCGGATTCCCGCCAAGCCCGCGGCCGCCCGTGACCGCCCGCGCCGCCGTCGCCGGCGGGGTCGGCTGCGGAGAGCCCTGCAGGGCCAGTGCGGTGAGCACCACCAGCGAGTCCGTCCAGCCCAGGGGCGCGACCGAGGACGGCAGCCCGGCCCCGTTCACCGTTTCGGGCAGCTCGCCCAGCCCGTTGCGCTTGGACAGCACCCAGTCGAGCACCCGGCCGGCCCTCGCCTGCTCGCCCGTACCGGACCAGGCGAGGGCGAAGAAGGAGGTGCTGGCCGTCCACGCGTACGACCCCCAGCTGAAGGAGGGGTCGTTGCCGGGCGAGACACCTCCGTTGGGCAGCAGCAGTGCCCGGTAGGTGGAGTCCAGGGCCGCGCCGAGACCGGGCGGGGCGGCGTTGAACGGGGGTGCCATGAAGGCCACCGCGCTGTCCCGGCCGTGCTTGCCGTCCACGGTCCGCTGGTACCCCAGCGGGGCGAAGCGCGCGGCGATCCCGGCGGACAGCCGCCGTGCCGCGTCCCCCCAGCGCTCCGCGTCCCCGGCCGTGCCCAGCCGGGCGGCCAGGTCGGCCGCGGCGTTGAGACCGGCCAGCAGGGGCGCGGCCGTACCGATGTTGGCGGTCGTCGTGTCCAGCTCCCAGTAGTCCGGGGAAGCCGGAGGCAGCCCGTCCGGTCCCAGGGAGCCCGCCGCGTGGTCGGCCGCCTTCCGCAGCATCGGGTAGAGCCGGCGCAGCCGTTCGTCCCTGCTGCCGGCCGGCGCCGCCTGGTACCACTGCCACGTCGCCCACGGCACCCAGCCATTGCCGTCCAGCTGCCACTTCCGCGCGTCCGGCGGCCCGCTGCCGTCCAGCTTGGTACGGGCCTCCCAGGTCCCGTCGGCCCGCTGGGTGAGCGCGTCGTAGTCAAGGATCCGGTACGCCTCCTCGTCGTGCCCGGTGGCGGCGAACGCGGCCGCGGCGAAGGCGCCGTCGCGCGGCCAGGAGTACTCCCACGGCGGCGACCACCCCGCCGCGAACGCGCCGTTGGGCTTCAGCAGCGCCCGCATCGACAACAGGGCGCGCTGCGCCGCGGCCCGTTGCGCGGCGGTGCTCCCCGGCACCTTGCCCGCGGCCAGCCAGGCGCGGCTCTCGGTGACCTGAGCGACGGCGCCCGGGTCGTCGGCCCCGACGACGGCCGACGTGGTGGCCCCTTCCGGCAGGTACCGCCACCGGCCGGAGGGCAGGCGCAGCACATTGCTCCCGTCGACGTACGAGGCGCCCACGGCGAAGGAGGGCAGGACGGCCTCGGTGTCCACCCGGTTGGTCAGCAGGCCCGAGGTGCGGGCCGCGAGCGCGGAGGCCGGTACGTAGCAGGGCTCGCTCTCCCCGCAGCGCTCACTGCCGGTGGGGTTGACGTGGAACGCCAGCCGGGAGGTGTAGGCGTGCCAGCCGCCCCAGTACGCCCGGTCGTAGTTCCAGCTGGTCAGCGAACCGGGCACGGAACGTGTGGTGCCGTACCAGGCGATCGGCTTGTTCTCCGCGGTGGTCGCCTGGAGGAACAGGTAGTACGTGGCGCCCGGGGTGACGGCCGCGTCGACCGGGAATTCGACCCAGCCGGCCCCGGCGCCGCCCAGGGCGGAGAGGTTAAGGGTCCGCGAGGCGATCACCGACCCCGCGTCCGAGCGCACCCGGCGGATCTGGGCGGTCACGGTGCCCGTCGCCGCCCCGCTGCCCAGCCAGACGCTCACCCGGGAGAGCCGGGTGCCGGTCACCGTGAACTCCTGGGCGGCCGCGTTGTTGGTGGCCTTCACGCTGAACAGCGCGGTCTCGTGGCGGACCTGGCCGTCGTACAGCGCGGCGGCCGCGGCTTTCGCGGTGTCCGGGAGCGCGGCCGGCAGACCGGTCAGCGCCAGGGAGAGCACGGTGGGCAGCAGACTCCTCGCGAACGCCATCGGATACAGGCCCTTCCTCTTCGACTGGCGCGCGCGGGGAGTACCGGGGCGCCGAGAGCCTCACCATGCAGGTATCCGGTTCCGGCGAAGGGGGAGTCGGGACGTGTCCCACCGGATTGGGCCGTAGCGACATCCGATCGTGTGAAAGAAGCAGCGGTGGAGCCCGTGCGGGCGCACATCGGCGGAGGCGGCGCGCCCGGGTGTGCCGGGGGCGCGCGCGGGCGGACCGGGGCGCGCGGAGTGGCGGATGCGCTTCCTTCCGAAGATTTTCCGGGACCGGCTTGCACGATCCGGCTCGATTTCCGATGGGGTGGTGAGTGGGAGCGCGTTCGGCGCTCCGCGGCTGCTGGTCCGGGGGCAGGCACGCCGGTTACGCATGGTCCATTTGGAAGGTTTCGCGCCGAAGTGAATGTTCCCGAGACGGCCGCCCTCGTGCTGTTAGCCGCCATCGCGGTCCGTTGTCGTGAGTTTCCCGTAGTCGATTTTCCCGTAGTCGCCGTGGCCGATGTGGCCGTCCCCGCCGCCCCGGCGGGGAGCGATGAACAGCCGTGGGGGAGCGTATGAGCGAAGGCGAATTCGATCCATCGGGGGACCAGGCGGTCTCCAGCGAGCTGGCCGGAGTGCTTCCGGTGGAGTTCACCGCGTTCCACTCCCAGCAGCACCGCGCCTATTTGCGCTACGCCCACCTGCAGCTCGGGAACCCCAAGGACGCCGAAGAAGTCGTCGACGACGTGTTCACCTTCCTGCTGAAGGTGTGGCGCCAGGCGCTGAAGGAGGCGTCCCTCCACGGCTTCGCGTGGGCGGTGCTGCGCGAGCACGTCGAACGGCGGCTGGCGGTCCTGGGCCGCCAGGTGGCCATGGTGGAGACGGCGTGGTTCGCCGCGCTGCGCCGGTCCTCACGGGAGCGGCTGGAACTGCTGGAGTCGAAGCTCGGGCTGTACGCGGCGATCGCGGGCCTGTCCGAACGACAGTACGACGTGGTGCTGTTGGCCTTCCTCCTCGGCAACGACTCCGACACCGTCGCCCGGATGATGGGGATCACCCCCGCGACGGTCCGCTCGCACATCCGCGGCGCACGCCGCACCCTGTCCCGCAAGCTCGGGGTGGACTGGATCCCCGGAGAGGAGAAGGACCAGTGAGCGACATGCCCTGCAACCGTGACATGCCGCTGTGCGAACTGGACGCGGCCCTCGAGGACGCGACGGTACTCGCGGAGGAGTACGCCGGATACGACGAGGGGGCGGCCCGGCGCCGGATCGCCCGCCGGATCGTCGCCGACCGCGCCCGCTCGGCGAGCGGAACCACCGCAGGTGGAGCGCTGCCCGCCCGGGGGCGGCCGGCCTGGGCCGCCACCGACGATCTCGTCCTGGACGCCGCCTGCCATGTGCGGGCCGCCCGCGGCCTGGACGACCTCACGTGGTCCCTCGTGGAGAGCCGCGACTTCGCCGAACTCGCCCTGGACGCCGGCTCCTGGCCGCACGGCGCGGACTCGGCGCTGCTCTTCGGGTGCCTGCTGCACCTGGCCGACCGGACGGACGCCGCGCAGTTCTGGTTCCAGTACGCGGCCGGGGCGGGCTCGCAGACCGCCGCCCGCTGCCTCTACCTCCACCACCTCGCCCGCGCCGAGGTCGCGACCGCCCGCTACTGGAACCACCAGGCCCAGACCCTGCCGCCCGACGAACACCTGCCGACCCTGCCGCCGGCCCCGGAACACCTCGAAGAGGCCCTCGAAGCCTCGGTCATCTGGGCCTCGCCGCCCATCACCACCCAGGACCTCACCGCCCTCGCCGCCGGCCCGGGCCGGGCCGGGCGGCCGCCGCTGCGGCTGCCCGCGCGACTGCGCCAAGCCCTCATGGCCCGCCCGTACGAGGAGCACCCCGACCTGGGGGAGGTCTTCACCCCCGGCCCGCAGGTCGCGGTCGCCGTCGCGCAGAACGCCCGGCTCAACCCCCTCCACCTGACGGAGGAGGCGAACGCATGGGCCCTCGAAGCACTCAAACAGCCTCACCTGACCCACGCGGCCCGAGGGACCCCCGAGGGGCGCCCGGCGCCCGCCGCACTGGAATCCGTCCACCAGGCGCTGCGCGTCCTGGAAGTCATCAACCGCTACTCGGGCGGGGTGAACCTGACCCAGATCGCCCGCGAGACGAAGCTGCCCCAGCTGGTCCTCGCCCGGGCCGTGGAGCAGCTGATCCGCGCGGGCCTGGCCACACCGATCGGACCGGACGCCTACCTCGCCGGCCACGCCCTCCTCCTGACCGACTCGGTCAACGGAGAGGGCCGAGGGCATCTGCGCGAGACCCTCGCATGGGTGCGCGACGCCGTCGGCGCCGCCGTCTACGTCGCCCGCTACACCGACGGCGAGGTCTCCATCACCCAGTACGCCGACGGCCCCGCCACACCCGTGGTCGAGGAGTGGGTCGACTTCCGTGCCGCCGCCCACGCCTCCGCGGTGGGCAAGGCGCTGCTGACCCAGCTCGACTACGACGACAGGAAGGACCACCTGGCCCGCCACCGGCTCGCCCGGTTCACCACTCACACCCTCACCAGCCAGCAGGCCCTCTTCCACCAGCTCGACACCCGCCCGCCCAACGCGCCCCTCCTCGACCTGCAGGAGTACGCGCTGGGCACGGTGTGCGCGGCCGTACCGATCACCGCGGGCCCGAACGCGGAGTGCGTGGCCCTGTCCATCCCCGTTCCCGACCCCGGCAGGCTCAAGCAGGCCGCCCGGATCCTGCAGAGCGAGGCGGCCGCGGTCTTACTCGCCCTGATCGTCGCCGGGAGCACCCAGCCCACGGCACGCAAACCGGAGGACACCGTCCTCTCACCGACCGCCTAGCGGCACGGGGGTGGGGGGGGGGGGGGGGGGGGGGGGGGGGGGCGGGGGGGGCGGGGGGGGGGGGGGGGGGGGGGGGGGGGGGGGGGGGGGGGGGGGGGA
>NZ_JBVHWW010000017.1:9378-130831 GCF_055563995.1 Streptomyces sp. NPDC029164 | reverse complement strand
TTTTCGGACCGCACCAAACCAAGGGCAAAAAAGCGGGAGAACCCTTCCCCCCCCCCACCCGCCGGGCGGCAGGGGGGGGGCCCCCCCCCCTTGTTCGGCCCCCGGGCCCGATCATCCCGCCGGGCCCGGCCACCCTCCACGGCGGGCCGGACCGGGACCCGGACCCGGACCCGGACCGGGAACCGGCTCCGGAGTGTCCTCGGCGTCCTGCGAGCGACCGCGTCCTTCCAGGACGTCCGGGGCCGTCGCATCGGCGAGCAGCGAGCAGCCTGAGTACGACCCCCGGGTACAGGCCCCACAGCGCAAAGCGCGAGGCCGGAAAACGCACAGGCGGGGGGCCGTTGGCCCGACCCCGGCCCCCTCCACCCCCTCACTCGGCCGCGGTCAGGCGACGGCGGGCGAAGCGCGGTGCCGGTGGAAGTCGTGGACGACGATCCAGTAGTCCTCGTCCTCCTCCGTCAGCGCGCACAGGCGCCGGCCGTCCGGGGACATCGCGATGATCAGGCCGCCGCCGTTCGGTGGCAGCGCGGCCGAGAGCGCGGTGTGCGCGGTGAGGCGCACGCGGGCCCAGTCCTGGTCGGCCCCGCGGACCAGGAAGCAGTCCTCCTCGTCGATGACGGCAGCGGCCCGCGCGTGCTCCAGCCACAGGCGGTCCGCCTCCGCCGGGGCTTCCGGAGCGCCGCGCGGCACGATGGCCCGCGGTTCGACCTCGACGTTCACGAAGACCTGGAAGGCCCGCGCGTACGAGGGCGCGCCCGCGGCGACGTACCCGGCCGCCGTCACCAGCCCGGCCGGCGCCAGCTCCCGCGCCGGCGCGCCCGCGCGCTGTCCGTCCGCCGTCTCCATCGGTTGACCACCTGCCTCTACTTATCGGTAACTTCAGGGTGGCCCAGGAGAGTCGACCGAAGGAGCAGGCGCGTGCCAGACCACGACCTGACCGGCTTCACACCGTCCACGTTCACCCACGACGGCGCCACCCGCCGGGTACTGCGCAGGGGCACGGGCCCTGCCGTGATCATCATGGCGGAGATCCCGGGCATCACCCCCAAGGTGATCGAGTTCGCCGAACGCGTGGCGGCGACCGGCTGCACATCCGTACTCCCCGTCCTCTTCGGTGTGCCCGGCCGCGAGGCGAGCCCGGGCGCCGCCGGCTGGCCGACCGTGGGCCGCGCCATGGCATCCTCCCTGTGGCAGGTGTGCGTGAGCCGTGAGTTCACCGTGCTGGCCACGGGACGCAGTTCGCGCGTCGTACGGTGGCTGCGCGCCCTGGCCGCCGCCGAGCACGAGCGCTGTGGCGGCCCGGGAGTCGGCGCCGTCGGCATGTGCCTGACCGGCGGATTCGCCCTGGCCATGGCCACGGACGAGCGACTGGTCGCCCCGGTGCTGTCCCAGCCGTCGCTCCCGCTGGCGTGTACCGCGAGCCGCGCGGGCACCATCGACATCAGCCCCGAGGAACTCGCGGTCGTCCGCGGGCGCTGCGAGCGCGACGGGCTCCAGGTACTCGGCCTGCGCTTCCGCGGGGACCGGCTGGTCCCCGGCGACCGCTTCGCCTATCTGCGGCGCGAACTCGGCGACGCCTTCGTGGCCGTCGAACTCGAAGACAGCGCGGCGAACCCCGCCGGCGCCCTGCCGCCGCACTCCGTCCTGACGGAGCATCTCGTCGACGAGCCGGGGCAGCCCACACGGCAGGCGCTCGACACCGTCCTCGACCTGTTCCGCACCCGGCTGCTCGGTGAGGAGCCCGCTGTCACGAAGTGACGTCCACGGCCCGGTCCCCAGGGCCGGGCCGGGAGATCCCCCGGCTTCCTGTTACGCCCTTGGGTGGGGGCCTGCGGCCGGTGGGCGCGGCGCCTAGGCCGATGGCGCACCCAGTGGCAATCTGGTTGATACCGCCAAAATCCCCACACTTTCGGACCCTCCGCACCCGGCCCTGCACGAGAGCAAGGAAGCTCATGCCGCACACGGATCTCTCCGCAGTCGAGGCGGACGTCAGGACCTGGTTCGACCAGTACGTGAGCACCTTCATCGGCCTGGCCGGCGCCGGCCGAACCGACCCGGCGCCGCTGCTCGACTACTTCTCCGTACCGATCACCATGACCACCGACGCCGTCCACGTGGTGCTCGCCTCCGGCGACACGCTCGCGGCCGCGCTCACCAACGAGCTGCAGACCCTGCGGGACGCCGACTACGGCGGCAGTACGGCGCTCGATCCCCAAGTCCGGGCCCTCAACGAGCGGTCGGCCATCATCGAGGTGACCTGGGCGCGCAACGACAGCGGCGGACGCGAGTTCCAGCGCGTACGCGTGCTGTACCTCGCGGCCAGGACGGTCGCCGGGTGGCGGACCACGGCCTCGGCGATCCTCTCCCTCTGACCGCCCTCCCCGGCCGCGCACGACAGTCGGATGGTTTGTACATCCCGGTCACCGACGTACGCGGCGACCTGAACCCGAAGATCCTTCCGGCGGCGGGGCCGCGCCCGCCCAACGCCGGGAGTTCGCCCCGCGACGGATACGGAGTGCTGATGGCCACCAGGAAGAACCTCACCGCCAACCGGGAGTCCCTCGTCCACAAGGTCCGCTACGCCGCGAGCCGTCCGAACCGCATCGCGCCGTACCTGAAGCGCGCCGCCCGTGACCGCTGGCTGGCCTTCAAGCACCCCGACCACGTGAGCTACTACCGGGCCGTGATGGCCTCGGACACCCGCCGCAACCCGGAGGCGGCCGTCGGCAGCCAGACCCACGAACGCTGGCTCGCGCTCGGGCAGATGCAGTTCGACTACCTGCTCGGGCACGGCCTGAAGCCCGGATCGCGCATGCTGGACATCGGCTGCGGAAACCTCCGCGCCGGCTGGCGCTTCATCGACTACCTCGACGCGGGCCACTACTACGGCATCGACATCTCGCCGGACATCCTCATCGCGGCGAAGCGCACCGTGACCGAACGCGGGCTCCAGGCCAAGGTCCCGCACCTGACGATCACCAAGAACCTGACGCTGGACTTCCTCCCCGAGGGGTACTTCGACGTCGTCCACGCCCACAGCGTGTTCTCGCACTCACCGATCGACGTCATCGACGAATGCCTCGCCCACGTGGGCCGCGTCCTGGCGCCCGGCGGCCACTTCGACTTCACCTTCGACCGCACCACCGGCGCCGAACACCAGGTGTTGCGCGAGGACTTCTACTACCGCACCCAGACCCTCGTCGACCTCGCCGCCCGGCACGGACTGACGGCACGCTTCATGGATGACTGGGAGGAACTCGGCCACGGCCAGTCCAAGATCCGCGTCAACGTGAGCACGATCGACGCCTGACGGCCGCCGCGGCGTACGGGCGGCCTGCCGGGCGGCGTCGCCGCCACCGTCGCGGCGGCCCAGCCGCTCATGGTGTCGTCCTGGCCGTGGCGGGCCTCCCGCGATCGGCCCCGTCTCACGCGCCCACGCTGAGGGTTCAGGAGATCGCGTACCACTGGCTGGCCCAGCCGGTGTTGATGGTGCTCGTCGACTGCTCGGTGAGGTTCACGGCGGCCGGCAGTGAGGTCTGACCGGTCAGGAGGGTGCTGTACCGGAGGCTGGGCGGCGTCAGACCGGCATTGACCGAGATGCCGGCGCCCGTGGACTTCAGGGTGAGGGCATTGGTCGCCCAGTTCCCGTTGAGGAGCAGAGCGATGAAATAGGTCCCGGGCACGGCGGTGAACGGCTTGCCGAGGGCCAGCGGCTTCGCGATCGCGTCGGTCATCAGCTGGGGCGAGATGTCCGGGGTGGCCGCGACGAGCTTGCCGGTGGCGTCGTACACGCCGAGGTAGCAGTTGGTGAGCTGGGCGTTCGGGTCGATGCCGGCCAGGCCGAGCCAGATGTTCGACCAGGTGATCTGCTCGCGCAGGACGATCCGCACCAGGGTGATCCGCCCGCCGACCCCCGCGGCCGACTGGGCGGTGACGTGCCCCGCGTCGTTGGGGTCGCCGGTCCACGCCAAGAGGTTCTGGTCCTGCGGCCGGGGCCCCTCGAACCCGGACCCCGGCCCCGTGCCCGATCCGGTGGCGGACCCGGACCCGCCGCTCTGCGCGGGGACGGGGGCCGCCGAGCTCACCGCCGTGTCCCGGTTCTCCTTCGGCGCGGTGCAGCCGGCCAGGACGAGCAGCGCCGCGAGCGCGGCGACGAGGCCGGTCGCGGCCGTGGTGGTGCGGGTGCGCATGGTCCCCCCATGAGGTGCGTATGTGCGGACGGACATGATCACACGGTCGACGGCTGCGGAGCGGACCGCACCGGCCCCGGCCGGGGCACCCTGCACGGGGACGAAAAAACACAAAGGCGAGGAGAAACCTCTCCTCGCCACTCTCAACTTATAGCGCACTGGGGGGCTTGCGGCAAGACCCGGGCCGTACCGCAAAATCGGCGGCTCACAGCCGGAACCTGCGGAAACGGGGAGTGCGAAGTGCGTGCGTTGTTGTCGACCTGGGGGTCGCGCGGGGATGTGGAACCGCTGGCGGGACTGGCGGTGGCCGTACGGGAACTCGGCGCGGAGGCGGTGGTGTGTGCGCCGCCGGACGAGGAGTTCGCGACGCTGCTGGCGCGTGTCGGCGTACCGCTGGTGCCGCTCGGCCCGACGGTGCACTCGGTGGTCGCCGGTACGAAGCCGCCCACGGCGCAGGACGCGTTCCGGCTCGCCCCCGAGCTGGTCGCCGCCCGGTTCGACACGCTCACCGCGGCGGCCGAGGGGTGTGACGTGCTGCTGGCGACCGGTCTGATGCCGGCCGGTGCACGGGACGTGGCCGAGAAACTGGGCATCCCGTACGTCTTCGCGTGCTTCCACACCTTCGGACTGCCGTCGCGGCGGTTCCCGCCGGGGGCGCGGCCGGGCGAGCCGTTCCCGCAGGGCGAGACCGACAACCGCGTGCTGTGGGAGCAGGACGCCCGGAGGGTGGACGCGTTGTACGGGGAGGCGCTGGCCGGCCACCGGGCGGCGATCGGTCTGCCGCCGGTGGACGGGGTCCGCGACCACGTCTTCACCGACCAGCCGTGGCTGGCGGCCGACGCGACCCTGTGTCCGTCGCAGGGCATGACGGATCTCGACCTGGTGCAGACCGGGGCGTGGATCCTGCCCGACGACCGCCCGCTCCCGCACGAGTTGGAGGCGTTCCTGGACGCCGGCACACCACCGGTGTACGTGGGCTTCGGCAGCATGGCCGCACACGCCCCGAAGGGCATCGCCCGGGTGGCCATCGAAGCGAGCCGCGCGCAAGGGCGCCGCGTACTCCTCGCCCGCGGCTGGGCGGGCCTGGCCCCGATCGACGACGGTGACGACTGCTTCGTCGTCGGCGAGGTCAACCAGCAGGCGCTGTTCCGCCGGGTGGCCGCCGCGGTGCACCACGGCGGCGCGGGCACCACGACGACGGCGGCCCGGGCCGGCGCGCCCCAGGTGGTGATCCCCCGGATCGCGGACCAGCCCTTCTGGGCCGCCCGGGTGGCCGAGCTGGGCATCGGCGCGGCACACGACGGCCCGGCGCCGACCTTCGACTCCGTGTCCGCCGCACTCACCACGGCCCTCAGTCCGGAGACGGCGGCGCGGGCGAGCGCCGTGGCCGGCACGATCCGTCCCGACGGGGCCAAGGCGGCCGCGAAACTGCTGCTCGACGCGGTCGACGCGGTCGGCCGGAAGGCCTAACCGCCGGCTGGCGGAGGCTCCGGTACCGACCAGAACGGGTGGAACTGGTCCGGTTCCGGAACCTCCTTGTGGCGGTAGTCGGGGCCGTGCGGCGGGGTCGTCGACGGGGCCACCTCGGACGGTTCGGCGGGCGGGGTGGTGACCCGGAAATGGGGCTGGTTCCTCCAGCCGACGACGACGCTCAGCTGGAATCCGTCCGGGGTCACGAAATAGGCGGCCCGCCCGTCACGGCTGGTCGCGCGCAGCGTGTAGCCCAGGCCCGTCCAGTGCCGCTCCACGAGGCCGAGGAGGCCGCCGAGCCGTTCCTCGGCGATGACCGTGGTGATCGCCCTGCGCCGGTCGGTGGTGTGCGTCCCCGCCTGACTGTCCCGGTGGGTCCAGCACACCGGGGGACGGACGGCGGCGAAGGTGGCGTCGAGGATCGCGTCGGCGCGCTCGGCGGCCTGTTGCATGGTCATCGGCGGGTTCCGTTCCTCGGCGGGGGTCACGGCTGGAGCCTCGACCCGGGCACGAAGACGCCGTGCGCGCCGCGGGGTATCTCGTAGGCAACCTTGCCCGGCTGGTTGGCGACGATCGCCGCGATGCTGTCGACCGACACCTGGTTCGTGTCCGGGTTGAAGTAGCTGCCGTGCGCCTCCGTGTTGATCGCGAACTTGGGGTCGGTGAACTTCCATTCGTCGGGGCCCGCTTCGCTCTGGATGCGGATCGCCCCGAAGTCCTTGCCCGCCGGGTCCCGGCCGTGGATCAACTGGTCGGTGGGCGGCCCGTCGACGGCGAGGATCGACCGCACGCTGTCGACGAGGCGCGAGGGGGAGGGCGCGTGGGTGACGATGTCGTTGGCGGCCGCCCCCACCCACACGTGCCTCGGGGCCACGCCCAGGTCCTCCGCCTTGTCCACCCCGACGCCGGGGCTGCCGACGAGGACGATGTCGTCGGCGCCGGGGATGTGGCCGGGCTGCTGCGATGCCGTGCCGACGAGCAGCGAGCCGTAGGAGTGGCCGATGACGGTGAGGTGCGGGTCACCGTTCTGGTGGGTCGTCACCAGCCCGTTCATGAAGCCGTTGAGCGCAGAGGCGCCCTTCTGCGCGTATGTGGTGTCCATGGCCTCCGGGAGGCTCTGCGGCGCGTCGTATCCCATCCACACGATCGTGGTGCTCGACGGGTCGAGGACCCGTGCCCCGGCCGCGATGTCGAAGGCGCCCTTGAGGTCCTTCTTCGCGAAGTCCTCGTCCAGCCCGGTCTTCATGCCGAGGACCGTGGTCGGCACGTTCTTCGCGGTGTCGGGGTCCTGCCCGAACGCGATGACCGCCCGCCCGTTGCCCTGGTCGCCGATGCCCAGCAGGAACATCGTCGGCACGTCGCCTGAGTTGAGCTTGCGGTCGATCTCCCGGAGCGCGATCAGCTGGTCCCGGGCCTTGCTGTCGGACGAGGCCTTCGCCTCCACCTTGGCGATCAGGATCGGCAGGTGCTCGCGATTGGCCTGGTCGCGCACGGCCGAGGGGATGCCGTCCATGTTCCCGATCACATCGGGGTACGCGGCGAGCAGCTGGGTTTTGGCGTCCTCGTCGAGGCCGTTCCACCACTCCAGGCGACCGGCGGGCGGCTTGTCCAGCGGGATCTGGGACTTCATGGCGTCGTCGGCGGCCTTGTGCACGGACGCCATGTCGTCGCTGACGTCGGCCCAGGTGCCGGAGTCGATCTTGAGGCCCTGTTCCGCCTTGAGCTTCTCCATGGCGCCCTTGTACTGGCTGTTGATCTCGCCCGCCTCGTTCAGGGCGCTCCAGATGGTGTCGGCGAGGGCGCGGGCCCGCTCCTCGTTCGGGTTGTCGCCCTTGGCGTAGCCGCCCTCGCGGCCGAAGAGACCGAGCTTGTGCTGGCGCCCGCGCACCACTCCGCCCTCCGGCAGCGTGCCGCCGGTGTCCGGGGTGCCCGCTGCCGGGTAGCCCACCCCGCCGTCGTCGAGGACGGTGAAGCCGAGCCGCAGAGCGTCCTCCAGGGCGTGCGTCAACTTCCGCTGAGGGCCTTCCAGTTCCAGGGCCAGGCCCTTGAGCGCGGTCTCGATCAGGGCGCATTCGGTGTACACGTACCGGAAGTTCTGCCGGACCTGGCCGAGCCGCTTGTACGCCGCCGTGGCGGCCTCGCCCACCTGGGTCTCCTTGAGCGGTCTCAGCATCTCGGACCCGACGCGCTGGTCGGCGGCGTGTGCCCGGCCGCTCACCTTCCGCCAGCCGTCGGCGGCTTCGGTGAGCTCGGTCAGCCTGAGGTCCCGCAGGGCGGGTAAGGACAGCATGCCGTCACTCCTGTCCCGTGGGGCGGTCGCGGACCGCGCCCTGGAGGTTGCGGCCTATCTGCCCGTCGAGTTCGCCCTGTTGGACGGCGGCCAGCCACAGGATGTCCACCAGGTCCGTGCACTCCTGCCCGATGGTCTTGAGGCGCTCCTCCCATGAGAACCGCACGCTGCTCAGGGCCGTCACGGCGGACAGGCCGACCGCCCCCGCGGTCAGCCCCTCGTGGGCGGCCGTGAGGGAGGACAGGTCGTCGGTGATGCCCCGCGCCAGCTGCCCGGACGTATGGGACGCTGTGGTCCAGGGTCCCCGGGAGACCTCGAGGGTGCCCATCAGATCCGGCTCCGACTTGCTCGGCAGTTCGGTCAACCCCCGCCAAGGGTCCGCCGCTTGCTCGTACGACGTCACTTCGCCCGCCCTCCCCCTGTCACACACGGATGCGCTCGTCGAGTGAGGCAGAAGGTAGCGCACCCGTCACGAGAACGACACGGGGCGTAGTGGATCTCGGGGGACCCCCCTACGGCCGCGCCGCCGGCGGGCCGGCTCACGGCCCAGCGGGGGTGTCGTGGCAGCCGTGGCCCGGCAGGGGAAATTCGACGGCCGGCCCGGCCGGCGGATGCGTAGGCTCCCCTCATGCCCGGATCAGAACTTCAGCGGATCAATGCTTTCCTCTCGGCCTTCGCCCGCCGCCAGGCCGCGCGCTCCGTCGAGCTGCCCGGCGGGTTCGCCGTGTACGACGACGCCCTCGCACACTCCCGTGCGAACAACCAGGTCGTCATCGACGCGCCCGTCGGCGAGATCGACCCCGAGGCGCTGCCCGCCCTCGCGGAGGAGGCACTGGGGCACCTGCCGCACCGGCTGGTCTCCGTCCTGGACGACGAAGCCGGAAGGGCGTGTGCCGAGCCGCTGATCCGAGCCGGGTACACACACTCCACCTACCTGGTCATGCTCCACACCGGCCCGGTGCCGCCCGTCGGCGGCCCCGCGGAGGAAGTGGACCTCCACGCCCTGCGCATCCCGCTCACCCGGCGCTGGCGGGGCTTCCTCCCGACCGTCGAGGACGAGGTCCTGCTCCACCTCGTCGACCGACGCGAGGTCCGCCGCCGCGGGGCCGACACGGTCCACTTCATCGGCGCCCGGGCAGCCGACGGCGAGGTCGCCTCGTGGGCCGACCTCTACCTCGACCCGACGACCCGCACGGCCCAGATCGAGGACCTGATGACCTCGGAGGCCCACCTCAGGCACGGCTACGCCGACGCCGTCCTGAGCACCGCCCTGCGCCTGGCCGCCGACCAGGGCTGCGACACCCGCTTCCTGACCGCCGACGCGATGGACTGGCCGCGCCACTGGTACGAGCGCCGGGGTTTCTCCGCGATCGGCCACTCGCACACATTCGAACGCGGCTGAGCGCGAAACGGCCCGGCCGACCGGCACCTGGCCGGAATGCTCGAGCCCCGTCCGGTAAGCGGCCATCCGGAATGCGCCATCCATTGCCGCACTGATTCCGGACCCCCTTTTCCGGCGGGGTGGGGGCCGGTGTCAACAAGGCGTGATCGGGCCATTGGTGAGGGAACCGCTTGGCGGTGCCACGCAACACCTCGAGAATCCTTTGCATGACAATTCTGCGCAGCACTACACGTGTCGCCGCCGTTGCCGCAGCGGCCGCCGGCATGTTCGTCTTCGCGGCATCGCCCGCGAGTGCCTTCTCGCAGTCGTGGGGGTCGGGCTCCTATCACGCCAGCGCGGATTTCGTGCCCTCCTCCGGCAGTATCCGGATCGGTGGCAGCGGCTGCGCCGGCGGCGCCGCCCGCAGCTTCTACACCCAGCTCGTCAAGACCAACGGCAGCTCGAAGGTCTTCTCCAGCTACAGCTACGCGGCGGACGGGCAGTACCAGACCGACCCCCGCGGCATCGGCGTGAGCACCAGCACGGCCTACTACCTGCGCTGGTACGGGAAGAACAACAGCGGCGGCGACGCCTCGGCCCCCTGCGCATCGGCCCACACCGCCTAGACCAGGCACGTCGGGTGGCAAGTCGGCCGGCCGGTCCCGGGCCATCGCCCGGGGCCGGCCGCGCTCCACGGATACGGGAGGGAATGCTGTGACTCTGCGGTGGCGCCGCCTCGCCGGTTCGTTCTGCCTCGTGACGGCTCTCGCGGGGTGCACGGACGCGGGGTCGGCCTCCGAGCGGGCCCCCTCCCGTGCGGTCCTGGGCCAGAGGCACGTTGCCGTGATCGGCCAGGGCGCGATGGAGGGCACCAGCTGGCGGGTGGACCTCGTCTCCGCGGACGGGAAGCTCTGCACGCAGGCCACCGTCGGCGAAAACCCGGCCGGCAGCGGCTGCGAGCCTCCGGTTTCCAAGGAGGTCCCGGTCAACATCGCCCTGGACGGGCTGGATTCCAGCGTTCTCCTGGTTTATGGAGCGGCGGATCCCAGTGTCGCCCGCCTTGTGGCACGTTCCACGTCCGGTGAATCCCAGGCCGTCGATATCACCGCACACGAGGGAAGGTCCTTCTTCGCCTACGCATTGAAGCCGGGGACCGCGGAGGACCTGATGGCTTTTGACTCCGGCGGGCAGCAGGTATTCTCCGCCGCCGAAAAGATTCGGGAGTTCCAAACCCCGGCCGGATGACCCGGCTCCCGACCGCCGGCTCCCGACCCCCGACCCCCCCGGCGCACCGGGGGTTAGCCCTACCCGGGGCCGGGCGGGTAGCGGGATCGCCGCGGGTGGCCGTGCCCGGACAAGCTGGGGCCGGTACACGTACCGCTGGTTTCCCAACGATTCCACAGGAGTTCACTCGTGCGCGAGCCATCAGGGCGAAGGTCTGGTTCTTCCCGCCGGCAGCGGAACGGCCGGCGCAGAGCCGTCGCGGCCGCGCTGGTCGTCGGTGTCATGACGGCGGGTGTTCTCGTGGCGCCCGTGGCGTCCGCTGCCAGGCCGGACACCGTCCAGCAGGGTCTGAACGCGCTGGTGCACTCCGACGGCCTGCCCGCCGCGCTGGCGAGCGTCAGGGACAGTGAGGGCCGCACCCGTACCTACACGGCGGGGGTGGGCGATCTCGCCACCGGTGCGAAGGTGCCCCGGGACGGTCAGGTGCGGATCGGCAGCAGCACCAAGACGTTCACCGCCGTGGTCGCGCTGCAACTGGCCGGCGAAGGGAGGATCGACCTCGATGCCACGGTCGACACGTACCTGCAGGGGGTCGTCCGCGGAGAGGGCATCGACGGGAGCCGCATCAAGGTCCGCCATCTCCTCCAGCACACCAGTGGACTTCCCGAGTACGAACACCTCGTCAACGACGACATCCTCCGGCACCGGTACTTCGAACCCCGCGACCTCCTCGACATCGCGTTCCGGCAGGCGTCCGCCTTCGACCCCGGGGCGAAGTGGGCGTACAGCAACACGAACTACGTCGTGGCCGGCCTGATCATCCAGAAGGTCACCGGCCGACCCCTCGCCGAGGTGATCGACCAGCGCGTCATCAAGCCCATCGGGCTGCGCCACACCTACTTCCCCGCTTCCGGTGACATGTCCATCCGAGAAGCCCATCCCAAGGGCTACCACCGGGATTCGGCGGACGCACCGCTGCGCGACACGACGGAGATCGACCCCTCCGTGGCCTGGGCGGCAGGCCAGATGATCTCCACCAACTCCGACCTCAACCGGTTCTTCACCGAGCTCCTCGAAGGCCGCCTCCTCCCGGAGGCCCAGCTCGCCCAGATGCGTACCACCGTCCCCATAGGTGACACCGGCGCCGGCTACGGACTGGGGCTCATGAGCAGGCCGCTGTCCTGCGGCGGAGTCTACTGGGGCCACGGCGGTGACATCCCCGGGTACGAGTCCCGGGGCGGAGTCACCGACGACGGTCGCGCCGTCAGCATCGCGGTGACCGCCATCCCGGCCGACGGGGCGGCCACCAAGCATCTCGAGAGCGTGGTGGACGCGGCCCTCTGCCGCTGAACGGAGCTCATCGAGGCGGATGGAGGACGAGGGTCCAGCTGTGGACGGTGTGCTTGCCGGGGCGGTCGGGATGCCGTTCGGTGAGTGACACCGTGAGCTTGTCACCGGTCCGGTCGAGCCGGCCGTGATAGCGCCACATCTCTTCGGGGGCTACGGGGAGCAGCTCGGCGAGGACGGAGTCCTCCAGCCGGCGGCTGACGGCCCGTAGCACCCCGGAGTCGAGGACCAGGATGGTGCCGTCCGACAGGACGAGCGGCCGCGGGGTCAGCGGATCGGTGAGCAGCGGTCCGCGTTCGACGGTGCCGCCCGGCAGGAGGCGGACCACCCGGCTGCGGGTGGGCAGGTTGCGGTCGGTCTCGACGACGCGGATGCCCGTACCGATGACGTAGTGGCCGTAACTGCGCCAGGAGTCGGCCAGGGTGCCGTCGCGGTCGTACTCCCAGGTGTCGAAGGCGTCGTAACCTTCCAGGCCGAGAAGGAAGCGGCCGCCGCCCAGGGCCGCGCCGCGTTCCCCGCGCAGTTCGGTGATGAGGGTGCCGTCCGCGAGGTCGAGCAGCAGGGCGGGGCCGAGGTTCCCCCAGGCGGTGTACGCGAGGGAGTCCGTGGTGACCAGGACCCGGCCGCGGGATATGTGGGCGGCGTTGGGAACGCCGGAACAGGGCGTGGTCCAGCGGGTGCGGCCCGAGCCGTCGATGCAGCTGATCTTCCCCGCGGTGCCGTGGACGCGGAGGTCCTCCCGGCGGGCGAGCGGCTGACCCTGGCGGCGCGACGGCTCGTACGCCGGCGGGCCGGCCTTGCGTCGCTCCTGCTTCAGCACCGTGACGCGCCAGGCGCCGGAAGCCGCCCATGGGATACGGCCGTTCTCCTCGGGTCTCACCATGGACGCAGATGCTAGCTCGCGCCGGGCGGGAGGCGGGCCGGGTCGATCGTGGTGGATTCGGCAAGACACCGTCACCAAGCTGTGAAGGTTCTGCGGGACGCTGGTGCTGAGCCCATCCCAGCCCTGCCCAGCCCGGCGCACTTCGCGCTTCTCATCGGGGGGAACCACACCATGAGCACCGTACGCAGAGCCGCAGCCGTCCTCGCCGCCGTATCCGCACTGGCAGCCCTGACCGCCTGTGGGCCCCCCGAGGACAGCGCGGGGGGTGGGGCCGGCGGGTCGACGGCGAGCCCGGTGAAGTCCGCGACGCCGGCCGCGTCGGCCAAGCCGTCGACGACTTCGAAGCCGGCGAAGCCGAAGCCGACGAAGCCGTCCACCGACCCCGACTTCGACGTCTTCCCGTGCAGCACGCTCGACGTGAAGTTCACCGCGACCCTGGCGGAGCCCACGACGAGCAGCTACCTGCTGAAGATCACCAACAAGGGCACCAAGGCGTGCAGGGCACTGGGGCATCCGATCGTCACCTTCGGGGACCTGGACGGTCAGGCCACGGAGCGCGGCACGGCTCCCGGTATCGAGGACGCGATCAGGCTCGGCCCGGGAGAGTCGGCGTACGCCGGGCTGATGGGCGGCGCCAACGACGGCAAGGGCAAGACCGTCAACTCGATCGAGCTGACCATGAACACGGAGTCGGACCTGGAGCAGACCCCGCTGAAGGCATCGACGCCCGGTCTGTACGTCTCGCCCGACAAGAACTCCGTGACGGCCTGGATGGACAACGCGGAGGACGCCCTCAGCCTCTAAGGTCGGGTCCACGAAGTCCGGCCTGCTCGGCGCCGAACCTCAGGCGAAGCGCCAGCGGGTCTGGCTGTACGGGGCCTTGCCGAAGCCGAAGGCCGTGCGCGGGGCGACCGCGAAGACCACCGCCTCCCCGGCGCCGGGGTTGACGAAGACGCCTTCGCCGACGTCGAAGTGCCATTCCGCGCCGTACTTCGCCTCCCACGCCTCGGCGAGCGCGCGCAACCTCCCCGAGTCGCTCACGCGCACCGCCTCGCCCTCGACGACCAGGTCGAGGCCCCCGTGGAGGGAGTTGCTGCCGGTGGTGAGCACGACGTTCGGATTCCCGCGGAGGTTTTCGGCCTTGCGCTCGTGCGGACCCGTGCAGAAGTGCAGCGCACCGTCCGCCCAGACACCGATGAGGGGCGTGACGTGCGGGCGCGCGTCGGGACGTACGGTCGTGAGCCAGTACAGCTCGGCCCCGGTCAGCTCCGCCACGGCCGTCGTCCACGGGACGGCGGCCGCCTCCTCGTCGCTGTAACGCTCGTCCAACTGGGTGTAGGGCATACGTGACGTGTTCATGGGTCTCCAGCCTCGACCGTGGGCGCCGGGAGGGTACGGCCGACATGCCCGTGCCTACGGACGTCACTCGATCGGTTGCTCAGGATCCCGGCCGCCGCCGGCCGCCGCGGAATCGGGTGGGAGGGATGGCCCCGAGCAGTGGCCGCGGACGATGATCGGCCTGTGAACGCATCCCACCACGCCGCCCCCGTCCCGCCGGCCCACGGCATGCTGCACCACGTCGAGCTGTGGGTCCCGGACCTCGACCGCGCGGTCGCCTCGTTCGGCTGGCTCCTCGGGGCACTGGGTCACACGCCCTACCAGGACTGGAGCAACGGACGCAGCTGGCGGCTCGGGCCGACCTACCTGGTCATCGAGCAGTCCCCGGCCCTCACCGCCGCCGAGCACGACCGCTGCCGGCCGGGACTGAACCATCTGGCCTTTCACGTCAAGGACGACATCGAGGTCGAGCGGCTGGCCGGGGAAGCGACCCGGCACGGCTGGCGGCTCATGTTCCCCGACAGGCATCCGCACGCGGGCGGTGCGCAGCACCATGCCGCCTACCTGGAGAACGCGGACGGCTTCGAGGTCGAACTCGTCGCGATCGAGGCATCGGAACGCACCTGAGAACGTGATCTCGATGCGCCGCGTCCAGGTCACCTTGGGGCTTTCTATCTCCAACATGCGTTGTTCCTAGAATGGCGGGATGGAGGACATCGACACGATCGCGGTGCTGCAAGATCCGGTGCGCCGCCGCCTGTACGAGTACGTGGTGGCGCAGGGGCGTGAGGTCGGCCGCAACGAGGCCGCCGAGGCGGCCGGAGTGGCGCGCACGCTCGCCGCGCACCACCTGGACAAGCTCACCGAGGCCGGGCTGCTGGAGAGCGGGAGCCGGCGTCTGACGGGCCGCTCGGGGCCGGGGGCGGGCCGCCCCGCCAAGGTGTACACGCGGGCGCGGGCCGAGTGGTCGGTGTCGCTGCCCGCCCGTGACTACCTCACCGCCGCCGAGCTGCTCGCCGAGGCCGCCGAGCAGGCCGGGCTGGACGCCGGGCTCTGCGCGGCCGCGCGCCGGAGGGGCGAGGCCCTGCGCGGATCGGCGGCGCCGTGCGCCGGCCTGGAGGAGGCCATGGAGATGCTGGCCGCCCGCGGCTACGAGCCCCACCTGGAAGGCGTGGGGAGCGCGGAGGGTGAGGCGGCCGAGGCGGGGGCAGAGGGCAGCGGAACGGCCGCGCGTGTCGTCCGTATGCGCAACTGCCCCTTCCATGCCGTCGCCGAACGCTTCCCGCCGCTCGTCTGCGGCATGAATCTCGCCCTGCTGGAGGGGCTGCTCGGTGCGGACGGTCCCGTCCGCGCCCGTATGGACGCCAGGCCGGGGGAGTGCTGCGTGGCGGTCGAGGCTTCTAAAAACAATAATGATTGACATAGAAAGAGGGGCCGTGCTGGGATGAGGCCATGACCGCATCCCCGCCTGCCGCCGCCCACCTCGCCCAGCTCAACGTCGCCAAGCTCCTCCACCCCTTCGACGACCCGCGCGTGGCGCCGTTCGTCGAGCTGCTCGACCCGGTCAACACCGCCGCCGACGGCGCGCCCGGCTTCGTGTGGCGGCTCGTGGAGGAGGGAGCGGCCGACGCCACCGGCCTGCGCCCCGCGGGCGAGGACGTCATCGTCAACCTGTCGGTGTGGGAGACCCAGGAGGCCCTGTGGGACTTCGCCTACCGCAGCGGGCACCTGGAGGTGATGCGGCGGCGCCGCGAATGGTTCGAACGGCACATCGAGGCGCACCTGGTGCTCTGGTGGATCCCCGCCGGGCACCTCCCGACCGTCGGCGAGGCCCTGGAACGGCTGGCGGACCTGCGGACGCACGGGCCGTCACCGCGCGCGTTCACCTTCGCCTCCTCCTCCACCGCAGCGGAGGCCGCCGAGGCCGCCGAGGCCGCCCAGGCCGCCCAGGCCGCCGAGGCCGCCCAGGCCGCCGAGGCCGGCCGGGTCCGAACGGCTTAGGGCCGGGGGCCGTGACAGGCCCGCCCTCCCCGCTCGCACCTATCGTGGGAACAGGCCCATGAGGGTACGGACGTGCGGGCAGGTGGATCGTGAACGGATCCGGGATCGATTACGAGGCGGTCTTCCAAGCCCTGCCGGGCGCGGTAGCGCTGCTCACCCCCGATCTCGTGTACGTGGACGCCAACGACGCCTTCCTGGTCATGTCCGGCCGCACCCGCGAGCAGATGATCGGCCGGTACCTGTTCGACGTCTTCCCCGACAACCCCGGCGATCCGGACGCCACCGGCATGCGGAACCTGCGCGCCTCCCTGGAGCGGGTCGCGACCACCGGGGAGCGCGACACCATGGCCCTGCAGCGCTACGACGTGGAGCACCAGGGCCGGCCCGGGGTGTGGGAGGAGCGGTACTGGAGCCCCGTCAACGTCCCGGTCCTCGCCCCCGACGGCAGCGTGGCGCTGCTGCTCCACCGGGTGGAGGAGGTCACCGAACTCATCCGGGCCCGCGTCGGAGCCGGCAGCGGTTCCGACCGCGCCCAGGAGCTGGCGTCCGACCTCTACACCCGCGGCGGGGAGCTGCAGGAGGTCAACGCGCGCCTGCGGCAGGCCCACGCCCACGAACGCGAGGTCGCCCTCCACCTCCAGGAGGCGATGCTGCCCGCCCCCCAGCCGCTCGGGCACCACGAGGCCGCCGTCCGCTACCGTCCCGCCACCGCGTCCTTGAACGTGTGCGGCGACTGGTACGACCTCGTCGACATGCCCGTGCGCACCGCGGTCGCCGTGGGCGACGTCGTCGGCCACGGACTCCGGGCCGCCGGGGTCATGGGCCAGCTCCGCAGCGCCCTGTCGGCCGCCTCCCGCGTCGTGGGTGGTCCCGCCCAGGCACTCGAAGTCCTCGGGCTGTACGCCCGAGCCGTCGAAGACGCCGAATCCACCACCGTGGTGTCCGTCTTCATCGACTGGCGCGACCGAGTCCTCACCTACAGCAGCGCCGGACACCCGCCGCCCGCCCTCTGCCACCCCGACGGCACGGTCAGCTTCCTCGACCAGGCGACCGACCCCCCGCTCGGCGCCCGGCCCGAACACACACGCCGCCCCGAGGCCCAGGCCGCCTTCGCCGAAGGGTCCGTCCTCGTCCTCTACACCGACGGCCTGATCGAACGCCGCCGCGAGGACATCGACATAGGCCTCCAACGGCTCGCCGACTCCCTCGCACGACACCGCGCCGCCGACCCCGACACCCTCGCGGACGCCCTGCTGACCGAACTGATTCCGCCCGTCGGCGTCACCGACGACGCGGCCCTGGTCGTCCTCCGCCTCTGACGGAGCCGGCCCCCGCGGCCGTCCCCGCGGCCGTCCCCGCCGCCGCCCCCGCCCCTCGCCGTGTCGCGAGGCCCTCACCGGTCAGTGCGGAAGCTCGACCGATACGTACGGGGACAACGCCCGGAGGAAGTCCACCGCGTCGAACATCGCGCCCGCCGAGGCCACACCCGTCGTCCGCGCGTGCCCTGCCAGGATGCGCTCGACGGCCTCCACCGCCAGCGGTGCGGTGACCGCGTAGATGTCCCGGCCGCGAGCCGAGGCCCGGCGCTCGACGCCACCCGCGCTCACCACGACCTCGACGACGAAGGTCTGGTCCGACCGTCCCAGGGCGTCGACCGGCTCCGGGGCCGGCGTGTCCTCGTCGGCGAGGTCCCTCGCGGCCTCGACCGTCATGTAGGTGCGGACCTCGGGCACGGCCACATGGCTGGGAACGGTGACCACATCGGCCATCGTGAACTCCGCGATCACCGCCCGCCGGCCCACGGGCTCCGGGAAGACCCAGTCCTGCTCCCACGGCTTGTCGTCGTGGTACTGCAGTGCGCCCTGCGCGAACCGCACCCGGCGGCCCGCGCGACGCTCGTGGGACACCCGGCCCGCCACCCGGGTACCCGGCGTGGGATGCCAGCCGTTGAGCCCGTACGCGACGTGCACCGTGTCCGCGGCGGTCCATTCGCCCATCGCCGCGGTCACCAGCAGGTCGCCCAGCCCACCGTAGAACGCCATCGCCGGCACCACGGGCGTGTCCGCCGCGCGCGCCGCCGCCGCGTGGTCGGCGAACATCGAGGCGTTCGCCTCGATCTCCGCCGCGACGTCGACGTACGGGATCCCCGCGCGCAGGGCCGCTTCGACGACGGGGCCCGCCGTCACCGCGAACGGTCCCGCGCAGTTGACGACGGCCGCCGCGCCGGTGAGGGCGCGGTCCAGCGAGCCCGCGTCGTCCACGGTGGCCGGCCGCACCTCCACGTCCCCCCACTCGGCGGCCAGCACCGCCAACCGGGCCGCGTCACGGCCGGAGACGACGGTGGCGAAACCACGCCTCCGCAGTTCGGCGACGACGAACCGGCCCGTGTGCCCCGTCGCCCCGAAAACCACCACTGCTGCTGTCGCGCTCATCGTTCCCCGCTCTCGATGTCCTGGTGGATCCACTCTCGTTGCGGGCCCCGCCCGACCGTGAGGGTCCGGAACGACGTCATGCGTACACTTTCGGACATGCCCACTGTCGCGCTGCCGGCCGCCGGTCACCTGCTGCACTTCGAACTGGCCGTGGCCTACGAGATCTTCGGCAATCCCCCAGGCGAGGCCACCGACGGCTGGTACGACGTACTGCTCTGCGGGCCCGGGCCGGTGCGGGTCGGCCCGTTCACGGTCGAGCCCGACCACGGGCTGGAGCGCTTGGCCGAGGCGGATACCGTGATCGTCCCCGCGTGCGCCGACATCGACGAACCGCCGCCGCCGGAGCTCATCGAGGCCGTGCGCGCCGCCCACGCGGCGGGCGCCCGGGTCGCCTCCCTGTGCACCGGAGCCTTCGTACTCGGCGCCGCGGGCCTGCTGGACGGGCGCCGGGCCACCACCCACTGGGCGCACGCGGAGGAGTTGAGGGCACGTCATCCGCTGGCCGTCGTCGACCCGGACGTGCTCTACACGGACAACGGCAGCGTCCTCACGGCCGCCGGCAAGGCCGCCGCCGTGGACCTCTGTCTCCACCTGATCCACCTCGACCACGGCGCCACCATCGCCAACTCCGTCGCCCGCCGCCTCGTCATGCCACCCCATCGGCCGGGCGGCCAGGCCCAGTTCGTGGCCACGCCGGTGCAGGCCGGAGGCGACCACGCCCTCGCGCACCTGCTCGCCTGGGTGCGTCAGCGGCTGGACCAGCCGCTGACGGTGACCGACATGGCGCGGAAGGCGAACACGAGCCCGCGCAATCTCGGACGGCAGTTCCGGTCGGTGATCGGCCAGACGCCGCTCCAGTGGCTCCTGATCCAGCGCGTACGCCGCGCCCAGGAACTGCTGGAGGCCACCGACGAGACCATCGAGGCCGTGGCCCTCGCCACCGGCATGGGCACCGCCACGACGCTTCGGCGCCAGTTCAAGCGCATCGTCGGCGTGCCACCGGACAGCTACCGCCGCTCGTTCCGCAACGCGGCCCCCGGCCCGGCCTAGCCGGCGTCGCCATCGGCGTCGGCGGTGGGCGTGCCGCCTCCGATGTGGTCCGCGATGTTGACGTCCGGCCCGTGTTCCCGGCGCATCAGCTCGGCCCACGCGACCGTCCGCGTACCGGCGTGGGTGGCCAACCCCGGCGAGATGCCCAGCCGGAAGGTCCCCGGGAGCGGCTTGCCCTCGGCCGTGTGGGGGAGGAGGTCCAGCGGTGACGGGCCGTCGGACGCGTACACGACGCGGTCCGCCGAGACCGCCACCGGGAACAGGCCCGTCTCCCGCGCCAGCCTGAGCATCTTGCGGTGCGCGTTGACCCGGGCGGTCGCGGCGACGGCGGCGCGGATGTCGGGTCGCCAGGTCGCGCGCTGCGGGGCCGACCAGGGCTGTCGGAGCCCGCGACCCGCCTCGGGCGGGCCCTCACCGAGCTTGCCCAGGCCGCCCTCGGCGGTGGCCGTGATCGCGTCGAGTACACCGACCAGCCCGGGATCGCCCTCCCGGTGGACGGCCAGGGCGTCCAGGAGCTCCCGGCCGCCGAGACCGGCGGTTACGCCGAGGTCGGCCATGGTGGCCAGGTAGCCGTCGCGTATCCGCTTGTACCAGGGATCCAGGTAGTCGCCGCCCGCGGTGCGGACGTACGCCTCGACGGGCTGCACGGGGAAGCCCAGTTCCACGGCGTAGGCGAGGGTCGGGGTCGTGTACCAGGCCGCGCCCGCCGGCGGCCGGCCGTCGGGCGTGAACGGGGAGGGCAGGTGCTCGTCGAGGGTGACGGACGACAGGTCCACCAGCCAACTGCCGGGCAGCGACGTGTCGAAGACGGGCCGCTCGACGTGCACGGGCGCGCCCAGGCCCACCCGGCGCCGGCTCGCCGCCGCGGTGAGCGGCAGGGTCACCCTGATGGCGACCACGTACGCCTTGAGGCGTTCGGCACCGGTCAGCGGCCGCGACCAGCGGTGTGCCTCCTCCCGCAGGACCTGGTCCGGGGTGCGCCGGTGCGAAGGGGGATACAGGCCGGCGAGCATCGGGTGCCCGTCCGGGGCCTCACAGGGCGCACAGTCCACCGCCCCCCTGAGCGCCCCGGGATTCGGCGCGGACACCCAGCCCCCGGTCCGCTCGTCCCTGACGGCGCGGGTCGGCGGCCTCAGCGCGGTCATGAGCGACAGGCCCGTGGCGGCGGCGGAGCCGTGCGGGGTGATGATGCGCTCCGCGTACGTGCCGAGCAGCCGGGCGACCTCGGACGGAGGCAACTGCGCGGTCAGGCCCCAGTAGCGGGGGTCCAACGCACCCCAGGGCAGGAGGCACAGCTGCACGCACCGGCGCCGGCCGCCGAGGACGGGGCGGTACAGCCTCGCCCACGGGCCGAAGCCGTGCTCGGTCGGCTGCCAGTCCGCCTGCCGCAGCTGCTTGAGGACCTCGTGATCGTCCGGCAGCCGGGGGAGACCGGAGGGCCACGCACCCTCCGGGCGTGAGGGGAGACCGAACCGAACGGCCGCGCCCGAGGTGAGCACGAGCAGCGGATCGGCTGCCCGGCCGTTGCGGTTCAGCCTGGGTGCGCCGAGCCGCGCCCGGGTGAGCGTCCAGTCAAGGAGCGAGTCGAGCGTCGGGGCGGGACAGTCCAGCACCGCGCCGGCCGCGCAGTGGGCCCGCACCCGGCCGTCCTCGGCGTCGGCGTCGATGACGGCCAGTGGCCCGTTCTCGAAGCCCGTCCCAGGCGGGGCGTCGCCGGGGCGCCGGGCACGTGCGAAGGCCGGCTTCGGCCTGGTGGGTTCGGTCGGTGTGATGGCTGCGCTCATCGTGCCGGCTGCGCTCAGCGGGCCGGCCGCGGCAGCCGGCCCGGTGGGTACGGGGGCTCGGCCGGGCGCGGCGGCCCGGTTGCGCAGGCGGATCCGGGCGGCGACGGAGTTCTGGGCGAACTGCTGCGGCTCGGGGCTGCCGCGCTCGCGCATGCGCCGCAGGATCCGGCGCCAGGCGTCGTCCAGACTGAGCTCCGCGCCCGCGTCGGCGACGCCGTGTTCGAGCAAGCTGATCAGCAGGCCCGTGAATTCCGGGAACCGGGCACCCCTGGGGACGAAGGAGCGCCGGGTCGGGGGAGCCGAGGTCAGCACGCAGTCCCCGTAGTCGTCCTCGTCCCCGGCGGTGTCGCCGTGACCGTTCCCGCCCCCGTCCCCGTTGGGGTCCTGGCCCGGGCGCGTGCCCATCGGGGGCCACGGGCCGGACCCGTTCCCACCGGAGTGCGCGGGCTCGTCCAGCGCGTGGGCGAGATCGGTGCGTGTGGGAACACCGCCTACGGACATGGCACCGGCCAGGCCGCTGTAGCAGCAGTCCAGCACCGTCACACGGTGGCGCGCCCGGTACCCGGCCTGCCGCACCACATCGCGTAACGCCCGGTACGGGACCGTCCCGATCTGCGGATGATCCGCGTCCGCCTCGGCCAGCGCCAGGTACAGCTTCTCGTCGCGGTCGCGCAGACCGTGCCCGGCGAAGTACACGAAGAGCGTGTCCGTGGTCTCCAGGGCCGCGTCACGCACCGCGCCCAGGACGCGCGCCATGGAGGCGTCCGAGCCCAGGACCGTGACGTGGGCGGCGGGCAGGCCCCAGACCGACGGATCGCGCAGCAACTCGGCGAGCCGGTGTGCGCCGGCGGCGGCCGCGGGCAGCGGTGCCAGGTCCCGGTGGGTGTAGCCGTCCATCCCGACCAGCACCGCCCGGCTCGCGGACGGGTCAGGAACCGGCACCGCTGGCATCCTCCGGCGCGGCGCCCTGGGACCGGCCGGGGCCGGATTCCGTACCGCCCTCGGGGCTCCCGGCTGCCTCCGCCCCGGCCAGGGCGCGTACGAGGCGGGCCACGTCCTGCTCGGTCCCGTCCTCGATGACCACGCGGACGCCGTCGTGCTCGACCACCAGCCGCGCGCCGGAGCGCAAGCGGGGCGGGAGGGAGGCGCGGAAGGTCCGGTGCGCGTACACGAGCGCGGCGGTCGAGAACCCGGAGGAGACGGCGAGACCGATCCACTCGACCAGATCACCCGACATCGCACCCTCAGGGGCCTCCGCACGGACGCGGCGGACCACCGCGTGCCGGGAGACCTCCCGGTCCTGGGTCAGCCAGTCGGCGAACTCCCCGGTCAGCCCGGCGGTCTGCTCCGCACCCCGGCCGTCCCCGTCACCACTGTCGATCCGTACGCGCATCCCAGCCGCCCCCTCTTCCCCCGTGCCTTGCAAGCACCCCACGAACACCGGCGCAGGCCGGCCGTCCTCACATTATCGAGGCACCGGCCGGCTCACCCGTGCGACCCCATCCGCCCACGGTACGCATCCACTTGACCCGCGGGAGGTTCAACTCCCGTCCCCATGGGGCGCGGTGATCCTGCGCACCGCCTCGACGACCGCCTCCCGGTGGCGGGCGAGCCGGGCCGGTGCCCAGTCGGAACCGGCCTCGCCGCCTGCCGCACCGCCGGCCGCCGGACCGCCCATGGCGCCGAACCACGCCTGTGACAGGGCCACCACCAGCGTCAGGACGTCGGCGGCGTCCATTGCGGCGTCGATCCGGCCCGCCTCCTGCGCCTGCCGCACGGCTGCGATCTTGCCCTGGTAGGACGCCGCCTCGGTGTCCGTGCTCCCCGGGCGTTCCAGCTGCTTCCACAGCACCAGACGCATCAGCGACGGCCGCTCGACGAGGTGGTCGAAGATGGCTCCCGCGTAGCCGGGCAGGTCGTCGACGTCGAAGGGGACGGACTCCGAGCCCGTCTCCAGCGCCCGCTGGAGCACGGCGTCGAAGAGTTGTTCCTTGTTGCCGTAGTAGACGTAGATGAGCCGCTTGTTCGCCTGGGCGGTCTCGGCGATGCGGTCGATCCGCGCGCCGGCGATGCCGTGCGTCGCGAACTCGGAGAAGGCCGCGTCGAGCAGGCGTGCCTTGGTCGCGCTGGAATCCCGTGCCATGCCCCGCAGCGTAGCAAGTAACTATCTGGTTATTGACATCCAGCGCGCGGGTGGTGCACGCTCTATCTATCCAGTTAGTTACTTACCGGGAGAGCATGATGGAGACCGCGATGGAGATCCGCGCACTGGGCGGCCAGGGGCTGAAGGTAGGCGCCGAGGGGCTCGGCCTGATGGGCATGAGCGCCCACTACGGAGCCACGGACGAGACCGAGTCGCTCGCCACGATCGACCGAGCCCTTGAGCTCGGCGTCACCCTGCTCGACACCGCCGAAGGCTACGGCCCCTTCCTCAACGAGCAGCTCCTCGGCAAGGCCCTCGCCGGCCGCCGCGAAGCCGCCGTGGTCGCCACGAAGACCGGCGTCGAGTTCACCGACGAGGGCGCCTTCCTCGGCCACAATGCGAGCCCCGAGTACATCCGCCGCTCGGCCGACCGCTCCCTGCGTCACCTGGGCACCGACCACATCGACCTGTACTACCTGCACCGCATCGACCCGAACGTGCCCGTCGAGGAGAGCGTGGGCGCCCTGTCCGAGCTCGTCGCCGCCGGCAAGGTCCGCCACATCGGCCTGTGCGAGGCCGCGCCCTCCACCATCGCCCGCGCGCACGCCGTCCACCCGCTGGCCGCCGTGCAGACCGAGTACAGCCTCTTCGAGCGCGGCATCGAGCACGACGGGGTCCTCGACACCCTGCGCGAGCTCGGCATCGGACTCGTCGCGTACTCCCCGCTCGGCCGCGGATTCCTCTCCGGCGCGATCGCCGGCCCGGACGACTTCGCCGCCGACGACTTCCGCCGCACCGACCCGCGCTTCCAGGGCCAGAACTTCGCCCGCAACCTGGCCGTCGTCGACCAGGTCCGCCGTCTCGCCGCCGACAAGGGCGTCACGCCTTCGCAGCTCGCGCTGGCCTGGACCCTGCGCCAGGGCGCGGTGCCCATCCCCGGCACCAAGCGCCGCCGCTACCTGGAGGAGAACATCGCCGCCACCGCCGTGACGATCACCGACGCGGATCTGGCCGCCATCGACGCCGTCGCCCCCCACGGCGTGGCCTCGGGCGACCGCTACGCCCCGGAGCTGATGCAGTCGCTGAACGGCTGACGGATCCTCCGGAGGCGGCGACGGGGCCGGAGGACGCGCGCCGCCTGCTGCGAGGGAGGATGGGGGCGTGCTTCCCTACGTGTACCGCGTCACCAAGTACGACCCCGCCGACCGTGACGAACACGGTTCCTACGTCGGCGCCGAGGACAGCGTCAGCGATCACGGCGCGGTCGAGGCGGCTTACCTCCAGGCGGTCGAGGCGTTCGCCGTCGAGTCCGGGATCGACCGCCTCCGCGTGCGCGAGCCGGCGATCTCGTCCTTCGTGCACTTCGGTGCCGAGCCGCCCATGGACGGTTTCGGGCTGGACGGGCTCTTCCCGCGCGACACGGCCGGCCCGGCGGGTTTTCACGACGGGGCGGAGGTTCCGCTCGACACCGCGCTCGCACTGGTGCGGGTCATGCTGCGCGACGGCGGCGCCTGGTGCCGGCTGGAGGCGGAGGACGCGTTCGCCGTGCACGTGGGATGGGACCAGTACCTCTTCATCGGCAGCAGCTCCCCGTGCGAGCAGGGGCAGGCCCGGGCCCGCGCGCTCGGGCTCTTCCCGGAACGCGTGGACGCGTCCCCGTACGACATGGAGACCGACGAGGACGAGGTCCGGCGGCCGGGCGACGACGCGTTCTGGGCCCGCCTGAGATGGGCCGTCGCCTCGTGCCGGGCGGGACTCCTGGAGGAGACGCCGATCGAAGGGGCCTCCCGTTGGCACCGCCTCGACTACGAGACCCTCGACACGGTTCGCGCCGGGCTCGCCCCCCGCGCCCGGCTGGCCGTGTGGCCGGACCTGTCCCCGGACATCGACGCCGTCCTCGGCTCGTTCCCCGCCGACGGCCTCGTCGAGGGCGTCTGGCAGGACGAGGACGGCCGGATCCACAGCGCCGTCGTCGACGAGGACGACTACGCGGAGTTGGCCGCCCGGATGTCCCGTGCCGGTGCGGCAGCGCTCCTGCCCATGTACGCGGACGAACGCGTGCCCTTCATCACCGCCGTCATGCCGGACGGCGACGGAGTGGTGCGGGCCCGCTGGGGGACCGATCCCACTCCGAGTGACCGGAACTGGGCCTTCCTGAAGACCCGGGCCCTCCAGCGGGGTCAGGTCGTCACCGGCACCGTGACCCACATCGCCGACTTCGGCGTCACGTTCGTGGACATCGGCGGCTTCATCGCGGTGATCAACATCCCCGAGCTGTCATGGCTCCCCTTCGACTACCCCTCCGAGGTCGTCTCCGTCGGTCAGGAGATCACCGCGAAGATCCTCGACGTCGACCCGGTCCGAGAACGCGTCTCCCTCTCCCTCAAGGCCCTCCAGGAGGAGCCGCAAGAGACGGCCTAAGCCGGGTGGTCGGCCGTGTCGCTCGTGGCCCGGTCAAGTTCCGCCGTCGGTCCGGTCTCCTCGGCGAACAGCCCGACGTGGTTCGCGTAGGTGAGCATCTTGTCGAAGGCGTAACGGGCTTGCCCGACCCGGCCGGCGCGCGCGAGGGCGTACACGTAGCGGAAGGAGCACAGCGAGAACGCGCCCTCGGAGCCCCGCAGGCCGTCGGGTGAGGCGGCGGGGTCGTAGCGGCAGACGAGGCTGTCCGAGACGAGTTCGCCGTCCACCGCCTCCAGGGTGGACAGCCGGCGCGGATCCTTCGGCTCCGAGGAGCCGCCGACCGTGGCACGGGCCGCCCGCCGGGGGGTGCAGCGGGTCGCCCCAAGAGGCCTCCAGTCCACTGGTTCAGGCAGCCGACCACGGGACGCGGCAGGTGTGGGGAGCCGTCCCCTCAGGGCACAGGCTCTCGATCACCGTCTTGCGGGTGGCCCGCCATGCCCGCAGGGAACAGGCCAAGTGGACGCGCAGTTCCCTCAGTTGTCGTGCGCCGCTGCCCTGCGAGGGATGTTCCAGGGCCCACTGTTCCGCCAGGTAGTCGTACCCGTAAGCGAGCGTGACGGTCTCGCTCACGATCCGGGCGCTCCGCGCGCCGGCGGCGTCCTCGACGAGTGCCCTGACCCAGGCCAGCCCCTGTTCGTCCGCGTACAGGCCGAAGGTCAGCTTGCGCGTTCTCATCGCATCGGGCCCTTGTGATCGTCGTCCCCGCTCGTGGCGAAGGCCGTGGCGAAGGCGGTCGTGAACCAGGAGTGAACGGGAGCGAGCGTAGGCGATGCGGGCCATCCGTTGACCGTCGCCAGGAGCTCCCAGTAGCGCTCGGCGTACGGGTCGGCGGTCGCCCGCAGGCGGGCGAGGAGCCAGCGGCGCAGGTCGCTGTCGCCGGCGCGCTCGAACGCGTGGGCGTAGAGGCTGCCCAGAGCATCCGCAGGGGACGTACGCGTGGCGGAGGACGGCAGCAGGCCGGCGGACACGGCTTCGTCGATGCGTTCGCGCATCGCCTGGTCGAGTGCGTCCTGCAGGCCGCCGACGTCGTGCTGCGGGGGCTCTTCCGCCTGTTCCTCAGCCGCGCGGCGTATCGCGGCACGGAAGTCCGCGTTCTGGCAGAGCCCGGCGAGTTCCATCCAGGCCTCGACCTGTTCGGGCGTGGGATCGTCGGGAAGCTCGGGCAGGGCGGATCGCATCAGAGACACGAACTCGGGGTTGCTGTGCGGGCCTTCGAAGGTGTCGTCGATGAAGCCGGATACGAGTCGGCGTCGTTCGGCCTGGGACAGCGTGGCGAGTCGGTGCATGAGGTCCATCTCCATCGTGGTGGGGCCGCGCCGGGCGACGGCGCGGAGAACCGCCCGGCGCAGGCGAAGCGTTTGGATCTGCACGTCCAGGGCGTTGGCGTGGGCTTCCGCGACCTCCGGCACGGTTGCCTCCCGGTCCAGCACCCTGCGTACGGTCGCCAGATCGAGCCCGAGATCGCGCAGCGTGCGGGCCAGGTCCAGGCGGGCGAGTGCGTCGACGCCGTAGAGCCGATAGCCGGCCGGGCTCCGGCCGGTGGGCGGGACGAGGCCCTTGTCGGAGTAGTACCGGATGGTCTTCACCGTCAGGCCGGTCCGACGGGAGAGTTCTCCGATGGAATAGAGCGTGCCGCTGTCCATGACCCCAGCTTGGTGTCTCCCCCCACGGGAGACTCAACCGGGGCCAGGACGCACCGGTGCGGCGAGTGCACTCGGCCTGCGGACCTTCAGGGGAGGGGGCGGTGGGGGTTGGTGCCGATGCGGGCCGCCAGGAGGGCGATGTCGTCGTCCGCGGATGCCGGTACCAGGTGAGCGATCAGGGTGTCGCAGAGGTGGTCCAGCGGCTGCTCCGGTTCGGTGAGCAGGCTGGTGAGTTCGTTGAGGCGTTCGTCGATGTCGCGGCTGCGGGCCTCGATCAGGCCGTCGGTGTAGAGGACGAGCAGGCTGCCCGGGGGCAGGGTGATTTCGGTGGTGGTGAAGGTGATGCCGCCGACGCCCAACGGGACGCCGGGCGGGGTCTTGACGAGGTACACGGTGCCGTCGGGTTCCGCCACGGCCGGTGGCGGGTGTCCGGCGCGGGTGACGGTGCAGTGGCCGGTGGCGGGGTCGCAGACCACGTAGAGGAAGGTGGCGAGCATCGGTTCGGCGAGGTCGGCGAGGGTGGCCTCCAACTGGTGCAGCAGCGCCGTCGGGGACATGTCGAGGCGCGCGAGGGCGCGTACGGTCGCGGAGAGGCGCCCCATGACCGCGGCGGCCGCGATGCCGTGGCCCATGACGTCCCCGATGAGGAGGGCGGCCCGGCCCCCGGTGAGGGGCAGGACGTCGTACCAGTCGCCGCCGACCTCGTTGACGTCGCTGGCCGCCAGGTAGCGGTGGGCGATCTCGATGCCCGGGGGAGGCGTGACGTGCTGGGGGAGCATGCTGCGCTGGAGGACGACGGCGGTCTCGTGCTCGTGGTGGTACAGCCGCGCGTTGTCGATGCCGACCGCGGCCCGGGCGGCGAGTTCGGCGGCGAGCGTGACGTCGTCGGAGCCGAAGGAGGCCCCGCCCGGCTGGGCGCGGTAGAAGGTCGCGACGCCGAGGACCACGTCCCGCGCGACGAGCGGGATCATCATGAACGAGTGCACGCCCGTCTCGAGCAGTTGGGCCGGCTTGGGGGTGTGGCGGGAGGCCGAGGCGACGGCCCGTTCGTCGAGGTGGGCCATCAGGAAGGGCTGCCGGGCCGCGAGGGCCTGGGTGTACGGGGCGGCCGCGGGGAAGGTGAGGGTGCGGCCGAGCGGCGCCAGGATCTGGGTGACGGCGGAGCCGGTCAGCGGCGCCTTGCCCAGGCGGCGCAGGGCGACGCCGGCCGCCAGCCCCGGGCCCGGCTCGTTGCCGCTCGCGAGGGAGTCGAGGACGTCGACGGTGACGGCGTTGGCGAGGTGCGGGACGGCGAGGTCGGCCAGCTCCTGCGCCGTGCGCTCCAGGTCGAGGCTGGCACCGATACGGGCACTGGCCTCGCTCAGCAGCGCGAGCCTGCGGCGGCCCGCCTCGACCTCGGTCTGATCGCGCTGCTGCCGGGTGATGTCGAGAAGGGAGGCGATGACACCGATCGGCCGGCCGCCGGGGTCCTCCACGCGCACGTACGAGCACGACCACACGCGGTCGTGCTCCGGGTCGGCGGGGGTCCGGCCGGTGCGGCGCCGGTCGAGGACCGGTTCACCCGTGTCCAGGACCTGGCGCATCGCCTGTTCCATCTCGTCGGCGTTCACCTCGGGCAGGATCTCGGCCAGGCGCCGGCCCACGTGGGCGGATTCCGCGAGCCCGTTCATCTCCTCGAGCGCCGGGTTGACCTGCAGGAACCGCAGCTGTGTGTCGAGTATGGCGATGCCGACGGGGGAGCGGGCGAACAGCCCGTCCCACACCGCCGAGGACCCCCGGATGCGGCGGGCGGCGTGGGCGTCCGCGGCGAAGACCAGAACGGCCGAGGCGCCGTGCCGCCGGTCGGGGACGGGGCAGGCCCAGATCTCCAGCTCCAGCGGGTGCCCGCTGCGGTGCCAGGCGGTGACCGTACCCATCACCCCGCGCCCGGTGGCGGCCGTCTCCCACAGGGAGCGGCCCAGGCTGCGGTCGGCCCCCGGATGGAGCAGATCGGCGATGTGCCGCCCGAGCACCTGGGGCGGGGTGTAGCCGAGGAGTTCCTGCGCGCCGTGGTTCCAGCGCACGACCACTCCGTCGCTGCTGGTGGCCACCAGCGCCACCGGCAGCGCGCCGAGCCATCCCCCGGCGTCCTGGGCGGCGCCGCTGATCAGGTCCTCGAACGGCATCTCCTCATGCATCGCGTACCCGTTCCTCCTGCGAGGCCCCGGCCCCCAAGGGGTGCCTCGGACAGCGGCGGGTGCCACCGCTGCCCACGGACGGGAAGGGCGCCACGGTCGGCTCCTGCGGCCACTCGCCCGGTGCCTGCCGCGGCTGCGCTTCGTCCACACTTCTCATCGTCGCCCTGTCGGCTCGGCGCCGCCCCCCGGCCGCTCCGTCCTACGGCCGACCGGAGGTCGCGTCGGCCGCCGCGGGGGCGGCTCCCTCGGCGCAGCGGAGACGATCGGCGGTCACGGGGGCGCCGTCGGCGATGTTGCGGTCGTAGGTGACGGTCTTGACCAGGACCGGCCGTGTGCCGACGGCGACGTCGAAGAACGCGCCGTGATCCGGGCCGGGCTCCAGGCGGGAGCCGGGCAGCGCGGCCGCGAGGGTGGCCGCCTTCTCCTCCTGGCCGGCGGCGAACCGGATGACCGGGGGGCCGGCAGGGCGTTCGGCCGGTGCGGACGGCGAGGTGTCGACGACCAGGAACCCGTTGCGGCGCAGGGTCGCGGCGACGGCGGCGTCGTCCACGCGGACCGCGATCCCGGCGGGATCGGTCGGCGCCGGGGTCTCCGCGACGGGCTGGATGCGGGTGTCGCCAGTGATGGGGCGGTCCGCGCCCAGGGCCGCCCACAACGCCGCGGAACGGGCCTCGTCCCACACCAGGCTGGAACCCACTCCGGGGACGCGGTGGTCGAACAGCCGGATGGGGACGGTCGCGAACTCGGTCCGGTCCGCACGGAGGCGGCCGAGCGCCCAGCCGATGCGGATCAGGTCGGCCGGCCCGGTCCGCGCGTCGGTGCGTACGGTCTTCAGCAGGGTGTGCACGGTCCGTGCCGTACGCAGGGGGCTGGCCAGGGCGCCTTCGAACGTGAGGCGGGCGAGCAGGTCGTTGACCACGCGCTGCTGGCGACGGACGCGTCCGAGGTCGCCCGGCCGGAGGTTGACGTGCCTGGCCCGGACGTAGCGCAGGGTTTCGTTGCCGTTGGTGTGGTGGCGGCCGGCGCCGATGTCGAGGCCGGAGTTCTCGTCCGTGAGCGGCCGGTCCGTGCACACGGTCGCGCCGCCGAGGTTGTCGACCGTGCGCTCGAAGCCCTTGAAATCGGTCTCCAGGTAGTGGTCGACGTGGAGGCCGGTGGCCTTCTCGACGGTGGCCACCGTGAGGGCGCCGCCGCCGAGGGCGTACGCGCCGTTGATCTTGCCGCTGCGGGCGGTGGTGGTGTCGCCGGCGTATTCGACGTAGGAGTCGCGCGGGATGGAGACCACGCTCGCCCGCTGCCGGTTCCCGGAGAGGTGGACGAGCATCATGACGTCCGTGCAGTTGCACGCCTTCCCGCCCACGTGGAGCCGGTTCTTCTCGGCGGCGGAGAGACCGGCGCGGCTGTCGATGCCGACGATCAGGATGTTCGTGCCCCGGCTGCCGCCGCCCGCCCGACCGCTTTCGGCCGACACCGCCGCCGAGACGGCCTGAGGACCCACGAGGGAGCCGCAGGACAGGGCGGTCAGCAGTGCGAGGGCAACAGTGAGACGACGCATGCGCATCCCCGAAGTAGGACGAACCGGCTCAAATTGCGACTCTACGTGGCCTCTGCGCGAGGGACGGGGTCCTACGCGCCGGTTTCACCCCGGCGGCGGCATGTCCTCGCGAGGAGACGTCCCCGCGAGGAGGCGTCCCTGCGAGGAGACGCCCCTGCGAGGAGGCGTCCCTGCGACGAGACGCCGGCCGACGGCACGCGTTGACGTGCTGTCGGCCGGCGTTACGGACGGACCCGAAGCCCTGGCTAGTAGTAGTGGCGCCGTCCGCCGACCTCGTGTCCGACGGCCCCGAGGATCCACAGCACGGCGCCGATGACGAGCAGGATGATGCCAATCGTCCAGAGGATCGAGATGCCGAGCAGCCACCCGACAATCAGCAGGATGAGTCCAAGCACGATCATGAGGGTCTCCCATCTCCCTGGCCGCCTCTTGCCCGATGCCGGACGCGGGGTGCGTGCTCGACGGCGGGTCCTAGCGGAACGCGGCGCACAGGGCGTCTCACCGTTTTCCACCAGCGCAAACACCCGACCGGCCACGGGTCCCGGTCCCGGGTTCCGGCGGCCCGTAAATCCGGTTGTGACGGCCGCCCGCGCCGCCTACGTTCGCGATCATGCTGCCTTTGGTGGAAACGGACGAGGACTGGGACGCGGTCGTTCCCGACGAAACGATCATGCGGCCGGGCGCGCAGGACCTCTGCGGTCGCCTGGGGCTGGGCGGAGCACCCCTCGTCCGCTTCCCGGACGGTTCCCAACCGGTCTACGCGGTCGGTGACGAGCACGTCCTGAAGCTCTTCCCGGCCGCCGCGGCCCGGGACGGCGTCGCCGAGGGACGGGTGCTCGCCCACGTGCAGGGCCGGCTGCCGTTGGCGACACCGCACGTCCGGGAGTCCGGCACCTACGAGAACGGCTGGCGCTACGTCCTGATGTCCAGGCTCGGCGGCGAGAGCCTGGCCCACGCCTGGCCGCGGATACCGCAGGCCGACCGGGAACGGCTGGTGGCCGAGGTCGGCGAGGCGCTGGCGGTCCTGCACGCACTGGACCCCGAACCGCTCGCGGACGTCCTCGGCCCCGAAGACTGGGGCGCCTTCCTCGACCGTCAGCGCGACGGCGCCGTGGAACAGCAGCGCGGCCACGGGCTGGCCGGCGCATGGCTGGAACAGATCCCCGACTTCCTCGCCTCCGTCCCGCTCCCGCGTGAACCCCGGCGCGCCCTGCTGCACACCGAGGTGATGCGGCAGCACCTCCTGGTGGACCCCGACGGCTGGCGGCTGACCGGAATCTTCGACTTCGAGCCGGCCATGATCGGTCACCGGGCGTACGACTTCGTCGGCGCGGGACTGTTCGTCACCCGCGCCGACCGCCGGCTGCTGCGCGGGCTCCTGGCGTCGTACGGGACCGGTACCGGCATCGGCACCGGGTTCGAGCCGGCTGAACTGCTCGCCTACACACTGCTGCACGTCTACAGCAACCTGTCCTGGTACATGCGGGAGCTGGGTGCGCCGTCGGACGCGAAGCTGACCTCCCTCGCCGACTTCTGGTTCGGCCGGGACTGAGGGCGCACCCGGCGGACGCCGCTCACTCGCCGTTGGCGGAGAAGTGCTGGTAGTCCCGGTTGGCCCAGCGGCCGCCCCAGCGCCAGCCGACCTCGCGGAACGCCGCCGAGACGGCATCGCCCGGGTGGATCTGGCCCGGGCGACGCAGGGACCGTCGCAGATGGGGGCGCGCCTGCGGCGGGTGGACGACGCCGTGGATGTCGACGTACGGGTTCTCGACGGGGTTGATGTCCACCGCGTCGCCCCAGGCGTGCTGCGACAGGCGCCGGGGATCGCCGGTGACCGGGCGGCAGTTGAAGGCGGAGGTGTTGTCGTCGGCCATGGCCTCGGAGTCGTCGCGGTACTCGGCCATCACCCGCATCCGGCGGATCGGGAAGTGTGCGTCGAAGGCCCGCTGGAACACGTGGAGGAGGGGGCGGACGGCGTTGTCGCGGACGACCATCTCGCCCGCGTGGGTCCGTCCGTCGAAACCCCAGTGGTTCATCCGGATCAGTCTCAGCTGCTCGGGCGGGACCGGGCAGCCCTTGCGGTAGGAGGCGCCCAGCTTCTCCGCCGGTACGGCCGTGACCCGCGCGGAGAACCGGGCCGGCGGCTCGGCCGCCCGGGCCTGGACACGCGGCGGACCGGCCTGGGTGGAGCAGGCCAGCGCGGCCACGCACAAGGTGGCCGCCACGGCCGCGGCCGCGGTGGTGTGGCGCACGGGACACACGTTACGGCGATCACCGCACGCGGGCATGCCGGGCGTGGCCGGTCGGGCGGCGCACTCACCCCAGCTGGTCCGGCCACCGCCCGGCCGCCCGAGCCGTGGTCAGGGGAGGGTGGTGACCGGCAGGTCGTGCAGGGCGCGGAATCGGAAGGTGCTGTTCCAGCGGAGCGGCTCCGCAGGGCGGGCGAGCCCGAGGCGGGGGAGCCGTTCGATGAGCGCGCCGAGGGCGAGGGCGAGCTGGAGCCGGGCCAGGGGGGCTCCGAGACAGTAGTGCACGCCGTGGCCGAGGGCGAGGTGGGCCTTGTCGGCGCGGTCGATGTCGAACCGTTCGGGCTCCGGGTAGCGGGCCGGGTCCCGGTGCGCGGAGGCCAGGCAGAACAGGACGGTGTCCCCGGCCGGTATCCGTACGCCGCCGATCTCGACGGCCTCGGTGGGGAAGCGGCGGATCGCGGTCTGGTTGGGGCTGGTGTGCCGCAGGAGTTCCTCGACCGCGTCCGCCACGCGCTCGGGCCGTGCCCGCAGCTCGGCCAGCTGCTCCGGGTGCTCGATGAGCGTGAGCACGCCGGCGCTGATGACGTGCTGGACGTTCTCGCCGGCGGCCCCGAGGATCAGGAAGGCGAGCGAGACGAGTTCGTCCTCGGTGAGCCGGTCCTCCTCGTCGCGTGCCGTGATCAGGCTCGACAGCATGTCGTCGCCGGGGGCGGCGCGCCGCAGGGCCACGAGGTCGACGAGGAACCGGTGGATGTCACCGATGGCCTGGACGAGACCCTCGCGGGAGCGCGGGCTGAGCATGGTCGCGACCCAGCCGGAGAAGCGCTCCTGGTCGGCGGCCGGGATGTCGAGCAGGGCGGCGATGACCCGTACCGGCAGTGGTTTGGCGAACCCGGCCACCAGATCGGCCTCGCCGCTGCTCGCGATCTCCGCCGCGAGCCGCGCGACCAGGTCGTCGACGGCTGCCCCGACGCCGGCGCGCAGCGATTCGACGTGCCGGGGGGTGAACCCCTGCGCGACCAGCCGGCGAAGGCGCAGGTGGTCGTCCGGGTCGATGTTCAGCAGATTGCGGTCGAGGGCGGGCGGGAGCGAGAAGCCGCTGAAACCCGTCGCCGCATGCCTCTTGTTGACCGACAGGCGCTGGTCGGACAATCCCGCGCGCACGTCCGCCTCGTGGGTCACCAGCCACACCGGCGAACCGTCGGGCAGCGCCACCCTGTGCACCGACCCTTCGGCGCGCAGGCCCGCGTAGACGGCGTGCGGGTCGCGCGAGAACGACTCTCCGAACGGCTGGGGCAGGGTGACGTCTTCTGAGGTCGGGGTCCGGGTCATGCGCATTCCCTACGTGCTGAGTGGCCGGTCGTCGCCGGGCAGGTGGTCGAGGATGAGAGCGATGGTTTCGGCCGTGCCGGTGGTGTCGTGCGGCAGCCCCTCGCATGTCCGCACCCGATGGCGGCCGTTCCCGGTCGCCCGGACCAGCGGAAGGTCGGTGCAGAGGGGAGCGGTGGCGCGGCGGCTGAAGCGGAGCCAGTCGTGGCTGGTGCGCGGGGACAGGGCTCGCAGGCGCGGTGCGGCGAAGGCGGCTTCGACGAGCTCGTACAGCGAGGCGTACGCAGGGGCGGCAGCCGACGCACGCAGCCGTCGCCACCGGACGGGCACCGCGTCGCCGGGCCCGTTGGCCTGGGACGGCTCGCCGGATCCGAGGAAGGACCACCGTGTGACGAGGCCGGGCACGGGCATCCCCAGCAGCCAGGCATGCATCGCGTCGGCGGCCTCGGACAGGTCCGTGGTGCTGCCGTGGGCCGTGCGCGCCCCGTCGGTACGGCAGTTGACGGTGAAGCCCCGTCGGCCGAGGGTCATCGAGACGATCACGGACCGGTCGCCGCTCCGGGCGCACGCGACGACGTGCCGCCGGCCCGGCGGCGGCATCAGTCCGATCGTGCGTGCGTGGCCCGCACGGTCCGCAGCCGCCTGGAGCGCGTGCCGCAGGGATCCGGCCCGGACGATCTCGGGGTAGAACTCCGCGTACGCGCGCAGGGGTTCCGCCGGCTCTGCTTCGGTGCGTTCCTCGGGCATGATCCGAGTCTGCCATCGCCCGGGCAGGGGCTGGGTCGCGGGTCCGCGAAGATCGCCCGGACAGGGCCTAGCAGGCGGCCGGACCCTTGTCCGTTGCCTCGCACTCGGCACCGGCGCGGGTGAGCTCCGTGCACAGGGAGGCCTCCACCTTGCCCAGCAGACGGGCCAGTTCGGTGCGTTCGGCGTCCTCCAGGCCGTCCAGGGTCTGGTGTTCCAGCTCGCCCCACGCCCTGCGGACCTCGACCAGGAGTCCGCAACTGGTCTCGGTCGCCTCGACCAGGGAGGCGCGCCGGTCCGACGGGTCGGGGCGGCGCCGTACGTGGCCGGCCTGTTCGAGGCGCTGGAGCATCTTGGTCACGGTGGACGGGTCGAGGCCCACCGCCTTGATCAGCTCGGACTGGCGCACGGCCCCGCTGTCCCACAGGTGCATCATCAGGAACTCCTGCCCCGGGTGCAGCCCCAGGTCCCGCAGGGCGCGGCCGGCCGCGATCCGGTGGAGGCGGGCGACCCGGCTGATCGCATGACTCACCGGCCCGTCCAGCACGGCACTGGGCACCGCCGCGCACTGCGGGGCGGTGCGCGCTTCCTGAGCGGTTTCCGCGGCCATGGGGGCGCTCCTCCTGGATCGGATGCGACAGGCCCTGGTGGTGGGTCCTGGTGGGTCCTGGTGGGTCCTGCTAAGTGGTCCTGATGGTGGATCTTACTCTCCCTCCAGATTTTACCTTGGTCGACCAAGTAATGGGGTACGCTGCCTCTCGAAGCCAATGCTTGGTCGACCAATTATCCCTGTGAGGCGAATATGACCACCGCTTTCGAACCGGTTCGCATCGCCGGCTCCACCCTCTCCAACCGGATCGCCCTGGCCCCGATGACCCGCAGCCGCGCGGCCGAGGGCGGCATCGCGACCGCCCTCGTCGCGGAGTACTACACCCAGCGCGCCTCGGCCGGTCTGATCATCAGCGAGGGGATCCAGCCCTCCGTCGTCGGCCAGGGTTACCCCTTCACCCCCGGCCTGCACAGCGCCGAGCAGGTCACGGCCTGGCGTGAGGTCACCGACTCCGTCCACGCGGCCGGCGGCCGGATCTTCGCCCAGCTGATGCACTCCGGCCGGATCGGCCACCCGTCGCTGCTGCCCGGCGGTCTCGTCCCGGTGGCCCCGTCGGCGGTCGCCGCCCAGGGGCAGCTGTTCACCGGCGAGGGCATGAAGGACTTCGTGACCCCGCACGAGCTGACGGCGGCCGAGGTGCGCGCGAGCGTCGACGCCTTCGCCGAGGCCGCCCGCAACGCGGTGGAGGCCGGTTTCGACGGGGTGGAGCTCCACGGGGCCAACGGCTACCTGATCCACCAGTTCCTGGCCCCCGGCACGAACCTGCGCACCGACGAGTGGGGCGGCCCGGTCGAGAACCGGATCCGCTTCGCGGTGGAGGTGGTCAAGGCGGTCGCCGCCGCGATCGGCGCCGAGCGGACGGCGCTGCGCATCTCGCCCGGGAACTCGTACAACGACATCTCCGAGCCCGACCCGCGGCCCGCCTACGAGGCGCTGGTCCAGGAGATCGACGGGCTCGGCCTGGCCTACCTGCACGTTCTGGAGCACGCCCCCGAGGCCCGTGCGACCACCCTCGCCCTGCGCAAGCAGTTCTCCGGGCTGTTCGTGCTGAACCCGGCGACCGAGGGCCCCACCGACCACCGTGCCCTCACCCTGATCGAGGACGGCACCGCCGACGTCCTCGCCTTCGGAGCCCTCTTCCTGGCCAACCCCGACCTGCCGGATCGCCTGCGTACCGAAGGCCCGTACAACACCCCGGACCCGGCCACCTTCTTCGGGGGCGACGCCCGCGGGTACACGGACTACCCGACCCGCTAGGAGCCTTGGCGAGCCCATGGGTGCGGCGTGCCGCGGCGGATGCGCCGTGGCACGCCGTTCACGTGTGCCGGCAGTTCACCGTTGCCCGTGGTGTGGCTGCCGGTGGGGGTCAGCGGCGGGGCTGGTGGTGCCCGCGGCCGCCCCAGGACTCCGTGTCGAGGACGTTGCCGCGGTTGTCGCGCAGGGTGGCGGTGTCGCGCTCGTTCCAGACCTGGTGGCGGCGGTCCTGGTAGACGTCGTGCCTGGTGTCGCGGCCCTGCCCGGTGTGCACCTTGACGCTGGAGCGGCCGTCCAGACGGAAGTTGTCGGCGAAGCGGTAGCGGTTGCCCTGCTGGTCGGTGAGGGTGAAGCCGCGCAGGTTGACGGCGCCCCGGCCGGTGTTCTTCACCTCGACCCATTCCCGGTTCAACGCGCGGTTGGAGCGGTCGTTGCGGGCGGGGCTGTCGTACTGGACGTCGCCGATGACGATCGAGGAACGCGAGTTCCGGTCGCGTCGGTGGTCGTCGGCCGTGGCCGGCAGGGCGGCGGCGCCGACCAGGGCGACGGCGGCCAGCGTCGCGGAGAGGATGCGGCCGGTGGCGAGAGAAGCAGACATGAAGATGACCCCTTCAACAGTCAGCCCGGACCGGCGTCGTTCGAGCCGGTCGGGCTCCGTGCGGTTCCCGGCGTCCTGCCGAGGAGCCACACTTTGGCCTTCGCGCACCCCGAATCGCCGCATTAAGGCTCGTGTTGCTCAATTCGGATATATCTGTAACTCTCCCGTGTAATCGGCGAGGGTGGGAGCCGTGTCGGCGCGGCGAGGGTGTGTATCCGGTCAAGCTGCATGGCCGTTCGGTGAACCGCGCCCGGCCGACAGCAGGTCAGCGGGCGCAAGGACGGACGTCGCGCCCGGCGTCACGCGTGTTCGTGTCCGGCCGAGGCGCCGGCGCGCCCCCTCTGAGCTGCCCGAACGACCATTCGGTCGCGCGTATGTGCATGCTCTGTCCGTAAATCGGTCCTGGACATGCGGTGCGCCCGCATGTCGGACAGTCTGAGCTCACCGGGACGCGATCGAAAGCAAATATCGCGTTCAACCTTTGAATCGAAAGTGAGTCTCGTCGTGCGTCACCGCATCGCAGCTGCCTCCGCCGCTGCAGTCCTCAGCCTGATCGGAGCCACCGGTATCGCGGCGGCCCAGCCCGCCAGCCTGTACGCCCCGTCCGCCATGGTGTTCACCATCGCGCAGGGCGACGACGACGCGTCCACCGTCGTCCGGGCATCCACCCTCAGCTGTGCGCCGACCGCCCTGGGGACCCACCCCGACCCCGGCTCCGCCTGCGCGGCCCTCAACACCACCGGCGGGTCGCTCGACCACCTGCTGGCCTCCCCGGACCCGGACCGGGCGTGCCCGATGCACTACGCCCCGGTCACCGTCACGGCGGACGGCGTGTGGCAGGGCAGCCGCGTCACCTGGAAGCACACCTTCTCCAACAGCTGCGTCATGAACGCGACCCTCAACGGCAACGCCGTCTTCGCGTTCTGACCCTCCGCCGGAGCGGCCCCGCCGCCCGCACACGGTGCCCCGCCCGCGGACCCGCGGGCGGGGCACCCGTACGCGCCGGGTCGCCTACGCCGCCGGGTCGCCTACGCGGCCCTCTCCCGGGCCGAGACGGAGACGTGGTCGACCCGCATCGCGTGGCCCGGTTCGGTGGCGGGGCCGACGGCCGCTCCGTCGGCGAGCGGGAGGCTGCCCCCGACGGCCACGTTGAGGATCAGGAACAGCCCGTGGTCCACGGCCCGCTGCCACGTCCCGGTGTCCATCCGGGCGGCCGTCACCCGGTGGTACACACGGCCGTCCAGATACCAGCGCACCTCCTGCGCACCGGGAGCGAGATCGACCTCGACGGCGTACGCGTGGAAGTCCGTCCGGCAGCCGGAGCACGCCTGCGGCCCGGAGCCGAGCCCCACCGGCTCCTCGCACGGGCCGCCTTCGAGAACCCCGCAGTGCATGGTGGCGAACACCGTGTCCCGCCCGTTCACGGACTCCATGACGTCGAGCTCACCGACCCCCGGCCAGCCCGTGTAACCGTCGCGCAGCGGTGCCCCCAGGGTCCAGAACGCCGGCCAGTACCCCGCCGCCTTCGCGCCGGTCACCTCCGGCAGGGCGATCGACGCCTCGATCCGCAGGATCCCGCCGGGCGGGGGCGCGAAGTCGGAGCGGCGCGTCTCGATGCGCCCCGAACTCCACTGCCCCTCCTTCCGGGTGGGGACGATCTCCAGCGCGCCCTTCCCGTCGAGACGCACGTTGTCGGTCGAGTCCGTCATGGTCTCGATCTCGCCCGTGCCCCACTGCGGCGCCGGGCAGCCCGGATAGCAGGTGCCGAGGTCGTGGATCCAGTGGGCGGCCGACGGGGGGCTGCCCGCCGGGCCGTCGAAGTCGTCCCGCAGCAGCTGCCTCCACCCGTCCGCGCCGGCAGGCGCCGCGGCCGAGGCGGCGGCGGGCAAGGCCCCGGCCTCCGTGAACAGCCGCTCCAGCCGGTTGGTCAGGACGACGGCCGCCACATTGGTCAGGTGGGCGCCGTCCCGGTAGAGCAGGATCCGGTCGAGCACGGCCGGGCAGGTCGGCCCGTCGCCCGGGCACAGGACCGCGTTCACGCTGACGCTCCGTACGCCGGGCAGCGCACCGGACGCGATCCGCGCCGCCAGCGGATCGGGTGGCAGGGCGTCGGCCCGCCCGAACGCGCAGGCGCCCGCCGACCCGGGACGGCCCGAGACGCACGCCGGCACGTCCGTGCCGGGTACGGGGGTGTCCTCGACGTAGACGATCGGCGCCCCCAGCGCCCTGAGCTGCAGCAGCGTCCTCTCCCAGCCCTCGGCCAGGAGCCCCGGGTCGTCGGTGTAGCGGTTGAGGGAGGAGATCACGATGAGCCTCGGCTTCTGCTGCTGCCTCAGCCTCTCCAGGGTGTCGGCCCGCCAGGTGTCGCACTCCCGGTAGGCGCGGCCGAGCTGCGGGCTGTCCACCGCCAGCTCCGGCAGCGGGCAGCCCTGCTTCACCAGCTCCTGCAACGCCCAGCCCCGCCCGGCGGCCAGCGCCAGCATCGGGGAGAACCACTGCCCGGCGTGCGAGTCGCCGAGCAGCACGATCCGGTCCGGGCTGTCCACCGCGCCGAACAGGCAGTCCGGGCTGCGCGTTTCGGCCGGGGCGACCTCGCAGGCGCCGTCCGGCGGGAAGTCCGCGCGCGCCTGCACGGGGCTCGGCACCACGGGACCGTCGACGAGCGGGGTACCGGAGGTCCGGGCGAGCAGGGTGGGGCCGGAGGCCGCGCCCGGCGGCAGCCCCTTCGGGTCCACCGGGGCGGCCGGGCCCAGCAGGTGCACGGTCGTGGACCCCACCACCAGGGCGAGGACGAGCGGCAGCACGATGGCCGTGACGCCCACCGACAGTCCGCGGCGGGGGAGTTCGGAGACCGTGCGGCTGCGGCGCAGCGGCTGCTCGACCCAGCGCAGGGTGGCGAGCGCGGGCAGCACGGCCGCCAGCGTCAGCGCGGTCTTCGCGGGCCAGCCGAGCGGGCCGGTCCGCGCCTCGGCGAACACGAGCACCGGCCAGTGCCACAGGTACAGGTTGTAGGACAGCCGCCCGACGGCCCTCGGCGCCCGCCCCGCCAGCAGCCGTCCGACCTCGAAGGCGCCCGGGTCGTTCCGCTCGCCCCGGCCGGGGATCGCGGCGAGGATCACGGCGGCGGTGGCCAGGGTCGGCACGAGCGCCGCGTAACCGGGGTACGGGGTCGCGGCGTCGTACGACACCACGCACCAGCCGATCGCCGCGGCCCCGGCCCAGCCGCACAGCAGCCGCAGCGGTCGCGGCCCGCGCATCAGGTGCCAGGGCGGCAGGGCGAGCAGCGCACCGCCCCCGAACTGCCAGACGCGCGAGGGCGTTCCGAGGTACGCGAGGGACACGGAGTGCCGCGTCCAGTACAGGGCGAGGGCGAACGACGCCAGGGTCAGCGGCGCGGCGACCAGCACCACGACGTAACGTACGGCCCGGCCCCGGCGGACCGCCCGGGCCGCGCAGAGCACGAGCACCGCCAGCAGCGGGGCCCAGAACAGGTAGAACTGCTCCTCGACGGCGAGGGACCAGAAGTGGAGCAGCGGGCTCTGGTCGTGCCCGGCGGCGAGGTAGTCGGTCCGCTGCGACACGAACCGCCAGTTGGCGACGGACAGCGCCGCCGCGACGACGTCGTGCTCCACGTCGGTGCGGCGCAGCGGTACGGTCAGCCAGGCGCATGCCACCGCCACCGCGCCGAGCACCACGGCGGCCGAGGGCAGCAGCCGTCGGGCCCGCCGGGAGAAGAAGTCCCCGAGCCGGATCCGGCCGGTGGTGATCGCCTCGCGGACCAGCAGGCCGGTGATCAGGTAGCCGGAGATGACGAAGAAGACGTCCACGCCGACGAAACCGCCGGTCGCCCACGGGATCCCGGCGTGGAAGGCGAGGACCGCGAGGACGGCGACCGCGCGCAGCCCCTCGATGTCGGGACGGAAGGCGGACCGGTGAGGGCTGGGCCCGGACTCGACGCCGGAACGGGATCCGGACCGCGGCGCGGCGGGATTACGCCGGCCGGGTGTGAGGAGGAAGGACATGGTGACGGCGCCTTTCAGCTCAGCCAGGGGAGCATCGGGTCGACCCACCCCGAGGCCAGCAGGCCGGTGAGCAGGAGGACCGCGGAGGCGGCGACGGTCTCGGGCCAGCGGCGGGGCAGCATGCCGGTACGGGGGCGCAGGGCGGCCCGTACGCGGGCGCGCAGCGGTCCGGCGGCCGGGTACAGCTCGGCCAGCAGGTCCCGGATCAGCGGGACGTTGATCTGGCACTGCACCAGGAGGTAGAGGAGCAGCCCCCAGTTGGGTTCCCAGCCGTTGTGGGAGACGGCCAGCGCGAGCCCCGCGACGGCCGCGCCGTTGGAGAGGACGAGCCAGATCAGCGAGACGGCCACCACCCGCCGGGCCATCCCGCCCGGAGCCGCCGCACTCCGCGTGCCGGTGGGCACCCAGGCGGCACTGCGGCCCCGCAGCGTGTGCAGGAACGCCGTCGCGGCGGCCACGCTCGTCAGGACGTTCGCCCGGATCACCTCGACCCGCCAGCGGGTCCGGCTGATCCGCGGCAGCAGTACGTGCCAGAGCCACAGCGGGGCGAGCAGCGGCAGCACGTGCCAGGGCCTGATGTGGTCCGGGTACCAGAACATCATCACCAGCGGCGGCAGCGGCGCCGCGAAGGTGTTCACCGCCGTGGTCAGGTACCCGACGATCCCCTCGTAGAAGCACAGCCGCATCCGCCAGGGGGCGCGCATCCGCCCCAGCACGGGCGTGCCGAGCAGGTGGAGGTTGCCCATCGCCCACCGGTACTGCTGGTTGACGAAGGAGGTGACGTGGTCGGGCGAGGTGCCCTTGGCGACCAGCACCGGTACGTACAGGGTCCGGAACCCCTGCTCGTGGAGGGCGAGTCCGGTGTAGAGGTCCTCGCTGTGGTCGAGCCGGGCGAAACCGCCGGCCAGGTCGATCGCGGCGCGCCGGTAGACGGCGTTGCTGCCGCAGCAGATGGCGGCGTCGCTCGCGTCCCGGGACGGCTGGATCCACCGGAAGAACCACTCCTGGGCGGAGCCGGCGGCGCGCTGGATCCAGCCCATGGTCTCGTCGGTGTCGAAGCACTGCGGGCTCTGCACGATCCCGACGGCGGGGTCGGCCAGGTACGGGACGAGGTGGCGCAGGAAGTCCGGCCTGGGCGCGAAGTCCGCGTCGAGGATCGCGATGAACTCGGCGCTGCTCAGGGTGAGCGCGTGGTTGAGGTTGCCGGCCTTCTTCAGGTGCCCACGGTCGGGGCGTACGACGTACTCGTAGCCGTACGAGGCGGCCAGCGCGGCGACTTCGGGCCGGTCGGCGTCGTCCAGGATCCAGACGGTCAGCGCGTCGCCGGGCCAGTCGACGGCCGCCACCGCGCGGTAGGCGTTGTCCAGGACGGGCAGCGGCTCGCCACAGGTCGGCAGGTACAGATCGACGCCGGGCAGGACGGCGGGCCGCCAGGCGTGGACGAGCACCTCGTGCGACTGCCGGGTGAGCCGGCGCTGGCGCAGGCTGTTGACGGAAGACAGCGCCAGGGCGACGACGTTGAGGCCGAGGACGGCGAGGAAGGCCCACAGGGCGGGTGTGCGCAGGGCGAAGGCGAACATGGTCGCCGCCGTGAACACGAAGGCGAGCGAGGTGGCGACCAGGACCCAGCGGCGCTGCGGTCCGAAGTACCAGTAGAGCTCGTCGTCGGACGGTGGTTGCGGAAGATGATGAAAGGTCATAAAGCCCCCCATGGCTGTGCATGTGCATGTTTCAGGTGACCCAGCCTAGTATTAAAGGTATAGACCACTGTCACGTGGGGATGAACAGTCCTGAAACTCAAGGCGCTTGACGACCCGCGCCGTCGGCCCCGGTCACGGACCGGGGCCGACGGCAGGCGTGGGTGGACGGGTCGCGGCGACCGCCTAGCGGCGCGCGTCCACCACCGCGAGGAGTTTGCCGCTGGTCGGGCTCCGGTCCAGCGACGCGCCGTCCACCGCCTCGACCACCAGGTCCAGCAGCCGCTCCGACACCGCCGAGCGGAGCTCCGGATAGCCGGCCAGGAACGCCTCTCGCAGCCGGTCCGGGTCCGTCGCCCCGGCCCGCTCCACCCGTACGGTCAGCCGCTCACGCGCGTCCGCGCCGTCGAGCCGGATCTGCAACTCGCCACGGTGCCCGCCCTGTTCCTCCGCCAGGTCCAGGAAGCGGCGGTGGTTGAGGAAGTACGTCGCCACCCGCATCACGTCACCGGTGCGCCCCCGCAGCTCGAAGCGGGGGGCGTGCCGGCCGCACGGGCAGCGGCCCGGCACCTCACGGCCGAGGTCGCCGATCACGTACCGGCCCAGGTGCTGACCGCGCCGGGCGTGGGTGGTGAAGACCAGCCGGCCCGTCTCGCCCGGGGCCACCGGCCGGTCCTCGGCCAGGTCCACGATCTCCATCGTGTGCAGGTCGGCGTGCAGGTGGTGGACACCGCCGGAGCTCTCCGCGCACTGGTAGCCCAGCGGGCCGAGGTCGGTGCTGCCGTACGTGATGGAGCGGACCGTCTCGATCCCGAACGTCTCCTTCAGCGTGCGCTGTTGCTCCTCGGTGAAGTGCTCGCCGCCGTAGAAGACCTTGCGCAGGCCGCCGTACGCGCGCAGCGCGTCCGCCTCCGCGTGCAGCAACTGCCACAGGTAGGAGGGCATCCCGAAGAGGGTGTCGGCCCCGAGGTCGATCAGCGCCCGCGCCGTCGCCCGGTGGTCCGGCCCCGCGGACAACGGCAGTTGCACCCCGCCGAGCCGCTCCAGGACGGAGAAGAAGCTGATGAAACTGCCGTACATGGCGCCGCAGTAGAAGAGGTTGGCGGTGCGGTCCCCGACCGGGTCGTAGCCGGCGGCGAGCAGACCCCGGGCGGCGGCGTGCATCTGGGCGTCGTAGTCGTCGTAGCTGAAGATCGACAGTGCGGGCGCACCGGTGCTGCCGCCGCTGCGGAAGTACAGCTCGGCATCGGCCCGTGCCACCCGGCGGGCCGGCTCCCGCACGTCCTCCTTGCCCAGCAGCGGGCCCGCCGGCCGCGGCAGTACGACGGGCCGGGCCAGGTCGTCCAGGCAGGCGGTGGCGGCGAAGCGGACCGGGTCGGCCTGGACCGCGACGCGGCGGCTGTAGCGCTGCAGGGCGTAGACGCCGTCGTGCGGCTCACCCGCGTAGCTGTCCAGCATGGCGCCGACCGGCGTGACACGGGTGACGCCCGCCGCCAGGGCGGTGCGGGAGAGCTCGGCGATGTCGGCCGGGCTGCCCGCGAGGCCCGCGGTCTGCAGATAGCGGCGCATCGGGCGCAGGGTGGCGATCAGCCGCTTGCGGGGCAGCGGCTTGACCCACACGCTGCGGTGCAGCGGCGAGGCGGTGAGCGGGGAGCGGGTGTCGGCCATGACCCGCCACGAACCGTCGGGCGCGGCGAACACCCGGGTCAGGCCCAGGTGTTCCTCCAGTCGCGCCATCAGTTCGGTGGTGGTCAGCTCGGCCTCCTCGGCCGGATCGGGCCCGCCCGCCCAGGCGGCGGTCACGGCCGGCGGCCGTGCGCCGAGCACCGCGGCGAAGCGCTCGGCGAACGCGAACACCTCACCCTCGTCCTCGGTGTCGAGGTAGACCACCTGGGGGCTGGAGCACGCCTGCTGCTCGTGCAGGCACACGTCGTCCGCGAGGGCTTCGAGCGTCCCCGCGTCCGACCAGACATCGCCCGTCAGGTAAGCGAAGGAGATCCGGTGCCCCCACTCCACCAGCCGGCAGCCGGCCGGCACATGGGCGGCGACCCCTTCGACCGCGGCCTCCCCGCCCCACACGGCGACCGCGTCCGCGGGCGCGCACATCAGGCGCAGCCACTCCTGCCGGGAGGACGGGAAGCGCAGCACGACGATCCGCGCGGCCAGCGCACCGCTCGGGTCCAGGGCCGCGAGCTCGGCCATCAGGTGCTGGGTGAGGAGGGTGTCGGCGCCGCTCGTCTTCAGGACGTTGACGTTCCCGGCGAGCAGGCCCTCGACGATGCTCAGCGGCGCGACCGTCGAGGCGTTGCCCGGCGCGATGTGCGCGACCAGGCCGACGGGCGCCCAGGCCTCGTAGACCGTCTCGCGCGGATCGGCCCGGTTCAGCCGGCCCGGAGCCGCGCTGCCGAGTTCCCGGCGCAGCTTGCGGGTCAGCTCGCGCCGGCCGAGGAAGACACCGAGCTCGGCCAGGACGGCCGGGTCCTCACCCTCGGGCAGGTGCGGGGCGAGCCGCGCGTGCACCGGGTGGGCGGGGTCGCACAGCGCGCCGGCGAGGGCGTCAGAGGCGGCCAGCACCGTCTCCGTCTCCAGCCCCTCGGCCAGCGCGGCCTCCACGGCGGCCGGCAGACCGGCGAGGCGGCGCCCGGCCTCCTCGTCCCCGACGAAGGCGCCCTGCCAGTAGTGGTGCGCGGCGCCGTCGCCGTGCTGCTCGTACGCGGCCTTGGTCTGCGTCACGGTCACGCCATGCCCTTCATCAGTTCTGCTGCGGCCACCGCGCAGCTGCGGTTGCGGCTCACCCCGGCACGGCCGTGGACGGTGAACCAGGGGGTCTCCAGCTCGCATCCGCAGGCGTCGCCCGGCCGGAGGGAGGCGAGGTCGCCCATGAGCACGCTCTGCGCCGGTACCGAGGTGATGTACGGCGACACGAGGTGCAGGTAGCCCGGCTCCCCGTACGGCAGCGGTTCGAGCGTGCGCGTGGAGCGGATCGTCACCCGGGACCAGACGGGGGCGTGCAGCCGGTGGTGGTCGCACTCGATGTACGGGATGCAGTGCTCCACCGACCCGAAGGTGTCCCGGATCCGCTCACCCGGGATGCCCAGCTGCTCGGTGACGCGGGCGTACAGCTCCTCCTTGCCGATGCGCCGGTCGGCGTGCCCCTTCCAGCCGCCGCCGAGGACGACGAGGGAGCCCTCGGGCAGGCGCAGCGGAGGCAGCCCCATGGCCCGCATCCGCTCCAGCGTGAAGAAGAGGAAGGCCGGGAAGCCGAGGATGCGGACCGGGGCGTCCTCCCGCTCGAAGCGGCGCAGCGCGGCGATGCAGCCGAAGGGGTCGAACTCGTGGTCGCCGCCGGTGTTGCGCAGTGCGTACGCGACGCTGCGCGCCGGGGCGAAGTCGCACAGGTAGTTGTCGGTGAAGGCGGTCCCCAGGTTCAGGGACGGCGCCGGCTCGTAGCTGTAGAGGAGGTAGTTGACCTCCTGCTCGGGGGTGATCCAGCCGTTGCGCTCGAAGATCCTGGCGACCATGCGCTGGGCGGAGCGGATGGTCCACTGGTCGAAGAACATCTGCGACTTCTGGCCCGTGGTGCCGGAGGAGGTCAGGTGCAGCTCGACGTCCTCGCGCGGGATGGAGAGCACCTCATGGCGCTTGAAGAAGTTCGCGTGGACGAGCGGCGTGCGGTACGGCTCGGCCGGGGGAGTGGCCTCGTACAGGGAGCGGAAGAACGGGGAGCGCTCGGTGTGCCAGGCGTTGGTCTCCGCCATGGCGGCGGCGAACAGCGCGTCCTCCGCGGGCCCGAAGGCGTACGGATCGGTCAGGTCGCACAGCTGCTGTACGTGGGGCAGCAGGGTCGGGTCGGGTACGGAGACCGGTGCGAGATGGGGGTTCAGGGTGTGCGTGGCGTCCACGGGATTCACGGGATTCACCGGATTCACGTGGTTTACGGGATTTACGGGATTCGTGGGCTTCATGAGGCGACCTCGGGTGATGTGGGCAGATGGGTCGACGCCCAGGCCGACGTGTAGCAGTCCAGATAGGGCTGGAGGGGCGGTTCGACGGCGACTCCGCGGAAGTCGATCCGCTCGCTGGAGCGGGACAGGACGGCGTAGTCGTGGAAGCCGTCGCCGTCCGCGCGCATCGCCGGGTAGAGGGCCCCGGCGACGAACCCCTGGGCGAGGAAGGCGGAGAGGGCCTCCTGATGTGCGAGCGGCACCAGGGCCTCGACGTAGCCGGCGCCCGCCCGGGCCAGGGCCCGGGTGACGGGTTCGAGGTACGCGGCCGCCGCGGCCGGGTCGGGGTGGGCGGTCAGCAGGGAGGCGTACCCGCCGGCGCGGTTGAGGTAGGCGTACACCTCGAACCGGCCGTCTTCCGGGGTGAGCAGCACGTTCGGGGTGTGCAGCGGGTAGAACCAGCCCTCGGCGCAGGGGAACCGCTCGCGGAAACGGCGGCGTACGAAGGCCGGTGCCTCGATCATCTCCAGCCGTTCGGCGGCACCGTGCGGCGCGGGCGCCGCGAGCGGGCCGGAGGCGGCCCGGACCCCGGGGTAGCGGATGCCGAGGGCGGCCTCGGCGGTGCGCAGCAACGGCAGCAGGGGGGCGGGCACTTCGGTGACGGGGTTCCGGCGGTCCAGCACACCCGTGGAGTGACGCGCGTAGAGCGCCAAGCTTTCGCGGCTGCGGAGATCCACCGCGTTGGGCAGGATGCCCAGCGGGCGGAAGCCGTTGCGGGCGACGACGCGCTGTGGGCCGGAACTGACGGTGCGTACGGTCGCGTACACCGAGTCCAGCCGCCCCGTGTCCAGCATGCCGGCGCACAGCGCCTCGGTCAGGGTGGCGGCCAGGCCCGCCGAGCGGTGCTCGGGGTGGACGGCGATGCCCTCCAGGCGGCCGATGCGGCTGCCGGGCTCACCGTGGATGGCGGCGGACGCGGTCAGGGCCCCGGTGCCGGCGCAGCGGCCGACGAGCCAGAGGGAGTACGGGTCTTCGATGAGCCGGGCCATCTCGGCCGGGTCGGTGCCGAGGGCCACGGGGTAGTGCGGCCCGTAGACGGCGTAGTAGAGCTGGCGCAGTTCGGCGATGTCCGCGCACGTGGCCGGGGTGATGACGGGGTTCACCGGGTGCCCCCCACGGGTTCCGTGCCGCGGCCCGCGTCGGCGTCGGCGTCGGTGTCGGTGTCCGTTTCCGTGTCCGTGTCCGTGTCCGCGTCTGCCTCCGCCGAGGGCGGTTCGGGCGTACGGGACCCGAGCAGGGCCAGCGCGAAGGCGGCGGGAACCAGGCCGGCTCCCTGCACCAGGCACAGGGTCTGGGGCGAGAGGAGGTCCCCGGCGGAGCCGAACACCAGCGATGCCACCGGCAGGGAGGCGCCCAGTACGGCCTGCATCACGGCGAAGAAGCCGGGCTTGTCCGCCGTCGGCACCAGCCGCTGGAAGAGGGCCACGAAGCGGACGCTGACCGCCCCGGCACACCAGCCGGCCACGGCCAGGCAGCCCGCGATGACCAGGCGGTGCGCGACCAGCCCGGGCACCGCCAGCGATAGGGCCATCAGGCCGAGACAGTAGGCGCCGGCGACCGTGGGCCGCCCCGGCACGCGGGTCCCGGTGAAGGCGCCGATGAGCGCGCCGGCGCCGAGGGACGCCTCCAGCAGTGCCACGGTGCCGCCACCGCCCTGGAGCACCGAGCGGGTGTAGAGGGGGATGACGACGAACACGGCGGTGGTGAAGAGGTTCGCCGCGGTGAAGCAGACCAGGATCCGCCGTACGTAGGGCAGTTCGCCCAGGATCCGGCGGAGCGCGCGCCGCTGGGGCACGTCCGCCGGGGCAGAGTCGGTCGCATCGCCCACGGCGGCTTCGGCGGGTTCCGTGCGGCGGAAGCGGGCGCTCGTGATGAGCAGGGCGGCCCCGGCGTAGGCGACCGCGCAGCCCACGGCCAGTCCGGCCACGCCGGCCCGGTCGACGGTCAGGGCGCCGAGCAGGGCTCCGCCGAGGCCGGCCAGGGACTGGGTGGACAGCTCGAAGCCGGTGGCCGTCTCGATGTCGGCGTCGTCGACGAGTTCGGGGACCGAGGTGGTCAGGCAGGGGTCGAAGAAGGCCTGGCAGGTGGCCAGGGCGAGCGCGGCGGCGTACACGGCGCTGAGCGGCAGCCCGCCGCCGTACGCCCACAGCGCGAGGACGCCCGCGGCGGCCCCGGCCAGGGCCGCGGCGGTCCGCAGGACCGAACGGTGGGCGAACCGGCCGACCGCCGCGGCCACGACGGGCGCCAGCGCCACGGCGGGCAGCGTGCAGGCTGCCATGAACAGCCCGGAGGCCAGACCGCGGGCGTCCTGCACGGCGTAGGCGACGATCCACCAGGACACGCCGACCTGGAACATGCGGACGGCGGCCTGCGTGAGGACCTGGCCGAGCCAGACGGCGCCGAAGGCGCGGTTGCGCAGGATCAGCGGCGCGCGCCGGCTACCGGCCGCGACCTCGCGGGCGGCCTCCCCGGTCAGGGGTCCGGCGGTCACCGGTGCGGCGGTCACGGGTCCGGCGGTCGCGGGTGAGGGGGTCGCGCGTGTGGCGGTCATGCGGTCGGCCTCTCGTCGAGGACCCGGACGAGCTTGCCCGAGCGCGGGTTGACGGCGAGGTCGCGGTGGCGCGCCCACTCCACGGAGAGCGGGTGCACGAACCCGGCGCGCACACTGTCCGGATACAGCGGCCGTACGGTCTCCAGCTCCGTGACGACGGCCCCGGCCAGCTCCTCCCGGCCGTGGTCGGGGTCACCGGGGGCCGTCGCCAGGCGCAGCACGAGCCCGTCGCGTCCGTCCCAGCGGCGTACGACGAGCTGCGTGCCGACCACCCGCCCCGCCGTGTCGGCCGCGGTCACGGCGTCCTGGGCGTCCTGGGTGTAGAGGGAGACGGGGCCGACCCGTACGCCCTCCTCGGCGCGGCCGAGGATCCGGAAGTGCCCGGGGCCGGTGCCGGTCCACTCGGCACGGTCGCCGGCGGGGTAGCGGATGATCGGCATCAGGCGGCGGAAGAGGCTGGTCACGACGACGCGGCCGGGCCGTCCCGGTTCGGTGATGGGCTCATCGGTGGAGTCGTCGAGGATCTCGACGACCGAGTACGGGGTGAAGGCCCGGTGCACCCGGGCATCGGCACCGGGTACGGGGCGGCCGAGGAGGCCGGCGTCGACGCTCGCGTATCCGACGGAACGGGCCTCGGCGCGGGGGAACGCGGTGGCCAGCAGGCGCCGCTGGTCGTCGAAGAGCGCCTCGCCGCCGAAGAGCAGCAGCTCGACGGAGTCGAGCCGGGCACCGGACGAGACGACCTGTTCGGCGAGCCGGCACAGGGTGGTGGGGGTGCCGGTCACCACCTGGGCGGCGAGATCGCGCAGCGTGGGGATCGTCGTCTCCAGCGGAGCGCCGCCGCCGATGGGCAGGCGGACGTTGTCCACGGGCGCGTGGGCGAGCGAGTCGAGGACGAAGAGGAAACTGGCGTACAGCTCCCCGGCGTAGAAGAGGTCGGCGACCCGGTGTCCCGGGCGCAGACCCGTGTCCACCAGTCCCTGGCCGAAGGAGGTGACGAAGGTGCGCCACTCGTCGCGGGTGTAGACGGAGAACTTGGGAGAACCGGTGGTGCCGCCGGTCTTGTAGACCGTGGCCTCGCTGAGCGGGCCGGTCAACACGCGGCTGTCCTGGAGGGCGTTGGCCGCCCAGAACTCCTCCTGGTCGACCACCGGCAGGTCGGTGAGGCGGTCGGCGTGCGGCGGCTGGGACGCGTATAGGTCCCGGTAGAAGGGAGAGTTGTGACGGGCGAAACGTATGAGGTCCGAGAGTTGCTGGGCGGACATGGGCCTTTGCCTTGGTGACGGAAATGGGACGGGAGCCCCGGCGGCGCACGGCGACAACGCGAACTCGCCTGCGGCTTCGACCGGTGTGAACGGGGGACCCCCCGGTGCCCCCGGCTCCTCGACGCACGCCAAGAGCTGACGTGCTGTCACAATGATGAAACATCAGTGCCCTTGTCACCAAATTGGCCGAGGAATTCCGGCCAGCGTGGCTGCATCCGCGAATATCTTCACCTCCGCCTCCTGTCCGTCAGGAGGCAGAGGCGCACGTCCGCGCACGTCGGCGCGCGTCGGCGGGTACCCGCGAACACCCGCGGCGCCCCCTCCGTCATGGTTCAGGTCAACAGTGCGGTGGCCTGCCGGCGGGCCTCGGCGAGCCACGCCGCGCGTTCCTCGTCGGCCGAGTCGGTGACGGTACGGAAGACGACCCGACGCACGTCGGCGACTCCCACGTACGGCAGGACGCATGCCGACCAGATGCGGTGCAGCGGGTCGCCGAACTCGGACTCCTCGCGATCGGCAGGAGTGTCGGAGGTGTTCAGGACGAGCGCCCTGCCGGCCTTCAGGAGCCCCGCGGGCTCCCCGTCCGCGGTGCCCAGCTTGTAGGCGACGCCGGGTACGCATACGCGCTGCACCCAGCCGGCCAGGACGGCCGGTGGCATCCCCCACCAGTTCGGGTGGACGAAGACCAGGGCATCGAGCGTCCCCACCTCGGCCCGGTGGAGCGCCACTTGCGCGTCGTGGGCCTGCGCCGCGGACGGGACCGTCTCCGTCTCCTCGGCAGCGAGGGACGGTGCGAATCCCTCGGCGCACAGATCGTGCGCCACCACCGGGCACCCGCGCCCGCGCAGCTCCTCCACCACCGCGTGGAACAGCGCGTGATTGAAGCTTCCCGGCCGCGGATGTGCGAGATACACCCCTACGCGCATGGCTCTTCCCCCAGTCGACACAAGCCGCCCTCGCGGCCGATCGTCATTATCCGCGGGCCACCGCTCACAGGGGGGCGCGCCTGGCCGGTCAGTGACGCAGCGCCGAGTCCAAGTGATGGCGCAGCACGGCCAGTCGGCTGCGGCCGGGTGCGCAGGCCGGCATCAGCCGCAGCAGCCCGCGGACCTCCGGCGACGCGTGCCCGATCGCCCACCGGAGCTCCTCGTCGCCGACGGCCGTGTCATCGCCCGCCGAGAGTTCCCGAGCGAGGGCGGCGTAAAGGGCGGGCCCGTGAATGTGCTTCGCCTGGTGGGGCGTGGCCAACGCGTGGATGTACGGGGCCGCTGCCGCGTAACACGCGGCGCGAGCGGCGGCCGCCGCGGCCGGATCGTCGACGTCGACGGCGGCCTTGTGGCCGGCCCAGGAAGCGGCGCGCAAGCGTGCCGTCCGCTTCCCTGTGTGCGTAAAGACCCGGAGGACCTCGATGGCCTCACGGGGGCGGGTGTCACCGGGAGCCCTCGCCTCGAACAGCGGCAGCACCCGCTCGGCGCAGTCCGCGGCCCAGAGCCCGAGCAGCCGGCGGTCTTCTTCACTGATCGTCACCTGGTCCACCCACCCATCCTGCCGGTCCCGCCGCCCCACGTCGCCCCTCACCGCGCCACACCGCCCGCTCCGGCCGAAAACAGCAGCCCTGTACAAAGACCGTGACCCGAACACCCGACATCGAAATTGCGGTGCGTGCCGGCATCACGCTGGGCAGACTCGCGGACATGACTGAGAAGATCACCCGCATCAACCCCGAGCAACTGCATGAGACGCCCGGCTACCACCACATCACGGTGGTAGAGGCAGGGCGTACGGCCTACCTGGCGGGACAGTGCCCGCTTGATCGGAACGGTGACCTCGTCGGTGCCGGTTCCCTCGAGACGCAGGTCGACCAGGTGGTCGCGAACGCGCTCACTGCCCTGGCCGCGGCGAGTGCCCAGCCTCAACACGTAGTGCGGTCAGTCATCTACGTGCGGAGCGACGAGAGGGACATGCTCGGAGCCGCATGGCGTCGTCTCACCGAGTCTTCCCTGGGTCCGGCGTTCACCACCGCCAGCACGCTCTTGGGCGTTGCCCAGCTGGGCTTTCCCGGACAGCTCGTCGAGGTGGATCTCACCGTGGCACTGCCTGACTGACTTCGAACGACGTATCGAACTGGGCAGCCCAGCTGGGCATTCGCCGGACGCTGGAGCGGCCTTCGTCTGATCATGTGCTCCGACCAAGTGCACGGGACCACGACGAAGGTCGTGAGGGTGAGTCTCCTGCCTGATGCTGCTGCAAGGGAAACGTTCGCGGAAGCGTCACGCTTCCGGGACGAGTTGTACGCGTGTCTGACCGTGCGGGGCGATGAGCTGTTCCCTTTACTTTACGGACACAGAATGCGGTGCCCCTCAGTCGAGGAGCGCGACGAGTAGTACAAAAGCACGTTGTCCCAAAGGGAAAGAATGATGCGCGCCATGAAATACACCGTCTCCATCGAGATCGCCCTGCCGCGGGAGAAGGTGGTCCAGTTGCTCGCCGACCCGGCACACCTGCCGAAATGGCTGCGGGGCCTGGTGCTGCACGAGCCGCTGAACGGGGAGCACGGGCAGCTCGGCACCAAGTCGCGGGTCGTGATGCAGATGGGTCAGCGGAAGATCGAGTGCACCGAGACCATCACACGCCGGGAACCGGCAGACCTGCGCGAGATCCCGAAAACGAGCGTCGTTCACTTCGACCGCGAGATCGTCGGCGAGGGCATGTGGAGCGCCGTGCGCGACCGACTGACCGAAGCCGGATCGGAAACGACGCTCTGGGAGAGCGAGAACGAATACCGGTTCAGCGGGCTTCTGATGAAGCTGGTGGGACTTCTGATGCCCGGCGCCTTCCGCAAGCAGTCGCGACAGCACATGCAGGACTTCAAGGCGTTCGCAGAGCAGGGAAAGGACGTCCGCGAGGCGGACTGATCTGCCGTAACTGGTCAGGCGTCTGACGGCGTGGTGTGTTGGTCTTCCCTTCGTTCAGAGATGACCGTTGCCGAAGGCGGCGAGGCCGACGCTGCGGCGCGCGAAACGCTCCGCAGCCATCGGAAACGCTGCCCCGCCCCAGTCAACCTGGGTGTGTAGCTGACCGATGCGGCCGCGGTAGTTGTCCAGCCGGACCTCTTCCAGGAACGGTTCATTTCCGCTGGAGAAGATCGCGGGCACCGTGCCGTCGTCATCGAGGTTGACGGAGAGGGCCAGGACGCGCTCGGCGAAGGCCCGTACGGCGAAGGACTCGTAGAGCTCTTCCATATGCCAGTCGTGATCCAGGATGAGGTAGACGGCAGCACGCAGTCCGGTGATTTCTCGATCGGCGAGTGCTTGGCCTGCCTGTCGCGCTGGGGCCAGCAACTCGGGGGCCTCGGTACCGCGTCGGTACAGTTCCGCCAAGATCACGACTGTTTCGCCCGAAGTGAACTCCGGCGCGGTGAATGAGAACGCCGGGGACGGCCTCTGGGTGATCGTCAGCTGAGGAGCCCGGGTGAAGACTGCGCCGGGCGACAGCGGATCAGCGCTCGCGACGACCACGACACGGTGTATGTCGGCCGGTAGGCAAGAAAGCTCTGCGGTGACCGCCGCGTCCGCGACCGATACAGCGCCCTGGACCGGATGGTTGTAGAAGACCACCCCACCGACGCCGAGCGGGAGGGCTGGGGCGGAGCGCCGCCCGGCCCGTCCCGGGGCGGGCTCGGGGCGGGCGGGTCAGGGCCTCCGTCGGCCGGCGCGCAGTTCCAGGCGCTCTCCCGGGAAGCGCCGGCGGAAGTCGCGGTCGTGCGAGACCGCGACCACCGCTCCCGGGTACGCCGCGAGCGCCGCCTCCAGGTCCTCGACCAGGTCGAGCGCGATGTGGTTCGTCGGCTCGTCGAGTACGAGGAGGTCCGCGGGCCGGGTCACCAGGGTGGCGATCTGCAGCCGCCGTTGCTGTCCCGCCGACAGCGCCGCGACCGGGACGTCCAGGTCCTCCTCGCGGAACAGCCCCAGCGCCAAAAGCCGTTCGGTGTACTCCTCCGGCAGCCCGGGCCGCCCGGCCGCGAAAGCCGCGAGCAGCGGGAGCCGGGTGGAGCGTGCGGGCAGTTCCTGCGGCAGGTACCCGATGCGGGCGGGCCGGCGTACCGCTCCGGTGTCCGGTTCGAGGTCGCCGGCCATGACGCGCAGCAGCGTCGTCTTGCCGGCCCCGTTCTCGCCGGTGACCAGCAGCCGTTGTCCTGGTGCGATGGCCAGCAGGCCGTCGAGCCGCAGCCGTTCTCCGACCGTCACCCCGTCGAGTCGGGCGAGCGGCGCGCCGGTGTGTCGCCCGGCGCCGGTCGCCTGGGGCGCCGCCGTGAACCGCAGGGGCTCGGGAGGTGCCGCGACGGGGTTGCCCCGCAGGTGGGCGAGGCGCTCCCGGACCGCCCGTACCTGCCCGCCGAGCTTCGCCTCGTGCGAGCGGCGGTGCTTGCCGAAGCCCTGCCGGGGGTCCTTGCCCGTGCCGGCCAACCGTTTCCCTGCGGCCGCGAGCAGTTCCTCGGTGCGGGCGAGTTCCTGGAGCCAGTCCGCGTACTCCTGTTCCGCGCGGCGGCGGGCGGCGGCTTTGGCGGCGCGGTAGCCCGGCCAGCCGTCGCCGTGGCGGTGCACCGTGCGCGCACCGCGGTCGACCTCCAGGATCGTGGTGGCGATGCGCTCCAGGAAGCCGCGGTCGTGGGTCACCGCGACGACGGTGCCCCGATGCGCGCGCAGGTACTCCTCGAGCCAGCGCACGGCCGCCGCGTCGAGGTGGTTCGTCGGCTCGTCGAGGAGGAGCAGCTCGGGGGCGGCGGCCAGCACACAGGCGAGGGCGAGCCGTGACTGCTCGCCTCCGGAGAGCGAGCCGAGGTGGCGGTCGCGGTCGCGGGCGATCCCGGCGATCCCGAGGCCGTGCAGGGCGGCGTCGACGCGAGCCTCCGCCTCGTATCCGCCGCGTTCCTCGTACGCGATCAGCAGCTCGCCGTAGGCGTCGAGTTCGTCCTGCGGTGCCCCGGCGAGACGCTGCTCCGCCGTACGCAGCCGGCGTTCCATGTCGCGCAGTTCGGCGAAGGCCAGATCGACGGCGTCCTGCACGGTGTGGTCCGGGTCGAGGTCGAGGGTCTGGGCGAGGTGGCCGGTACCGCCGGGGAAGCTGACGGTGATCTGTCCGGCGTCCGGTCCCTCGGCCCCGGCGAGCAGCCGCAGCACAGTGGACTTCCCGGAGCCGTTCTCACCGATGACGGCGGCCTTCTCGCCCGGCCGGACGGTGAAGGAGACCTGGTCGAGGACGGTCCGGGTGCCGTAGGTCTTCGTGACGTCCTTGACGGACAGCTGCGCGACGGCAGCGGGCACGGCGGTATGGGCGCGTTCGCGCATGTGACTTTCCCTGGAGGGGTGAAGGGTCTACGGGCAGCAGACGCGGCGGTGTGTGCCGTGCCCGGACTCAGCGGAAGGAGAAGAAAGCCATACGCCCACCATAGCAAGACGATGCGTATCGTCTCAATGGAATTGAGCTTCACGAAGCCTCCGGCCGTCGTCGCGTGTGAGGGCGGTCGCCGAGGTGTCGAGCCCCGACATGACGCGGATCGGTCGCGCGGGGCTCAATGGAGACAAGGCCCGGCCGGAAGAGGGCGCGGCTGATGGGCCGGCCTGCGAGCTGGATGTAGCTGCGGGAACGTCGACGAAGGAGGGAATGTCGTGCTGCTGGAGAACAAGACCGCCATCATCTACGGCGGTGCCGGAGCGATCGGCTCCGCGGTCGCCCGGGTCTTCGCCGGCGAAGGCGCCACGGTCCACTTGGTCGGGCGCACCCACGCGCCTCTGGCGGAGCTGGCCGACACCATCGCCGCGTCCGGGGGTCGCGTCGAGGTCGCCACGCTCGACGCGACCGACCGCGCCGCGGTCGAACAACACGCCAGCTCCGTCGCCCGGCACTCCGGGGGAATCGACATCGCCTTCAACGCCACCTCCAACGACGACCTGCAAGGCGCCCCGCTGGTCGGCATGGCCGACGAGGACGTGCTGCGCCCCGTCATCAAGGCAGTCACCACCCACTTGACTCTGGCCACCGCCGTCGCCCGCCACATGATCTCCCGCCGCACCGGGGTGATCCTGGCCATGGGCGGCGGCCGAGAAGCCATCCCTGGCCTCGGCGGCTCCCACATCGCCTGGTCGGCCCTCTCCGGTCTGTGCCGCCAGCTCGCCGGCGAACTCGGCCCGCACGGCATCCGGGTGGCCTGGCTGCTCTCTCCCGGCTCGCCAGATCCGTCCAGCCGGCCCGAGGACGACCCCGAGGCGACCGTGACGCTGCTCCACCGCCGGCCCCGTCTCGAAGACGTCGCCTACGCAGCGGCCTTCCTTGCCTCCGACCGCGCGCCGACCATGACCGCCACAGAGGTCAATGTCACCGGCGGCGCCGTCGTCGACTGAACGCATGCGCAGGCCCTCGCGGGGGACCAGCCCGTGTACGAGGCGGACGTCGACCTGTCCGGGCCCATCGCGGACTACGACGCGCACCTGCCGGTGATCCGGGACGCGGCCGTCCAGCGCCCTGCCGACCTCACCGGGCTCCTCGCCGAACTCGTCGTCCTCCTCGACGGCCTGGCCGCCGAGGAGCCGCTGGTCGCGTTGAAGGCTCTGGCCGATCTGCGGTACGGCATCGCCCAGGTGGGCCAGGACGCGGCGGGTGAGCTCGCCGCCCAGGACGTCCCGATCGGGGGTGGCGACCGCGCGCGGCACCAGGGAGGCGGCCCGCACCTACCTCAACAGCTTCCTCCACCCCTGAGTCAGCTCCAGTCGAACCTGTCCCGGTGTCCGGCCAGCCACGTCGCGAAATCCTGGAGGGCCGGGTTGAGGGCGCGGACGGCGTCCAGGTCGCGGGCGCCGGTGAAACGGGTCTCGCAGTCGGCGTAGAACTGGAACATGTTGCCGACCTCGTCGGCGCCGGGGAATCCGAGGTCGCGGTAGGCGTCCGGGGTCAGCGGCCGGTAGCGCACGGGCCGACCGAGCGACTCGGCGAGCGCGGCGGCCATGTCGGCGACGGGCAGGTGTTCGCCCGCGATGCTGACGGTCGCGGCGATGAGATCGGTGCCGCGCTTGAAGACGGCGGCCGCGGTCTTGCCGATGTCCTCCACCCCGATGCCTGACAGCCGGTGCTCGCCCATGGGGAAGATCAGCTCGTACGCGCCGTCCTCGGCGCGCTGCGGGGCGAACACGCCGAACAGGTTCTCCCAGTAGAAGGTGGTGCGCAGGAAGGTGGTCGGTACCCCGGCGTCCATGAAGCAGTGGTCGGCCTCCGCCTTGCCGTCGAAGTGCGGGACCTTGTACGAGCCCTGCAGCGTGGGCATCCGGTCGTCGTCGAGCGGGATACAGTCGCGGGTGTCCTCAAGGGTGGACCAGATGGCGTGCTGGACCCCCGCGTGCCCGGCCGCCTGGGCCAGTGCCGCCGCCTGGGCCTTCTCGTGCGCGGCGTCCATGTCCTCCCAGAAGTTGGTCACCAGGTAGGCCCCGTACGCCCCTTCGAAGGCCGGAGCCAGGCTCGCCTCGTCGTCCATGTCGGCCCGGACCACCTCGGCCCCGAGCCGCTCCAGCTCCCGGGCCCGGTCCGAGCCCGGATCGCGTGTGACCGCGCGCACGGAGAAGCCACTGTCCGGGTCCTCGAGGAGCGCCCGTGCGACCGACCCGCCCTGCTGCCCGGTAGCGCCGAACACCGTCACGGTCCGCTTCTCGGCCATCGCCGCCACCCACTCCCGCACCCTGCGCCTCGCACCCGCTCGCTCGGGCACATTTCGCTACGGAACCTACGGCGATGGGCGCAGCCGGACCGGCAGGTACACGCCGACCCCGCCCGTATGGACGTACGCAGGGCATGGATCACCCAGCAGAAAAGACCGCCGCGACCGACTCGACGCCAGGCAGTTCGCAGCGCTGGCCCTGCCGTCTCGCGCGGGCTCTGTCCCGGTCGAACAGTGGCGGCCACGGGATCACGAGCCGACCAACCGGAGACCCGGCCGGGTGAGCTCCAGCCCGCACCGGCCGCGTGCCACGGCACCTTGGCCGGGTACGCGTGAGAGTGCACGGGCTCGAACCCGTTCCTTGACCCGAGCGTGCGCCGTCCCGCCCGGCGCCTGCGGAGTCGTTCCCGTTCCAGGGCGCCGCAGCACTCGGCGCTCTGGAGTGCCGTTCCTTCGGTGAATCGGGCCTCCCGCCCGGGTGATGCCGCCTCCCGCCCTCTCCCGCGCGTTCCGGCCCGTACGGCTACAACCCCGCCCCATCGTTCGGCGTGCTGTTCACCCCACCGAGCCGGACGGCGCCCTGCTGCCGCAGACCCGGCGCGGATCGCTGGACCAGGACCGCTTTCCAGCCCTCGTCGCCGCGGCGGACAAGCTGCCCGACGGCCTGGTCCCGGACCGGGCACTCGTCGCACGGGACAACAAGGCAGGCGGGCTGTCCTTCGAGGGGTTGCAGCGCCGCACCGCCGCCCGCGGCCGCCGCAGCTCATCCATGAGAAGGACCGAGGTTCTCGGCGTCGGCAATAGCGGCCCATCGGCGTGTGAGACGGCGGCATGCGTGGACGAGTTCGGGTGGGTGGAGGTCGGTGAGTTCGGTGTCGAAGGTGGCGAGGATGCCGGCGATGCCGGCCCAGGACCAGGCGCCGAGAGTGAGCCGGCAGTACTCGGTATCGAGGTGTTCCACGACGGAGCCGCCTGGTGCCCAGCGGGCCACGATGTGAGCGGGCAGGTTGAGCCGGGCGGTGCCGGTGCATTGCCAGACGGCGGGGGTGTCGCCGCGGTCGTGCGTGCTCATCACGAAGTGGGCGAGGTCGGGGTGGGGAAGCGCGCGGGCGGCGAAGCACTGTGTGGTGGGGCGGGGGTGCAGTCGATCGACGCGGCGCACTCGCCATTCGTTGTCGGTGAGGTCGTAGGCGACCAGATACCACCGGGCGGCCCAGACGACCAGGTGGTGTGGCTCGATGCGGTGGGCGGGCAGGTAGTCGGGGTCACTGGGTTCGGGGCGTGTGCCGTCGGGCCGCAGAGTCTCGGTGACGAGGAGGTGGCGGTGGCGCACCGCGGCTCCGACGGCGGTGAGGGCGGCCGGGTCGATGGGGGGCGCGGGGAACTCCCAATAGTTCTGCAGTCGAGTCAGGCGCAGCGATTCCATGGATGCCCGCAGCGCGGTGGGCATGACCTGGTGCAGAGCCGCCAGTGCCCGCGCCGCGTCGTCCCCGAGGCCGAACACCGTGCTTGGCGCGGTCTGCAGGGCCACCGCGACCGCGAGGGCCTGGTCGTGGTCGAACAGCAACGGCGGCAGGGTTCGCCCGGCTCCGAGCCGGTAGCCGCCGTCGGGGCCGTGAACGGTAGCGATCGGGTAGTCGAGCGCGCGCAAAGTCTCGATGTCGCGGCGGACAGTGCGTTCGCTGGTCCCGAGCCGGGTGGCGAGCTCGCGCAGCGACCACTTCCGTCCTGATCCGAGCAGAGACAACAGCCGCAACGCCCGGTGTGAGGTGTTCGCCATCGTCCCATCATGACCGGTTGTGGCCACTCGGTGTCCACTACCGGTGTCAGGGTGGGTTCTGTTCGGTGAGCAGCGGCGGAAAGGACGGTCGGGTATGCGGGTGGTCGTGGTGGGTGGCGGGATCGGCGGGCTCGCATTGGGTGCGGGGCTGCGTCGCCGGGGGTTTGAGGTGGCGGTATTCGACCGCGACACCGATGTGGCGGCGACGGGCGGCTACCACATCACCCTGGACGAGCGGGCGCAGTCGGCGCTGAAGGATCTGGTGGAACCGGAGATCACGCAGCGGCTGTTGGCATCGGGGTCGGCGCTGCGACTGCGCGAGCGCGACGCGTTCTGGGATCGCCGCGGCCGGCTGCTGGGCCACGGGCCGGACCTCGGCGACAGTGCAAGTATCGACGTCGATCGGATCACCCTGCGGATGCTGCTGGCCGAAGCCGTCGGAGATGGCCTGCACTTGGGATGCAACGTGTCCGGCGTCGGCCACGATGACCACGGCGCGCCCCGAGTGCTGTTCACCGACGGGGCGCCGGTCTCAGCGGATCTGGTGGTGGGCGCGGACGGCACCCACTCGGTAGTCGCCCGCCACCTGGCGGGAGGCCCGACCAACAGCCCGGCGGGCATCATCGGGTTCTCCGGCCGCACCCTCCGGCGAGACCTCGGCCCCGGCGAGCATCGGCGACTTGGGCCACGATCGGGGCTGGCGATCGGCCCGCGCGGAGGAGCGCTCTACGTCGGCTTCCTTGACCCTGTCGGCAACACCGCGCTCGACGCTCCCGAGTTGCGGATGTCGGTCACCACCGGACCCACCTACATCTGGGGCGCCATGTTCCCCGACTCCACCAGCACCGAATCCCTGCGCGACCTGCGTGGCGGCGAACTGCAGGCCGCGCTGCTCGGCCGCTTCCGCGAGCGGGGCTGGGCCGAGCACACACTCGAGGTCATCGCCCAAGCCGACCCGCACAGCGTGGCCGGGTTCCGCTTCAACGCCGCTTCCACCCGCGCGGTGGATCTCGCGCCCTGGCCTGCGGGTCGTATCACCGCGCTGGGCGACGCTGTCCACGCCACACCGCCCACCGCCGGAATGGGAGCGGGCGCGGCCATCCGCGACGCCGCCAGCCTGCTCACGCACATCAGTGCCGCCGCCGACGGCACCGCCACCCTCACCGACGCCGTGCACCATTTCGAGGCCGGCATGCGCCGGCGCGGCAGCGAAGTCCTCACCCTGGCCATGAAGACCGTCCGGTGGATCCTGGCCACCGACACCACACTCGGCGCCGCAGCCACCGTCGTGAGCACCCCGATTCTGGCCGCAGCCGCCCGGCTACGTCACTGACGAGCCGCGCGACACCCATGCCCCGCACTCAGCACAAGGGGTCGCACACGCGCGCGGGCCGCTAGCCGGTGGGTCCAAGGGGACGTCGCCGTCGAGCAGGTCGATCACCTCGTCCTCGGTGAGCTGCTCGGCGCCGCCTGCCTCCTCTTCCTCGGAATCCGTTCCCTCGCCGGATCCGGCCCGCCCGGCAACTCCGCCCAGGCCGTGGCCAGGAGGCTCTGGAGCGGCTACCGCGAAGGGATCCTCGTCAATGTCCTCAACCCGAAGGTCGTGCTCTTCTTCCGGGCGTTCCTGCCGCAGTGGGTGAGCCGGGATGCCGGCGGCGCACAGGCCTGTACGGAACTGCTGACGCTCGCCGCGATCACCTCACCGTCGCGCTGGCCGTGGACCTGGGGTACGCGGCCACCGCCGGCGCACTCGCGAGAAGGCTGCGCGGCCGCGCGACGCCGGGCCGGGGCAGGGTCCGGACCACGGGTTTCACCGGCGGCGGCCCGCTCCCGCTCCACCACGCCCCCTGCCGCCGTTGCCCGGCCGGGGGGCGGGAGCTCGGTGAGGGCGGTCAGGCTGCGTCAGGCTTGCGCAGCATACGGACCAGCTGCTCCAGGTGCCGCCTGCGCCGGCCGGCGGGCAGCCTCAGAGCGACGGCGAACTCCTCGCCGCCGAGGCGGCCGACGGTGGCGAGGAGTTCGCCGTCGAGGTGCTGAGCCGGCACCGAACGTGGTGAGGGCAGCGTCCCCGGCTTGTCCGGCGCCGGCTGGCACGCGAGGGATCAGATGCGGTGAACCGTGTGGAGCTTCTTCGCGTAGGTGCCGGTGCCGTCGAGAAGTGAGGCGCCTCCCAGGTCGGCCATGGTGGGGCCGTTGCCGGTTTTGCGGCTGGAGAGGAAGCGGCGCTTGCCGGTGGTGTCCAGCCCGAGGTAGATGCCCACGTGGTCGACGGTGACCGTCATCGTGTCGTCGCCGGAGTCGGCGTTGAACAGGAGCAGGTCTCCGGGCTGGAGCCGTTGTGCGGCGGGCGGGTTCGTGCCGTCCGTCTGGTCGATCCGCGTGCCGGGGGCGTAGTCCACCATATGGCGGGACTTGCGGGGGATGCGGGTCTTGGAGGTGTCCTCGCCGGCGGCCATAGGCACGCCCATGTGATAGCCGTAGACCATGCGTGTATAGCCCGAGCAGTCAAGGTTGCCGACCTGCTTACTCGAAGGCCCCATGTGGGTGCCGTCGGGGAAGGTCCAGCCGAGGTTCATGTACTCGTGGAAGTCCGCGCCCTCGTAGCGGTAGCCCTGCGGATCCAGGTAGCCGTAGCCGGCCTCGCCCATGACCTGCTTGCCCGTTGCGGGGGTGGCGGCGGTGGTGACCGCGGGCGCTCCCGCGAGGAACGTGGCCGCGTGGGCCAGAACGTCGGGGGTCGGGGAACCGGCCCAGCCGCGGATGATCTGTTCCAGGGCAGGGGTCCAGATCCCGTCGAAGGGCGCGGGGAGAACGCGTACCCAGGTGTCGTGGGTGACAGCCGCCGGTTGCTGCCAGATCGCGGCGTCGACCTGGAAGCGGCTTACCACCAGCTTGACGGGCAGGTTCGTGCAGTCCTGGTTGGCCAGTGCCCTCAGACCCACCCGCCCCTTGGGGAAGGTGGTGTCCGTGACGTCCGCGGCCCAGCCGGTGGGCTCGGCGGTGTCCGTGCGCCAGGACTTGACCTGGATGCGGGCGCCCTCGCGGCGCACGCGGATCGTCCAGTTCATGCCCGCCGGAACCGCGGTGGCGAGGGTGGTGGCAGTGGTCAACTGGGTGACCGTGTCCACCACTTCCTTCTCGACGCGCAGTTCGACCGTACCCGAGGTCAGGAAGGACAGCCTGGCCCGGTAGTGGTTGTGCGTGTCCTGGTAGCCGAAGGACAGCGCGTACGAGCAGGCCTGGCCGGTCGGTACTTTGTCGAACCTCGCGACCGCGCGGACGTCGACGTCGGTGATCTCATCGTCCCGGAGGGTGGCGTGGCGGCTCGCGTAGTCGGTGGTGAGCGCGATGGTGGCGCTGCCGGGCACCACCGAGTAGTCGGTGTCGACGGGCCCCACGGTGGACCAGCTGCCGCCGGCGGGGGACGTCCCCCAGTACTTTCGATCCAGGACCGGGAGCGTCTGGTCAGGGAGGGTGCGCTGGAAGTCGTCCGCGAAGGACTGCTTGTTCTCGCTGAAGGTGCGCTGCGGGCCCGTCAGGAGGACTGTGCGCGCGCCCTTGGTCAGGATGGCCACGCGCTGGGACCCGGCGGTGACCTCCAGACGCTCCGGTGTTCCCGGCAGCACGCTCGTGGTGAAGGAGGCGAGGGAGACCTGCGTGAAGTAGGCGGGGTCCAGTGCGCCGATCGTGACGGAGGACCGGGGCGAGGTGAGCGACACGGGACCTGCGGCCACGGCCGAGAGGGATGCCGCGCGGGAGGGAGCGGTCGGAACCGAGGCTCTGGGCGAGGCCGCGGCGCTCAAGGTGCCGAGTGGAACGGAAGCGGCCGCGGTGGCGAAGACGGCAAGGACATTGCGTCGGGGAGTATGTGGCATGCGGTAATGATCCACGGGGTCTATTCTCAGCCGTCGTTGCTGCCTGGCGCCTTGTCCGTCCGGCCGTAAGAGCGGCGGGCGGGGCGGGGGAGCCGCCCCGGCCGGGGGGCAGGTGCAGGTGGCCGAACGGGGTCAGACGGATCGGCGCAATGGAGCCTCCTGCTCAGTGGTGGAAGGGGGCATGGGCCGGCCTCCTTCGGCGTGCCAGTCGGTCGGATCAGAAGTCGAGGTCGAGCCGATCGTGATGGTGGTATGGCGGTCGCCGCGGTCACGGTGGGGGGCGTGGACGGTGCGGCGGTGCGCGGCAAGGCGGCCGCACCGACTGGTCAAGAGGCAGTATTCGCACTCTGCGCTGGTGTTGTCGGCGACGACGAACAAGGTGGTCTCGACAGCTGAAGGGCCTTAGGGAGCGGACTTCCAGCCCTGCTCGTGGAGCCGTTCGAATCCGTCGAGGAGGAGGTCCAGCGCGAACTCGAACTCGAACGCGTCGTCGCAGCCCGCGCCGATGACGGACCCCCGGTCGTGGGCCACCGACCGGGCCAGTTCGGTGACGTGGGGGTAGCGCCGGGCCATCTCCTCGTACGCGGCCGCCTGCACCCGCTCGTCCTGCGGTGCGGTGCTCGCCGGGTCGTCGAACAGCTCCTCGGTGAAGCCCAGCACCCGGCTGCCGAGGGCGTGCATCACGTGATGGGTGAGGTCGAGCGAGAAGCCGCCGGCCCGGAACATCGCGATCACGGAGTCCAGGTACGCGAGTACGGCCGGGGTGGGGCCGGTCCGCGAACGGATCACCTGGGCAGCCCAGGTGTGCGCGAGGAGGGCGCCGCGCGCGCCGAGGATCCGCCCGCGGACCGCGCTCTTCCAGTCGGATCCGGGGACCTGACCCCCGATCCCGGCGACGACGACCTCCACCATGCCGTCCAGCAACTCCTCCTTGTTGGCCACGTGCTTGTAGAGCGCCATCGGTACGACACCCAGCTCCTGGGCGAGCCTGCGCATGCTCAGCGCCTCGATGCCGGAGCCGTCGGCGAAGGCGACGGCGGCGCCCAGCACCCGGTCCCGGCTCAGGGGGGTCCGGCGTGGTTCCAGCGGCTGCTCGGGCATGTGGGCTACTCCCTCGATCCGTTCCCGGGGCGGTGGCGCGGGTGGGCGTCCCGCCTTGACGAGTGTACGGCGTACACCTAGGGTGAGGGCCAGCCACGAGGTGTACGCCGTACACCTTTCGAGGAGGGGGTCTGTTCCGCATGAGCTCAACCAGGAGAACCGCGGTCGTCGCGGGTGTGCTGTTCCTCGTCACCGAGGTCGCCGCGATCGCCGGCCTCGCGCTCTACCGGCCTGTCCTGCACGACGCCGCGTACGTCGTCGGTCCCGGCGCCGACACCCGCGTGTTCCTGGGGGCGTTGTGCGAGTTCGTACTCGCCCTGGCGGTCACGGGCACCGGGGCCGTGCTGTACCCGGTCCTGCGGAAGCGGAACGAGGGGGCCGCCGTCGGCTACGTCTGCGGCCGCCTGCTGGAGGCCGCCGTCATCGTCGTCGGCATCATCGCCGTGCTGTCGGTCGTGACCCTCAGGAGGCAGGCCGAGAGCGCGGCGGGCGCCGACGAGGCTTCCCTGATCACGGCCGGCAGGGCGCTGGTGGCCTTCCACGACTGGACGTTCCTGTTCGGGCCGAACTTCGTACTGGGGGCCAACACCCTGGTGCTGGCCACCCTGATGTACACCGCGCGGCTCGTGCCGCGGCCCATCGCGGTCCTCGGACTGGTCGGCGGGGCGATGATCTGCGCCTCGGCGACCGCGGTGCTGTTCGGGATCTACGAGCAGGTCTCGGTGCCGGGGTCGCTGGCCGCGCTGCCCGTGTTCGCCTGGGAGGTGACGCTGGCCGTCCGGCTGCTCCGCAAGGGCTTCGACGAAGGTGCCGACGAAGGCGCCAACGAACGTGCCAACGAAGGCGCTGGCGTCGGCGTCGGCGTCGGCGCCAACGAAGGCGTCGGCGCCGGGTGACCGTGCTCAGGCCATCCGGTGCACGTTCCACAGCGGCAGGCTCCGGAAGAACTCCACCGCCTCCGTACGCCAGTACGGCTCCCAGGACGCGGCCTCCGCGGAGGCCTCCTGCGCGTACCGCCGGATCTCCGCCTTGAGCCGCCGGTCCACGCCGGCGCCGCGGGCGATCTCCGCGATCCGGCCGAGGGTGTCGTCCGAGCAGTCGGGATCGCCGAGCGCGGCCTCGACGAGGGCCGCCTCGGGCCCGGTCACGGCGGCCAGGAGCGCGCGGACCGCGTAGGTGCGGCGGCCCGAGCGGATGTCGGCCCCGGTGGACTTCGCCTCGTCCGCCGGGTCGTCGCCCAAGGGACCGAAGAGGTCGAGGAAGTCGTCGCGCATCTGCTCGCCGATGCCCACCAGCCTGGCGTACCGGTGCAGTCGGGCACGGTGCGGCGCCGGGTCCTCGCCCGCGGCCAGCAGGCCCATCGTCAGCGGCGCGAGGATCGAGTAGCGCGCACTCTTGAAGTCGGTGACGGTGTGCAGGAACTCCTCGTCGGGCAGCGCGTGCGAGTCCCGCTCCAGGTCGGCGAGCTGCCCGGCCACCGTCTCCGCCGCCGTACGGGTGTGCACGGTGAGCAGTGCCTGGCGCAGCTCGACAGGAGCCTCGGCCTCCAGCAGGACCTGGGTGGACAGGAACGCGGCGAGGTCCCCGGCGAGTATCGCGAGGCCGAGGGCGGTGGCGTCGTGGTCGGGGAACTCCCGGCGGTAGGCGTAGTAGGTCGAGGGGCCGCCGCGGCGCAGGGGCGCGTCATCGATGATGTCGTCGTGGACGAGCCCGTGCGTCTGGAGCAGTTCGATGCTCAGCGCCGCCTCCGCGAGCCCCGGCACGTCGTCGATGGTGACCAGCCGGGCCGCCTCGTACATGAGGACGACGCGCAGCCGCTTGCCGCCGCGCATCGAGAACTCCCGCAGCAGCTCCAGGCACCGGGGAACGTACCGGCTCGGCACCGGGACGTCGAAGCGCCCCGCGAGGCCGTCGAAGTACTGCTCGAACCGGGAGTCGAAACGCGTCCGGTGCAGGGCGGCGCGTTCGAGGGCGGAGGTGACGTTGGCATGCATGAAGATCAGTATCCCCGCGACCCCGGGCGGCCGAGCACCGCCAGGATGCGGCGCGCGTACCCCCCGGGGCGTTCGGAAGCTGCCTGATGGACCGTACGCTGCGCCGATTCATGCCGGATCCGGAAACCTCTACCGGCTCGCGGAACGGCGGTCGCTGGTCGTCGACTCGCTGCTCGTGCTGGGCACGTCGGCGCCGGGCCGTTGCTCGGGCAGGAGCAGCCGCCGGGCCGGCGGTCCATGGACGCGCCGGGGGCGGTCCTGACGGCTCTCGTGGGCCCGGTCCTGCCGGCCCGCCGCATCGCGCCCGTCGAGGTGTTCGCGAGCTGTTTGGCGGCGCAGGCGCGGACCGCGTCGGCGGCCGCAGGCTCCAGCTGCTGACCCCCTATGGCCGGGAGGGCCGCCGGACCCCGCTCGGGGTGAACCGGGCCCCGGCAAGGGGTGGGGCGACGGCGAACAGGCGGTCCTGGTCGGGCTCCTGACGGGGTATCCAGGCCAGGTGCCGTGTGCGAGCATCCCGTGGATCCGTATGCCGGTGCTGTCGATCCGCGTATTGGTGCCCAGTCCGAAGACGAGGAAGAAGAGAACGAGAGTCACCAAGGGGATGGTCAGTCCGACCTGGAACCCGAATGTAGGGGTGTCGTCGAGCCACAGCATCAGCCTGCCCGCCGCGGTGCAGCTCGTTCACGATCCCGACCCCCGCCGCGGTGAGCAGGATCAGGAGGAGCGGCCCCCACGCCCAGCACCAGCCAGGTCAGCCCTCCGAGCGTCAGCATGAGCCCGTACGCGATCTTCTTTCTCTCCACAGTCCCCCCGCCCTCGCAACTCTGCAGCGGCGCGCGCAGTGCAACACGGATGGTGATCAAGGGACCCGGACCGCTGCGCGGTGCCGGAGCGCGTGAACGTCCGGGCGTGTCCATCGATCAGGAATCGAGAAGCGCCGTTCACGGCGCTGCCTCTAGCCTGCTCACCATGGACATCACCATTCACACGACCGCTCTTCCGCACGACGACCCGGACGCGTCGCTCGCCTTCTACCGCGACGTCCTCGGCTTCGAGGTCCGCGGCGATGTCGGGCAGGGCAGGATGCGCTGGATCACGGTCGGCCCGGCCGGTCAGCCGGGCACATCGATCCTTCTGGCGCCGCCTGCCGCCGATCCCGGCATCACCGAGGACGAGCGCCGCACGATCACCGAGATGATGGCCAAGGGCACCTACGGCTGGATCCTGCTGGCCACCCCGGACCTCACCGCCACGTTCGAGAAGGTGCAGGCCGGTGATACCGAGGTCGTCCAGGAGCCGACCGAGCAGCCGTACGGCGTCCGCGACTGCGCGTTCCGCGACCCCGCGGGCAACCTGATACGCATTCAGGAGCTGCGCTGACCTGTGCGGTATCGATGCGGCTGCGCGGGCCGACATCGCGACGGTAGCTGACGTGCCTGCCCTGCCGCCCGCCGGCCCGGGTCGCGTCCGGGTCCTCATGGAACCGGTTGTGAACCCGGACTCCGTCCCGCTGCTGTCCGGCAGTTGCCCGCAGCGGCGGCTGGTCGAGTTCGGCGGGCCGGTCCACATCACCAAGCCTCTGGGGTGCCCGCCGAGGCGGGCACCCCAGACGCCCGAAGACGCCGATGGAAACGGAAGATGAAAGACGAAGGGGAGGGTTGTATGTGCAAGCCTGAATGGCGGCGTGCCCGCGTCCAGGCACAGCGCCTGGCTGATCTCGCGCGGCTGCGCCGTGTCCGCGACCGGATCGACAGGGAATGCGCGCAGCCGCTGAACGTGGAGGCGCTCGCCCACGATGTGAACTTGTCCGCCGGGCATCTGAGTCGGCAGTTCCGGGCCGCCTACGGGGAGTCGCCGTACGCGTACCTGATGACGCGTCGCGTCGAGCGGGCGACGGCGCTGCTGCGGCGCGGCGACCTCAGCGTGACCGAGGTCTGCTTCGCGGTCGGCTGCGCGTCGCTGGGAACGTTCACCACCCGCTTCACCGAGCTGGTCGGCATGCCGCCCGGAGCCTTCCGACGCGAGGCGGCGCATGCGGCGAACACGGCGGCCGGCCATGCCCCCGCTGCGGGTACGGCCCGCGATGAGGGGTCGGCGATCAAGGTGGAGGGGATGCCGGCGCGCGTGGCGAAGCAAGTCTCAAGACCGGTCAGGAATCGAGAAGCCCCGGCCGCCGTGCAGCCCCTAGCGTGATGCTCATGGCGACCACCACTTCCACCGCAGCCCACACGTCCCTCGCGTCCGTCACCCTTGAGGTGGCCGACCCCGAGTCCGCCCGCCGCTTCTACAGCGCCTTCGGCGTGGGCACGTACATACGCCTGCGGGCGTCCGGGGCGCACTCCACCGGATTCCGCGGCTTCACCCTGGCGCTCACGGTGTCCGGGCCGGCCACCGTCGACGGCTTCGTCGGCGCCGCCGTGGACGCCGGCGCCACGGTCCTGAAGCCCGCCGCGAAGTCGCTGTGGGGCTACAGCGGCGTCGTCCAGGCTCCCGACGGGACGATCTGGAAGATCGCGACCTCGGCGAAGAAGAACCACGGCCCCGCCACCCGCGAGATCGACGATGTCGTCCTGCTGATCGGCGTCGAGGACGTGAAGGCCACCAAGCAGTTCTACGCCGGCCAGGGCCTGACCGTGGCCAAGAGCGTCGGCGGCAAGTACGCCGAGTTCGCCCCCGGTCAGTCCAGCCCCGTCAAGCTGGCGCTGTACAAGCGCCGCGCCCTGGCCAAGGACCTCGGCGTCCCCGCCGACGGCACCGGCTCGCACCGCATCGTCCTCGGCGGCACCGCCGACACCTTCACCGACCCCGACGGGTTCGTCTGGGAGGCTGCCGCGTCGCCCGCCCCCACGCCGTCCTGACTTCCGGCCCTGCCCTACCGATTGACCGGCGAACACGCGCCGGTGCGACAGCCGGGCCCTGCCCGGACGTCCGGTACGCATACCTCTACAGCGCAAGGAGCAAGACATGAAAGCGCACGTCAGCTCGATCCTCCTCGGGGTCCGGGACATGGACCGGGCCAAGCGGTTCTACACCGAGGGGCTCGGCTGGAAGATCCAGAGCGACTTCGGCATCTCGGTGTTCTTCGAATCGGACGGCGCCTCGCCGGTCGGTTTCTACAGCCGCGAAGGCCTGGCCGACCAGGTGGGCACGGACCAGGAAGGCAGCGGCTTCAGCGGACTGGTTCTGACCTACGTCGTCCGCAGCGAGGCACGGGTCGAGGAGATCATGGCGGAGGCCCAGAAGGCCGGCGCCACGATCCTCAAGCCCGCCGGTGCTCTGCCGTGGGGCGGGTACGGCGGCACCTTCGCCGACCCGGACGGCTACATCTGGAGCCTCGGCTACAGCGCCCAAGGAACGGACCAGCCCTACGCGGAGTAGCCGCGATCCCTTGCCTCATTCATGCGCGGCCGCCACCTGCTCGGCCTCAGCAACGCCAACCGGCAGGCCGCAGGTGTCGCGATCGGCGACGAAGCCAGCCGGCCGATCCACCCCACGGGCCGGTTGCCATGTGGCGGGCCTGCGGCCCCGTCCGGCGGCAGAGCCGCCGTCACCCACCCGGCCTTCTCCCCGCGGCATGACGAAACGGTCACGGACCGCCACACCGGGCGAGCCGGTTCGTTGGACCGGCATGGAGCAGCAAACCGTTTCGCCTCCGCAATGGACCCGGTTCGTCCGGCCGGCGCGGGAGTCATGGCAGGTATCCCAGACTCCGGTCTACGACTCTGTTGAGCGGCAGTGGCTCGCGGAGGGCCGGGAAGTGCCCCGCCGTCCGGGTCTGCCGGTCGGCGGCCGACGGCCGACGGCCACCGACGACCTCTCTCACCGTGGCTGAGCAGCGAGCCGCCGGGTGGCTGCCGTCGTCTGCGCCGCCGGAGCCCGCGCGCAGTCACTGCCGCAGCTGGCGGTCGGTGTTTGTCAGTGCGTGTCTTCGTCGGGCGAGAAGAGGTTCTCGATCGGTTCGCCGAAGAGGGCGGCGATCTTGAATGCGAGGGGCAGGCTGGGGTCGTAGCGGCCTGTTTCGATGGCGTAGACGGTTTGGCGGGATACGTCGAGGCGGTCGGCGAGGTCGGTCTGGCTCCAGCGGCGTACCGCCCTCAGTTCCCTGAGCCGGTTCTTCACCGGGTTCGCGGGGTCTTGAACAGCAGGGCCGCGATCCAGACCAGGATGCTTGCGAGGAAGCTGATCTGGACCAGCCGGCGCAGGTCGCCGACCCCGGCCGCCTGGAGGAGCCCGACGGTGTAGAGCGCCATGATCAGCACACCGAACCCGATCGCCAGGGCTTCGAGCTGGCAACGACGCTGGTATTCATCCGCGCGGCGCAGGCTCCTGATGACGGCCCGGACGATCCACAGCCCGGGGGCGAGGTTCAGCAGCGACCAGAACAGTTTTGCCGAGTCCGCCGCACCGAAGAGGCCGAACTCCGCGATCACACTGAGCAGTCCGAGGGCGATGACGGCCGGCAACCAGTCGACGAACCACGCGCGGGTGCGGACCGTGTCGCTTCGGCTCTGACGGTTCTCTGATGATTTCCCCATACGGCAAACGTAAAGGGACCTTGTCTCAATGTAAATGGTCCTTGTCAGGGAAGGTGGTGGGGCCGCCGCGGTACCGGCCACGGGCGCTACCTGCCCCGGTCCCGTCGAGGCCGCAGGGCCGATTGCCCGCGGCGGAGCCCTCCCCGGTGCCGCCGTTACAGGCACCCGCCGCCCCAGGTGCGCCGCCAGCTGGTGACGGCCCGCCGTGCCCTGGAGGGGGCCAACCGCGTCTCGCCCCCAGCAGCGCTGAGTTGCGGGGCCCGGTAACCAACCGTGCTGATCGTTGGGCCTCCGGGTGTGGGTGTGTGCAGGGGCGGGGCAGGGGCGCAGACGGGAGCCGGCCGGACCGTGTGCGTCGGCGTGTCCACCGGACCCGCGACGCGGGGCGGTGCGCCGCCCGGCCGGGCGGTCATCGGGCCGACGTACCGGTGACGGGCGTCGGAGGAGGGCCGCCCGGTCGACGTGCGAAGGGCTCCCGGGCGGACCTCCCTCCCCAGGCTGCCCTGTCACCGGCCGAGGCGGGGTGAACGCGGCCGGAGCCTGCGCCGAACGGGACTCACCCGGATCGGGTGACACGACTGGTGATCACCAGTGATCACGGTTTGAGTGGGGGGCGCGGGCCGGCCGCGGTCCGCACCCCCGCAGACCCTGACCCGAGCCCATCTGACACCGGTGACCGCATGGAGAAGGCCGCAGAAAACCCCGTAGAGAACCCCGCAGAGAACCCCGCAGGGCCCGATTCACCCGCGCCTGCGCCGTACGGGAGCCCGGCACCGTCCGGGGACCCGATGCTCACGGCGCGCTTCGCCGTTCCGGCCGTACCGCGGCTCCTCGTGCACCGGCCCGAGCTGCTGAAGCGCATGACGGCCGGGGTACGGGGGCCGCTCACCCTCGTCAACGGTCCGGCCGGTTCGGGCAAGACGGTGCTCGCCGCCCACTGGGCGGCCGGCGGGCTCGCGCCGCGTCCCCCCGTATGGCTGACCGTCGAGCCGGGCGACGCCCCCGGCGCCCTCTGGGCGTACGTCCTGGAGGCCCTCCGCCGGGGCGGGGTGGCGCTGCCGGACGGGGTGGGCAGGCCCACGCGGGCCGAAGGAGTGACCCGGTCGTTCCTCGTCCGTCTGGCGGACGGGCTCGCCGCGTCGGCGCGGCCCGCGGTGCTCGTGCTCGACCAGTTCGACACGGCCCGGCCGCCCGAGGCGATGACGGAGGGACTGGACTTCGTACTCCGGCACGCGTCCGGAGGCCTGCGCATCGTGCTCACCGGCCGCACGGACTCGCTCCTGCCGCTGCACCGCTACCGGGCGGCCGGTGAGATCACCGAGATCCGCCAGGCGGACCTGAGGTTCACCCACGAGGATGCCGAGGCGCTGCTGGCCGAGCACCGGCTGAAGGTCTCGCCGGAGGGGATCCGGCTGCTGGTGGAGCGGACCGAGGGGTGGGCGGCCGGGGTACGCCTGTGCGCCCTGGCGATGCAGCACAGCGCCGACCCCGAGACGTTCCTCCGCCAGTTCGCCGCCGACCGCACGATCATCGCCGACTACCTGCTCAAGGAAGTGCTCGACGCCCAGCCGCCGCCCACCCAGGACCTGCTGCTGCGGGTCTGCGTCACGGACCGCCTCCACCCGGACCTCGCGGACGAGCTGACCGGGCGCGACGACGCAGCCCGGACCCTCGCCGGACTGGCCCGCGACAACGCCTTCCTCGAACGGATCGACGCATCGGCCTGGTACCGGCTGCACCCGCTGTTCGCCGAGGTCCTGCGCGCGCACCTCAGGCAGCGCTGTCCCGGCCTCGAGCCCCGGTTGCACGGGCGGGCGGCGCGCTGGCTGGCCCGGACGGGGCGGCTCACGGAAGCGGTCGTCCAGGGTGCGGCGGCCGGTGACTGGCCGTTCGCGGCGGCGCACCTGGTCGACAACCTGGCGATCGGACGGCTCTTCACCGGCCTGGAGGCCGATCAGCTGGGCCGGGCGTTCGCCGGCATGCCGGCCGACCAGTCGGGCGCGGCTCCCGCACTGGTCGACGCGGCCTGCCGGCTGGCCGAACGGGACCTCCCCGGATGCGAGGCCGGGCTGCGGCGGGCGGACGCGCACCTGGGCCCCGACTCCGGCCCGGCGGCGAGGCTCGGCCGCGCCTTCCTCGGCGTACTCGCGGGGCGGCTGGCGGACGACCTGACGGCCACCGAACGGGCGGCGTCCGACTTCGGCAGGCTGCTCCCCGAGCTGCCCCCGCACCTGCTCGCCGAGCGCCCCGAGATCCGCGCCCTGGTGTCGGCGGCCCTCGGCGCGGCCGAGCTCGGCGCCGGACACCTCGACCGCGCCGCTTCCGCCCTCACGTCCGCCGTCGACGCGTGCGCAGAACCCGGTACGGAGTACCCGCTCTGTGACGCGCTCGGCTCACTGGCCCTGACCGAGCTGATGCGCGGCCGGCTGCGGCAGGCCGCGCAACGTGCCCGCGCCTCGCTCGCCGTCGCCGAGCAGTACGCACTGCCGACCGGGCGCCGGACCGGTCTCGGCCACCTCGCCCTCGCGGGCGTCGCCGTGGAGCAGGACGACCTGGCGGCCGCCCGGTGCCACCTCGACCTGGCGACCGCGGAGGCGGGGACCCGTCCGGAGCCCGTGGCCGCGGTGGCGGCCGCCGTCATCCGCGCCGGGATCGCGGCGGCCGGGGGCGACGGGGAGGCCGCGCTCGCCGCCCTCCGCACGCTGCGGACGGCCGGGGCTCCCGTACGGACGCACGCCTGGGCGATGGCCGGGCTGGCCGTGGCCGAGTCGGCCGCGCACCTGGTACGCGGTGACGCCGCGGCGGCCCTGCGGGTCCTGGACGCGGTGGACGCCGGGGACGGAGAGCGCCCGGCGCACCTGGTGGCCCGGGCCCGCGCCCTGCTGGCGGCCGGCCGCGGCGAGGACGCGGCGCGGGCGCTGGCGGGCCTGCCGGACGACGACGGTGCCACGACGCCCGTACGGGCACGGGCGCGCCTGCTCCGGGCGCAGATCGCAGCGGCCGACGGCGACCCCGAGGAAGCCCGCCGGCGGCTGGGGGAGGCGCTGGGCCTCGCCCGGCCGGAGGAACTGCGCCGGATGTTCACGGAGAGCGGCCCCTGGGTCCGCCGGATCCTGAGCCGGGACCCGCAACTGGCACGGCTGCACGACTGGCTCCCCTCCCGCACCCCGGTCCGTGCCCCGGCGTCGACGACCGGCGGGCAGCAGCCACCCGTCGTGGAGCCGCTGAGCGAGCGGGAGACCGAGGTGCTGCGCAAGGCCGCCGAACTGCTGTCCACCGAGGAGATCGCCGCCGAGCTGTACCTGTCGCCCAACACGGTGAAGACCCACCTGAAGAGCATCTACCGCAAGCTTTCCGTCACCCGGCGCAGCGAGGCCGTCCACCGGGCCCAGGACCTCGGGATGCTGTGAGCAGGTCCGCCCGTCCGGCGGTCGCAGGTGCGCCGGCCTTCTCGCCCGTACCGGGCGATGCCGAGCCACCGGGCGGGGCCGACGATGAGGAGGGACGAAGGCCGGGAGCGGGCAGAACGCCGGTTCCGCTTCCCGCCCGACTCCTGCCCCGTCCCCAGAGGAGTGAGTGCTCTCATGCGCTACGAATTCCGCATCTCGGGCGTCGTGCCGGACACCCTCGCCGCGAACTTCCCCGAGCTCGACCGGATCCCCGTCCGGGAGCAGACGCTCCTGCACGGCAGCGTGACCGACGAGGCCCACCTGTACGGGCTGCTCACGCGCTTCCAGTCCCTGGGCCTGCGGGTGCTCGAAATGCGCCAGCTGCCCGCGTGACACCCCAGGCGCTCCCGGCGGAGCCAAGACCACCCGCTACGGGTGATCACAAGGACCTCCGCACCGGACGACACTGCGATGTGGGTGCCGATGCCTGTGACCCGGCCGAGCCGGAGCAGGACGGTCCGGCGCCGTACCGCCATCTGTGAGGTGAATTCCATGGGTCAGCCGACACCGACCGGGGGGAACTGGAACACCGGCCCCGCGCCGGGCAACGCTCCACTGGCTCCCGGCAGCCAAAACGACGGTGCGGGGAGCATGGGCACGCTGTTCGCCGCGGTGCTCCTCATCGTGACCGGGTGCCTCGCGATCTTCCAGGGCATCGCGGCCATCTCCAAGGACGACGTCTACTCGCGCATCGGCAACTACGTCTTCGAATTCGACCTGACGGCATGGGGCTGGATCCATCTCGTCATCGGCATCATCGCCGTGCTCACCGGAGTGGGCCTGATCGCCGGCTCGAACGCGGCCAGGGGCGCGGGCATCGCACTCGCCAGCCTCAGCGTGCTCGCCAACTTCATGTGGCTGCCGTACCAGCCCTGGTGGTCCGTCATCATCATCGCGATCGACGTGTTCATCATCTGGGCCCTGTGCACGAGCTGGACGCACACGCCCGCCACCGAGTGACACGCGGACAGCCCGTCTCGGCGCGCCTCAGCGACCCCCGTCCGGAGGGTTCGCGGGGCGCGCCAGTCCGTCGTGGAACAGCCGGCCGAGGAGCGCACCGCCGAACACGACGACACCGACGCCGACGAGCCAGGACTGGATGACGAGGACGGTGCCGAAGGGCCCGTACGAGACGGCGCTGGACGCGATCAGCGGTGAGAACACCAGCCGGGAGAAGACCCGGAGCCCGAACAGCCCGAGCATCGTGGCCACCGCCCCGGGGAGCAGGGCGGTCCACGGGACGCGGCCGCCGAGCAGCAGCCGCTGGGACCACCAGAAGAACAGGGTGCCGATCGCGACGGTGACGAAGCCGCGGGCGGGGGAGCCGTGCCACGGCGGGGAGATCGCGGACAGGTACAGGACGCCGATCAGCACGGCCAGCCACAGCACGTGCCGCCACCTCGCCCACCAGCGGGCCGGGGGCAGGTCCCATACCTTCTCGTAGCCGCTCTGCAGCGACGTGCCGAAGGACAGGCCGAACACGGTGAGCAGGGCGAGGCCGAACGCCGTCGTGGTCCTCCACACCTGGCCGGGCAGGGCGAAGAGCTGTTTGATCTCCACCATGGCGGGTGCGGACACCCCGAGCCCGTCACCGAGCCATTGGGCGAACCCCTGTCCGCCGGTGGCGTCCGCGGCGGACACGACGATCAGCAGGGGGACCAGGGTCAGGAACCCGAGCGCGGCGAACCCGAGCGCGCGCTGCCACAGTTGCAGGTCCCGAACGTTCCCCCAGCGGCGGCCGGCCCGCACCCGACGGAGGGTGCTGCCTATCCGGCGGGCCGGCGACGGCTGCCCGGGTCCCTCGGGTCTGGTCGTGGACATGGCCGCTCCAGCTGCTGCTTCCCCACGGTACGCGTAGAGGCCGTCAGACGTCGGTCACGTGCCGTGCGAGGGCGTCCACCACATCGCTCAGCCTCCCGCGGCGCCGGTGGGCGGCGCGCTGTCCGGCGGCGCCGCCTCCCGCGGTGCGCAGGCGGTCGAGCAGGGTGTCGACGAGGAGCAGGTCGCCCGACGCGCCGAGTCCGGGTGCGGCCCGCTCGCGCAGCCGGTCGACCAGATCCCAGGCCGGAAGGCGTGCGCCGCGGCACGGATCCAGTCCGTCACCCTCCAGGCCGTGCAGGGCGGCGAGCCGGTGTGCCTCCCGTAGCCTTCCGCACTCGACGCACGGGGCCGGTCGGCCTTCGTCGATCTCAGGCAGCACGGTGGCCGCGAGCCCCCGCACGAGTGCGGCCAGAAGGCTGACGGTGTCGAGGTCGGCGTTCACGTCGGCGACCCGGATCTCGAGCGTCGGCACGTGTTCGGAGGGCCGTGCGTACCAATAGATCATCCGTCGGTCCAGGAGGGCGCCACACCGTACGAGGTCGTCGGCGATGCGCTCGTAGGCGCCTTCGTCCAGGACGGGGGTGGGGCCCACCGTGGGCCAGCGAGCGTGCGCGACCGACCGCCAGCTCGCGTAACCGGTGTCCCGTCCGCGGTCGAAGGGGGAGTTGGCGGCGAGCGCCTGCAGGACCGGCAGCCAGGGGCGGATCCGGTTCGAGAACTCCAGGGCCTGGGCCCGGTTCTCCACGCCGATGTGCACGTGGCAGCCGCACACCACCTGGTCGCGGGCCCCGATCACCGACGCGAAGCGGGTGGCCATCCTCCGGTAGCGTTCGTCGGGGGTGATGGTCAGCGGACGCTCCGGCGGGATCACGGGTGTTCCGGAGGCGAGGAGCAGGCATTGCTCGCTCTCCGCCGCCCTTCCGAGCTCCCCGCGCAGTCTGGCCAGGTCGGCGGCGAGAGCGGCCGTGCTCGACGTCGGTCTGGTGCACACCTCTACCTGGGCGGTGAAGAACTCCGGCTGGACCAGTGCGCCCAGCCTGTGCGCCGCCGCGGCGATGACGAGCGGTCCGCGGCCCACCGGGGCGCGGCTGCGGCGGTCCACGAGGATGAACTCCTCCTCCACCCCCATGGTCAGCTTCGGCGTCCGCACGCGGGAGGTCACGGTCACGGGGATTTCGGCTCGAACGGAAAGTAGTCCGTGTGCCGGTCGGAGGGGAGCACCGAATAGCTGGCCTCCGGCAGCTCGTTCCAGATGCCGGGCAGGTCGCCCAGCGGTTCCGAGACCACGATCCGCGTCTCGTCGGAGACCTCGCGGAGGTAGTCCAGTTCCGGATAGAGGTGTCGTACGGTGTCGGCGCGGCTGCTGTAGTACAGCGACCGGGAGCAGCCCTGGCTCGAATACCTGAACGCCCAGACCCGCTCGCCGTCACTCACCGCGATCGTCATCTGCAGCGGATTCGGCACCCCGTGCTGCCGTCCGAGATCCTCGACGAGACCCGCCATTCGGGCCACGGCGCCCGGAACGTCCTGGTCGAGGCCGAAGGTGACCGCGAGGTAGAACATCACCTCGGAGTCCGTGGAGCCCTCGATGGAGGGGAACAGCGCGGGATCGACCGCCATGCAGAGGTCGCGCTGCAGCCGGTGGAAGTCCGTGACCGCCCCGTTGTGCATCCACAGCCAGCGGCCGTGACGGAACGGGTGGCAGTTCGTCTGCTGGATCGCCGAGCCCGTCGAGGCACGGACGTGCGCGAAGAACAGGCTGGACCGCACATGGGCGGCGAGCTCGCGCAGGTTCCGGTTGTTCCACGCGGGTCCGATGTCGCGGAACACCGCCGGCGTGCCGTCGTCGTTCCCGCTGTACCAGCCGATGCCGAAACCGTCCCCGTTGGTCGACTCGACGCCCTCCCGCGAGCGGAGGCTCTGGTTGATCAGTGAGTGCTCCGGCCGGTAGAGCACGGCATCGAGCAGCATCGGCGAACCCAGGTACGCGAGCCAGCGACACATGCCACATCTCCTTCTCGGCTTCCTCCGAGCCTAATCCCGTGGATGTCGCGGTTCGCGCCGACGAACCGCCCCCGGGCCCCGAAGACGAACGGCGCGGGCGCGGCCGCGGCAGGAGCGTTCCGCGTACCTTCGGCTACGGATGGTGGCGTAAGGGTGATGCCGGGCGGCCGGCGGCGGCGTCGGCATGCGCGCGGCGGCTCCAGTGCCCAGGATGGTGGGATCCGACCCGCGTGCCGTTAGGAGCCCCCGATGCTGGAGCGCAAGCTGCGCAAGGACCGTACCCAGGTGACGTTCGTCCTCCCCGCGGACAGTCCGGCCGGGACGGTGAGTGTGGTGGGCGACTTCAACGATTGGCAGCCCGGGGTCCACACCCTGCGGCCGCGCAAGGACGGGAAGCGCGCCGTCACCGTCGAGCTGCCCAACGAGAGCACGCACTGCTTCCGGTACCTGGCGGCCGGTGACTACTGGTTCAACGACGAGAGCGCCGGAGACCAGGAAGGCTGCAACAGCCGTCTGCACACCTGACCGGATCGGTCAGGAATCGAGAAGCAGCGGCGGGGGAGCGGCGCCTAGCGTGATGGGTATGACTTCCCTCGCATCCGTCACCCTCGAGGTGGCCGACCTCACCGCCGCCGACCGCTTCTACACCGCCTTCGGCCTGGGCACGCAGGTGCGCCTGCGTGCCTCGGACGCGCCGACCAGCGGCTTCCGAGGTTTCGCGCTGGCGCTCACGGTGTCCCGGCCGGCCGACGTCAGGGCTTTCGTCGACGCCGCCGTCGATGCCGGCGCGACGACGCTGAAGCCCGCCTCCAAGTCGTTCTGGGGCTACGGCGGCGTCGTACGGGCCCCGGACGGGACGATCCTGAAGGTCGCGAGCTCGGAGAAGAAGGACTCCGGCCCGGCCACCCGGGAGATCCAGCAGCTCGTTCTCCTGCTCGGAGCCACGGACGTGGCCGCGACCAGGCAGTTCTACGTCGATCAGGGCCTCGTGGTGGCCAAGAGCTTCGGCCGCAAGTACGTCGAGTTCGCCGCCGGGCCGGGCCCCGTCAAGCTGGCCCTGTACGGGCACCGGGCCCTCGCCAAGGACGTCGGCGTCCCCGCCGACGGCACCGGATCACACCGCCTCGTCCTCGGCAGCGGTTCCGGACCCTTCACCGACCCGGACGGCTACGCCTGGGAGACCGTCGCGGCCCCGGCGCCCACCGCCTGATCCCTCACCCCGCGGTGTGGGTCTCGCGGTCACGGGACCGGTCGGGCGGCAGCAGGGCGGGGTCACCGGCGAGCATCAGGAACCGTGCGCGGCCAAGGCCTGGAGGTGACGTCGAGCGCGCGGACGCTACCGGGCACGGGTGACCGTACAGGGCCCGGCGGCAGCGGTGGTCGAACGGATCAACTTGGCGGTCGGCACGGTCGAGGCGCTCGACGCCGGCACCTGCGTTCTGGTCACCGGCGCCGACACGGTGCAGACCCTCGCCGTCCACCTGGGCATGCTCGACTTCGACCTCGACGTCACCGAGCCCGCGGAGCTGGTCACCCCCTCCGCGGGGGCCGCCGGCGACTGTGACAAATGTAATGGGTTGTCAAGGTGCCTCTGCATCTGAAGGTTGATGCCTGGTTCGTCCTGGCGGAGGAGGCCGCGTCGTGGGTACGGGGCGAAGAATCGAGGTGTCCCGGATCGCCGGGCCCCACCGGGCCGCCGGGCCTCACCGGGCCACCGACGAGGAGCTGCCGTGCCCCACACCAGTCCTGCCCACCGCCCCGCCGCGGCCCCCGTGCCGCGACTGCGCCGCATCGCCTCCGTCACCGCCGTCGCCATGGCCCTGCTGGCCGGCCTCGCGCCGGCCGCCAACGCCGCGGGCGAGGGCACCCTGGCCGCTCATGCCGAGGCGGCGGGCCGGCATCCCGACCGCGCCCCACTGCAGAGGAGGCTGAACGCGATCCACGAGGCGGGCATCTACGGCGCCTACTCCGCGGTCCGCGACGGCCGCGCCCGCTTCGACGGCGCCGCCGGCCTCGCCGATGTCGCCGCGGGGATACCGGCCCGCCCCGACCTCCGGCACCGCGTCGGCAGCGTCACCAAGACCTTCACCGCCGTCGCCGTACTCCAGCAGTCGGCGAAGGGCCGGGTGGGCCTGGACCGGCCGGTCGGCGACTACGTGCCCGAACTCCTGCCCGGCGAGCGCGGCCGCAAGGTGACCGTCCGCATGCTCCTCAACCACACCAGCGGAATCGACGACTACATCGCGGACGCCTTCCCCTCCCTCCAGAAGGGCGCCACCGACAGCCTGGACGACAACCGGTTCCGCACGGTGCGACCCGACGAGCTGATCGGGTACGGGGTGGCCCGGCCACAGCTGTTCGAACCCGGCACCGCCTGGGCCTACTCCAACACCAACTACCTGCTGTTGGGCGAGGTGCTCCGCAAGGTGACGGGACAGGACCCGGAGCGGCTGATCACCCGGGACGTCATCCGGCGGGCGGGCCTGCGGGACACCTACTTCCCCGGCACCGACCCGCACATCCGCGGCCCCCACGCGCGCATGTACGAGAACTTCTTCGGGCTCATCGACCCGCCGCGCGACTACAGCGTCTACAACATGACCTGGGCCGGCACCGCGGGAGCCCTCGTCGCCACCCCGCAGGACCTCAACACGTTCTACCGCGCCCTGCTGAGCGGCGACCTGCTGCCGAGCCGCCAGCTGGACGAGATGCGCACCACCGTCGAAATCAAGGACGAGACCGGAGCCGTCGCCCTGCGCTACGGCCTCGGCATCTACTCCCTGGACACGCCGTGCGGGCCCGCCTGGGGTCATGACGGGGGCGTCTGGGGCGCCGGCACGTGGGCACTGTCGAGTCCGGACGGCGCACGGCAGTTCGCCATCGGGTACAACCTGATGAAGTACCACCGCCTCACCGAGGACGGCACGGCCGTCGAACCGCACCCGGCCGACGCCGCTTTGAACGACTACAAGGACCGAGCCCTTTGCGGCACCACCGCGCCGCGCGCATCGGACCCGGCCGGCAAGAACCGTCCGACCGAGGGCCCGGCAACGGACGTCCCGGCCCCGGCCGTACCCCGCGCCCTGCCCCAGGTCGACGCGATCCCGCCCCGGCTGTCGGAGAGCGCCGGCCGCTGAGGCGGCGCGGCCGCGGTTCTCTGTGTGACGCAGGAAATACGCCGCATGGAGAACTGCGCCGGGGCGCGAACGTGCCTACGCTGGGAGCAGGCCGCCTCGGTGCGTGCGTCCCCGCACGCCTACCTAGGACGATCGATGCCCATGAAGCGCCTGGCAGAGTTGCGCTCGATCAACGGAATCCCCGCGCTCGCCACCGTGGCCGCGATGGCCGCCGCGTGCCTGATGCCCGGGTACACCGCGACCGCCGCTGCCGCTGCCGTCGCCACCGCCCCGGACGACGGTTCCTGCGCGACCTCACCGGCGGACAGCTTCTGGCGCGCCCCTGTGGACCGGCTGCCCGTGCACCCGAGCTCCGCCCGGTACGTCTCCTCGATCGGTTCCACCGAGCCCCTGCACCCGGACTTCGGGTCGGGGCTCACGGAAGGCGAACCCTTCGGCATCCCCATCACCGGCACGGACACGAACCTGCCGGAAACGAAGGTGACCTTCGACATCACCGAGGAAAGCGATACGTCGGGGTACCGGATCCCGTCGAACGCCAGGATCGAGAACGGTCCGGCGAGCAGCGGAGACCGCCACGTGGTCGTCTGGGACCGCGCCCTGTGCAAGTCCTACGAGCTCTGGAACGCGCGGCAGCAAGGGGACGACGCCTGGCACGCCGGATCGGGCGCGGTCTTCGACCTGCGGTCCAACGAACTGCGGCCCGACGGATGGACCTCGGCCGATGCCGCCGGCCTCGCCATCCTCCCCGGGCTCGTGCGCTACGACGAGGCGGCAGCCGGGCGGATCGACCACGCGATCCGCATCACCGTGCCGCGTTCGGACCAGAGCTACGTCTGGCCCGCGCGGCACCAGGCGGGCGCCGCGGCGGACAAGTCGCTGCCTCCCATGGGGCTGCGGCTGCGGCTCAAGAGTTCGGTGGACACCTCGCAACTGGCCCCACAGGCCAAGGCCGTGGCCGAGGCGCTCAAGAAGTACGGGGCCATCGTGGCGGACAACGGCTCGGCCTGGTACATCACCGGTGAGGAGAACGCCGGTTGGGACAACGCGCAGCTCGACGCGCTGAAGGGCTTCAAGGGATCGGACTTCGAGGCGGTCGACACCTCCGGACTCCAGCAGTCGCCGGACTCGGGCGCCGTTGCGCCGAAGTGATCCCCGAAGCGAGTCAGGTCTCAGCGTTCGGCGAGCTCCGAGGGGGCTTCCTGGACGACCCAGCCGTTCCCGTCGGGGTCGGTGAAGGTGAGGAAGGAGTTCCAGGTCCCGCCCTTGCCTTCCTCCCAGCCCGTCGCACCCACGTGGCGTACGGGGGACACGTCCACGCCCCGGTCCGCCAGGTTCCGGTGGGCCTCTTCGATGTCGACGACGCACAGCTGAAGGCCGTGGAGCGTGCCGGGCGCCATCGTTCGGGTGCCGGGCGCCGCCGGCATTCCCCGGAGCATGGCGATCGAGCAGCGGGAGCCGGGCGGCGTCATCTGGATGATGCGCACTCCGGGCGCGACCTCGTCGTCGAGGTCGACCTTGAAGCCGATCTTTTCGGCGTAGAAGGCCTTCGCGCGGTCCATGTCGGTGACGGGGACGGGGACCACTTCGAGCGTCCAGTCCATGGGTGCCTCCTTGGTGTGTCCGGTCGTGAGTGCCGAGCTGGTTCCACGTTCGCCCACACGGGCCTGCTCGGGCACGTCGAAACGCCCGTAAGCCTCCGACTTGACACGGCTGATCGCCCTCCACGTGTTTCCATGGCGACGTGGAGAGCATCACTCAGGACCTCCTGACCAAGGGGTTCGGCCGGCCCAGCGGGCTGCTCGGCCGGCTCGGCGGCCGGCTCATGGCACAGGGCAACGCCGCCACCGAGCGGCACGCCGTCGCCCTCGCCCGTCCCGCCGAACAGGAGGTCGTCCTGGTCGTCGGGCCCGGCCCCGGAGTCGGGCTCGAAGCCGCGGCCCGCCGCTCGGCCCATGTGATCGGCGTCGATCCTTCCGACGTCATGCTCGCCATGGCCCGCCGCCGCTGCGCGTCCGCCCTCGCCCGCGACCGGCTCCGCCTCACCGTCGGCACCGCCGCCCGCACCGGCCGACCCGACCACTCCGTCGACGTCGTGATCTCCGTCAACAACCTGCACCTCTGGCCCGACGTACCCGCCGGCCTCGCCGAACTCCACCGTGTCCTGCGCCCCGGCGGCCGCATGCTCCTCGCCGCCCACGAGAAGTGGCTCCCCATCGCCCTTCCCGCGCTCGCGCACACGGTCCTGGCGGCAGGCTTCACCTCCGTCCGCACCTGGACCTGGCAACCCCCGACCCGCATGGCGTCCACGGCGGCCCTGCTGAGCGCGGTACGCGCCTGAGGGCTCACCCTCGGCCGCCCTCGGCGCGATGGACGAGTGCGGCGATGCGGGTGGCGAGCTCGGGCCACAACTCCCGCGGAAGGTGGTGGCCCATGCCCTCCAGGACCACCAGCTCGGCACCCGGGACGGCGGCAGCCGTGGCGCGCCCGACCCTGACGTCGCAACGGCCACCGCGTCCACCCACGTCAGGCCGGGAGACAACCACTAGGGCACAGAACCTTCGCCAGCCGGACCGCCCGATGGCTCGAACCGCCCCCGGGTGACGGGTGACGGGTGTGGGCAGGGCGGCCTCGGCCACGCCGTGGCGAGCACCCCCGTGGTTCGCCACGGCGTGTGCGAGGCCGTCCTGAGCGGGTCAGTCGGTGGGGGGAGGTGAGGCGGGTCTGGGGGTGCCGGTGGGGTGGAAGCGGGCGATGCGGTGTGGGGGGACGATGGTGGGGAGGAGGAAGTTCCACAGGTCGGTGACGCGCGTGTGCAGGTCTTCGCGGCGGGTGCGGACGTGTGAGGTGACCTGGATGCCGGTGAAGGCTCCGACGAGGAGGGTGGCGAGGACCCGGATGTCGAGCGTGGCGTGTATGTCGCCCTCTTCCTGAGCCGGGGTCAGGCAGCCGCGGCAGGTGGCGATCCAGGCGTCGTACGGGGTGGGGTCGGGGTTGGAGAACGCGCCGAACTCGATGACCAGGCGGATGCCGGCGCGGATGCGGACGTTGGTGCGCAGCCCGTGCGCCATCTGGTGGCTGAGGTCGATGACGGTCTGCAGGCCGGGGTTCTCGATGGCGGGGACGTGTTCGGAGACCTGGAAGTGTTCGTCCATCAGGGCGCGCGCGAGGGCTTCCTTGGACGGGAAGTGGAAGTACAGGGCGCCCTTGGTGACTCCGGCGTACTTGACGACGTCGCTGAGGCTGGTGCCGTCGTACCCGCAGAGGTCGAAGGCCGTGGCCGCGCCGTCGAGGATGGCTTGGCGGGTGATCTCGGCCCGCTCCTGTCTGGCCCTCGTCACGTCCTCGCCCCCAGGTCGCTGTCGTCGAGCGGTGTTCGCCGTGGTGTGGTGTGCCGCCAATGTAGACCGGCCGCCCGAAAGAAAACCAGTCGACAGGTACTTGTTTCGCGGGGCGGGGGAGCGGTTCGGGGAGTTGTGAGGGTTTTTGCGTAACGGCATTACGTAGGCGGTGAGTTGAAGCCGCGTCCGCCGGGGGCGTGGCTGTCCGGGGGCGGGGTTTCCGGAGGCGGATGCCGCCGGACGCGTAGGCTCCGTGCCGTGGCTGATCAGATTCAGAAGATCGTGACCGAGTTGCCCGACCTGACGAAGGTCACCGACGTGTGGGCGGTGGCCGACGGACGTGTCGCTCAGGGAGACCCCGCCTTCTGCGCCGACCTCGGCATCGCTCTCGCCGGCGCGTACGGCGCAGGACAGGTGTGGCAGTACAGAAGCGTCTTCGACCACCTCCTTCGCCTGCTCGCCACCACTCCGGGCCCCGAGAACGCCGCCCAGGCGCTGCGGCTGGTCTCCTCGAAGGCGGTCACCAGCAGGAGGCTGGACCGTTTCACGGCCTCGCTGCTCGCCTCCGGCCAGGAGGCCGACGCGCTGGCCACCGCGTTCACCGGACCCGCTTCGGAGGAGCTTCGGGCCTGCCTGATCCACGAACTGGTGCTCAGGGGTGTCGCCGTGGAGGAGACGCCCGGTGTCTCCGGCTGGGCCACGTCGCCGCACTGGAGGCACCACCCACTCGGCCGGCTGCCCCTGACGCTGTCCGACGTGGAAGGCGTTCCCGACCTGCCCCGCTACAGCCCGCGCGGCAGCAGTCACTCGATGCCGTTCGGCCCCTCGGAGACCCGCGCACTGGTGAACGTCACCGGCGCGCGTGTCCCCCCGGCGGAGGAGACGACGACGGAAGCCACAGCCGCCGCCATGGCCCGAGCCGTGGCGAACTGGGCCGAGGAGTCCAACGGGCGCATCGAGGCACGGGTCTTTGAGCTCACCGCCCCGCTGGACCCCGAATCCCTCCCGAAGGCGCTCCTGTCGCTGGGGCTGGAGTGCCTGCGCGGAGCCGGCAGGAAGGCGGCTCTGTCGGTCTCCGTCCTTCCGCCGGACCAGGCATGGGCCGTGCTCTTCGCCGCGGCGTCGGCGGGCGGGGCGTACAACTCCGGCTCCTTCGGCGCCTACGGCCGCCTCGCGGCCTGGCAGTCCCTGGCCGCGCTGGCCGGCTGCCCGGAAGACGCCGCCGTCGGCGAGGCCGAAGCACGCGTACGGGACTGCGTCTGGCACGGTTTCGACGCCGGCACGAAGTGGTTCGAGCAAGTGGCCTGGGACATCGGCCTGGCCGCCTTGGCCCCGGACCGCCGGCGGCTGGCCGTGCTGGCGGCCACGGACACCGACTGACGTGCGGGGCGCACCGGCTGTCTAGCATGCGGGTCATGAGTGATCTTGGTGAGGGGCTGTGCGGGTTCCGGCTCGCCGTGGAGCAGGGCGAGCTGGATGACCTCCGTGAGCGGCTGGGCCGGGTGCGCTGGCCGGACGAACTGCCCGGCGTGGGGAGGGCGTACGGGATCCCGCGCGAGCGGGTGCGCGAACTCGTCGCGTACTGGTGCGACGGCTACGACTGGCGCGCGGCGGAGGCACGGCTGAACGAGTGGCCGCAGTTCGCCACGGTCATCGACGGAGCACGGGTGCATTTCGCGCACCTGCGCTCGCCCGAGCCGGACGCGACGCCCTTGCTGATGACCCACGGCTGGCCGGGATCGTTCGTCGAATTCCAGCGGGTCGCAGGTCCGTTGACCGATCCGCGGGCGCACGGCGGGGATCCGTCCGACGCGTTCCACCTGGTGCTGCCGAGCATCCCCGGCTTCGGGCTCTCCGGGCCCACGACCGAGACGGGCTGGGAGTTCAAGCGGGTCGCGCGAGCTTTCGGCGTGCTGATGGAGCGGCTGGGGTACGGGTCATACGGGGTGCAGGGCGGTGACTGGGGTGCCGCGATCTCGCGGGAGCTCGGGCGGATCCTGCCGGGTCGGGTGATCGGAGTGCACCTGAACCTGCTGCCGGGCGGCGGCGCCACCGCCGAGCCCCGGCCCGAGGAACTGGCCGCGCTGCCCGCCGCCGAGCGGGAACGGACGCTGGCCTCCTGGGAGCGGTACCGGACCTGGGCGCGTGATCGGCAGGGCTACGCCGACATCCAGGCGACCCGGCCGCAGACCCTCGCGTACGCGCTGAACGATTCACCGGTCGGGCTGCTCGCCTGGATCGCCGAGAAGTTCGACGAGTGGAGCGATCCCGGCTGCCCCGTCGACAGGGACCAGCTGCTGACCAACGTGATGCTGTACTGGCTCACCGGTACGGCCGGCAGCGCGGCCCGGATCTACTACGAGCGGGCACACGCCGACTACGCCGGGCAGCCGCCCGAGGTGTCGCACACCCCGACCGCACTGGCCGACTTCCCCCGGGACAACTTCATCCCCCTGCGGCACGTCGCCGCGCGCACCGACACCATCGTGCGCTGGACCTCGTACGACAAGGGCGGTCACTTCCCCGCGATGGAGGTCCCCGATCTGCTGGTGGGGGACGTACGGGCCTTCTTCCGGCAGCTCCGGCAGGTGCGGCAGCCCGGCTGAGCGCCGCCGCCGCGACGCGGACGCGACCGGTCGTTCAGAGCCGGGTGGTGCTGATGCGGTCCACGGCGTCCAGGGCGGCCGGCCAGGGGAAGTGGGACGGGGAGTCGGGGCCGGCCGGACCGGGGACGAAGCCGTTCTCGCCGTAGAGGAGTTCGACACCGGCGCCGCGCAGGGTGGCCAGGGAGGTGTCGAACTGAGGATGGGCGGCGAGCGCGGCGTTGGTGCAGGGCATGGCGACCGTGGGGGTGTTCTTGCCGAGGGCTTCGGCCGCGACGCCGACGGCGAAGCGGTCGGTGAGGCCCAGGGCCCAGGCGTTGATGGTGTTGAAGGTCGCCGGGGCGAAGAGGAGGGCGTCGGCCGCAGGCCATACGTCGGCCTCGCCCGGGAACTTGTACTGCCAGCGCACCGGGTGACCGGTGAGCGCGGCGAGTCCGTCAAGGCTTTCCGAGACCCAGTGCGCGGCGGTGGGGGTCAGCCCCAGGCAGACGTCCCAGCCGCGGGTCTGGGCGTCTTCGACGACGTGGGCGACGTCGAAGACGGGCGGGGCGGCTGAGCAGAGCAGGTACAGGGTCTTCGTGGTCATGAGGCCAATATGATCATATTGCTTGACCTCAAGTAAGGTTGAGGCGGCACGATGAAGCCCATGGACATCGAAACGGACATCGAAACGGACATCGAGACGGACACGGACGCGGGCATCGAGCGGGCGGCCGAGGCCGCTTCCGTCAAGGCGATCGAAGAGGTCGTCGCCACGGTCGAGCGCACGCAGCGGGCCAAGGACGCCGAGGGGTTCCTGGCCCTGTTCCATCCGGACGCGCTGTGGACGACGGCGCACGGGAAGGTCCTCATCGGGTTCGAGGAAATCGCCGCGTTCACGCGGGCCGTGTTGCCGGCGGCGAGTGGGGACGGGGAAGTCACCTACGAGGTGGTCCACATCCGGTTCCTGCGGCCGGACGTCGCGGCGGTGAAGGTACGTCAGGTCTACCGCGAGGCCGACGGCGGCGGCAGCGAGGGCGCTCCGCTGTACGTGATGACCCGCGAGGCGGACGGCCCCTGGCTGCTGACCGCCTGCCAGAACACCCAGGTGAAGGTGGATCCGGCCTGAGCCCTTTGGCCCGGGCCGTGGTGCCTCAGGCGTCCTCGCGTTCCTCCCGCTGCCGGACGAGCTCCTCGACCGCGCTCGGGAGGGTCGTCTCGAAGTCGATCAGCTTCGCCCAGGTGGGGGTCACGACGATCCGGACCATGCCGTCGTACAGCGAGCGGATCTCGGACTCCCATACGACCCGCTGCTCGGGCGTCATCTTGTACGTGCTGTTCGACTGGAGGAACTCGTCCGGGATGCCCTCGACGACGTCCAGCTCGGCCCGGCCGCGGATGAGCAGGATCTTCGGCGGGTGCACCTCGGTGTCGATCGTCAGGGCGACCGCCGGGTTGTGACGCAGGGCCGGGAGCTTCGGGGCGTTCTGCGGTGTGCACATGACGATCTCCGCGCCGTTCCAGACGAAGGCGATCGGAACGGCCCGCGGCGTGCCGTCCTTGGCCATGTAGGCCAGGCGGGTCAGGTCGCGGGCCAGGAGTTCCCGGCTGAGCGGACGGTTCAGGACCTCGCTGATCTCGTTCGGCTCCACGGTCGGACCCACCTTCCAGTGATCGTCGTCCAGCACCACCCAGACCGGGAGATCCCAGGTGTTTTCGTTATGTATGGGGTGGGGAGGAGCGGCCAAGATATCTCCGGTGGCCTCGCCTGTCACGTGTGACGGGCCGGTGCGCGCGCCCCGTCGGCCGCTGCGCGCCGAAACGCCGCCGGTGGGGGAGAGTGGTGCTGTGGTCGACGTCGACGCGGTGGCAACCGAGCTGTACGGACTCAGGCCGGAGGAGTTCACGGCCGCCCGGGACGCGCACGTCGCCGACGCGCGCAGGGCGGGGGAGCGGGACGCGGCGAAGCGCATCGCGGCCCTGCGCAAGCCCACGCTCGCCGTCTGGGCCGCGAACCTGCTGGCCCGCGCCGACGCGGAGCAGGCGCGGCGCCTGCTGGAGCTCGGCCGGGAGCTGCGCGAGGCGCACCGGACCCTGTCGGGGGAGGACCTGCGGAAGCTGTCGCACCAGCAGCACGTGGTGGTCGCGGCGATGGCCACCGAAGCCCGTCGCCTGGCCGGCGACGCGGGGCAGGAGGTCTCCGAGGGTGTTCAGCGCGAGGTCGAACAGATCCTCCGCACCGTCCTGGCCGACCCCGACGCCGCCGAGACCTGGGCGCGGGGCGTGCTGGCGAAGGCCCCGCCGCAGGTCGTGGGCTTCGCCGAACTGGGACCCGTAGACGTACCCGGCACGGCACCGCCACCGAAGCGACGAAAGGCCGAAGACGAAGCCGAGACGGAAGCCGAAGCCGAAGCCGAAGTCGAAGCCGAGGCCGAGGCCGACACCCGGGCCGCGCAGGCGCAGGCGCAGGCCCAGGCACGGGCCGGCGCCGAGGCGGACCGGACGAACCGGGAGGCGAAGCTGGCCGAGGAAGCGCTCGCCACGGCGGAATCGGAGCGGGCACAGGCCCGCGCCGCGCTCGGCGCGCTCGACGAGCAGATCACGGACCTACAGGCGCAGCTGGACCAGGCCCGGCAGGAACGCGAGCGCCTCGGCGCCGCCGCGAAGGAAGCCGATCGCCGCCACCAGCAGGCTGCCCGGGAGGCGAAGGCGGTGCGAGCGGCAGCGCGGAAGGCCCGGCACGCCCTCGACGCCGCCGTCGGCGCTGCGCCGCGGGCGCGGCCGTAATCACTGCCTGCCTGCCTGCCGGTATCGGCGATGCCGGTACCCGCATGCCGGGTGATCGGGCCGGCGATTTAGGGTCATGGCCATGATCGTGACGAATCAGTTCAGTGACGCGTTCCTCCTGGAGGCCGAACGGCATGCGGCCTGGGGCGCCGCACAACTCGAAGCCCTGACCGCGTACATGCCGGAAGGGCCCTGGACGGCGGACCTTGAGGCCTGCCTCTACCGGCAGGGCGGTCTCGAGCTGCGGATCGCCGTGCTGGGTACGTACGACGTGCGGGAGCGGTCCTGGATGTGGGGCTGGGCCAACCCGGGACTCCGCGGCAGTGAAGTGGTGGCGCTGACCGGTGCGATCGAGCGCTACGGAAGGAACCACGGGATCGCCGAGTTCACCGAGGAGACCCTGGACCTGTCCGGTTTCGAGGATCCCCGGCGGGCGGCCGAGACGTTGGCCTTCGCGGGCATGGGGGTGGCCGAGGCGCCCGGTTACCTGGGCCTCCCGGCGGGACCGGACAGTCTGGTCTACTTCCTGCCGGACGACCCGCAGGTTCCGAGGGCCGGCCTCAACACGGTCGCGCTGCCCCGGGAACTCGTCACCGGGGCGGGCCTGATCGGCCGTTCGGCCCGGCGGGTGGTCACCGGCTACCTGGAGTACCACGGCCTGCCCCTGAGGGAGGAGGGGGACAAGATCCTCACCGATCTTCCCGGGGGCAGTGCGGCGGAGATCGAGTTCGACCACGCGGGCCGCATCGCCGCCGTGCGCCTGACGGCCGTCGCCTGAGTGCCCCTCCCGTGTCAGCCGACGCGTCCCTCAGTCGGTGGGCCCGCCGGTGCCGGCGGGAGCGGCCTCGCCGGCGATGAGGTGGGGCGTACGGGGACGGAGGCGGGCGGCGAGTACGGCGACGTCGTCTTCGGCGTGTTGCGCGTCGAGTCCGGTGCAGACGGCGCCCACCACATCCGCGACTCCGGCCCCGGAGGTCATGCGGAGCGCCGCGAGCCGGGCCAGGGAGGTGTCGATGTCCTCGCCGCGCCGTTCCACCAGGCCGTCCGTGTAGAGCAGGATCGTCTGATCGGGGGTGAGTGGCAGGGCGACGGCCTCGTACCCGCCGATGCCCGTGCCCAGCGGAGGGCCGACGGGCACCTCCAGCAGCCTGCCCGGGCCGTCGCCGGTGAAGACGGCGGGCGGCAGATGCCCGGCGCTCGCGTACACGGCCGTACCGCGGGCGGGATCCACGCGGACGATCAGGCAGGTCGCGGGGCGGCGGCTGTCGTCCGCCGCGGAGAGCGCGTCCAGCTGGCGGAGCACGCGGTTCGCGATCAGCGTCCGGATCGCCGAGCGGCTCGGACGAGTGGTTGCGGACCGGCTGCTCGGCGGGCGCGCGGCGCGATCACGCCCCGTCCGGCGCGGTCGTACGCGCGACGATCGGGGCGCTCCGTGCCGGAGACGGGCTCCGGTCGCCGGACCCGGCCGGGGAGGCACACCGGCAGGCGGCGCCGTCGGGCGTGGACGCCAGCGTTCGCTGCCGCCGTACGTGACGGGCGCGCAGTACGGCGTACAGCGCGGCGGTGGCGACACCGGCGGCGCACCAGGCGCCGAGGATCACGGCGATCGTGGTGAGGACGGCCACGGGTACTCCTCGGGTGGGAGTCGGCGGGGGCGGCGGCAGCGGAGTCGGCCGCCGGCGGAGGCATGAGGGCCAGGGGCACCGGCTTCGACCACGGCCGCCGGACGGAGGGGTGAACTCGCCACGTCACACGCCGTGTTGCTCTGGACGCTGGTGCTGAGGTGCGCACACGCGCCGAGGAACGCCGATACATCTGCGACGAGGGTCACCGTGAACCGCCTTCGGGCAACGATCCTGAGCGGCGCAGCCGTTGTGGCTGCGGACGCCATGCCCCGGGGAGCCACACGCGGCAGCGGAAGGGTGAAAGGAGTCGGGCCGTGTGGTGCTCACCGTGAGGGACAAGTACCCCGGGGGCGTGGACTTCACGCTGCCAACTGCCCCACGAGAGAACAGTATCGGGGTGCTCCCCTGCCGCCGGGGCCGTGTCAGCAGCACTGCCAGGTGAAGCGGGCCTCCTCGAAGCGGCCCGCCGCCAGGTCGGACCGGCGTATCAGCCAGTACAGGGTGCCGACGTCGCCCCACATCATGTCCGCCTCGTGATCGGTGTCAATCTGCGCGAGGAGGACCCACCCGGCGGCCTCGTCGGCCAGGCGGGGGTCCTGCCAGGAGGTGCCGGGGCCGAGCACGGCGCCGGCGATCTCCCACTCCACCGCCCCCTGCACGGGCATGGCGTGGCCGCCGACCCGGTGCCGGGCACCCCTGGGGTCGGGGTCGAGGGCCCTGAGGGCGTCGTCGAAGGGTCTGGCGTTGACGGGGTGCCTGCGCCAGTCGCGCGAGCCGACGACCTCGCCGAAGGCCGCCCGCACGCTCGGGGCGTCGTCCGCCGGCACGGTGAGCCCGGCCTGCGCGGTGAGCGGCACCTCGGGGTACGGGGGCAGCCCGTCGGGGGCGGGGTGCGGGTGGGTGGCGGTGCCGGCCGGGACGTACACCACCTGGGAGCCCTGCCGGGTCTCGGGGTCCGCCGGGTCGACGAGGGGGTCCTCGTCGCCGAGGCGCCCGTCGAAGAGGAAGAAGAGGAGGGTCCCGGAGGCGGGCAGGGGGAGGCCGACGTCGCCGGCCGCCGCGAGGGCCGCGCAGTCGAGGGACGCGATGTGCGAGAGCGGGCCGTTCCCCTCCCACACCGGCCACGGCGTGCCGGCGGGCAGCTCCGGCAGCCCGCCGAGCCGCCCCGCCGGCGGTCCGTCACCCGCGTGCGTCAGGCGCAGGCCCGGGGCGAGCATGCCGAGCCATCGCGCGGCGTCGTCGGGGGAGAGGAGGCGGTGGGCGAGCTCGTGCAGGGCGTCGGCGGGAGCGTGCGTCATGGATCGATCATGCCCGAGAGCACTGACATCTCCTCCGGGAGGCCGGACGTGCGCCGGCACCGGGCGCGGTCCTGCCGGACCGCTCGCACCCGTGTCGGCCGGCGCATCGCCCGTCCGGCTCAGCAGGTGCGTCCGACGTAGTGGGCGTTGCTCACCTTGCTGCGCGATCCGAGCCACGTCTTGCCGGGGCTCACGCACTTCTCGTAGTTGGGTCCGAAGACCTCGACCTCGATGATGACGCGTGAGCCGTCGTTCGTGCAGTGGTTGTAGAAGGAATCGGAGCCGTTGGCGAAGTAGCCGCACGGATCGGCGGCCGCGGGCGTGGCGGTGACCAGCCCACCCGCGATCATCAGGCCGACGGACAGCAGGGCGGTGGTGAGGCGACGAGCGTGCACGGAAACTCCTCAAAATTCGGTACTGACAGCAATGCGATCACCCTAGGTGCCACCCACCTGGCCGAATCGATTCAGCGGTGACCCGACACACCGATCGTGTGAAGCCGGAACCGGCTGCGTCCACTCGGCGGTAGACGCGCCGCCGCATCGCATTACGTGGGCGTCGGCATGGAACCATCTCCGCATGACAGAAAGCTCGAGCCCGTACATCGCCTCGCCGAGGGTCACAGTGCTGGCAGTGCAGCCGGGAGATCCGCCGTTCCGGATCGTGGAGATCGACGGGGAGATGGTCCGTATGGCGGAGTCCATGACCGACGTGATCCTGGCTGCCGCGGCCGCGGGAATCACCATCCACGACCTCGACGATCCGGACGCGGTCCATTGGGTGGGCGGCGGGAAACTCACCTGGCGGCTGCACTAGCCAGTAGGGGTGTCGTGTGGGCCGGGCCCGTTCAGGTGGCCCGGCCGTAGCGGACCTCTGTGCTCCAGATCCGCTCCAGACGTACGAAGGTGCCGGGGCGTGGAGCGTGCCAGATCCTGTCCTGGCCCGCGTAGATGCCCACGTGGCCCATGGTCGCGCCACTGGGGAAGAAGACCAGGTCGCCGGTCACGCGGTCGGACTTGGGGATGTGGCGGGTGTGCTCGTACTGCTGCTCGGCGGTGCGTGGAAGGCGTTTGCCGGCCTTCTTGAAGGCGTAGAGGGTCAGCCCCGAGCAGTCGAAGCGTTTGGGGCCGGTAGCGCCGTAGGCGTACGGCGAGCCCTGTTTGGAGGCGGCCACCTCCACGGCTCTGACGCCGTAGGGGGCGGCCGCGTGGGCCGGCTCCGCGTAGCCGGTCAGTGCGACGGCGGCGAGCAGCAGTATGGAGAAGACGGCGCGCGCTCGGGGGCAACAGCCCGTGAGGAGAGAGCCCTTGGGGGCCTTTCGGAAGTCGGTCCTGAAGCAGGACAATCGTGATACCTCCGCAATCGGTTGGCAGGCGGCAGTTCGGTTCAGATCAGCGGTCCGGTCCTGTTCTCGGTGGAATGAGTCGTGCTTTGGCTCTGACGGCGGACCAGTTTTCTCCGACGGGATGCACTCAACGGCATCGGACACGGCGCGAATTGTCCCGAATTTCCTTTCGATTCGAGATAATAGTTATGCATGACTTCCGACTGTGATTCCAAATCCCGCCGGTGTCAGGGGATTTCGGAACCGGCCCGCCAACTCCCCGGCGCATACGGCTGAACCGCGCCGCCGCCAGGCATCGGGCCACCGCGGAGCGGGCACTCAGCACGGGTGACCTCGACCGAACTGCTTCCGGCGCCGCCGCCGCACCGCGCCGCCGCCCGGCGGGCCCTGCTCGCCGGTTCGGCCGGCAACCTCGTCGAGTGGTACGAGTTCGGCGTCTACGGCTGCTTCGCCACTGTCATCGCGGCCAACTTCTTCACCCCGCCCACGGGCGCGGGAACGGGCACGGGAGCCGGATCCGCGAGCGGTGCCGAGGCGCTGGTCGCCACGTACGCCTCCTTCGCGCTCGCCTTCTTCTTCCGCCCTGTCGGCGCACTGCTCTTCGGCCGGATCGGCGACCGTCTCGGCCGCCGCCCCACCCTCGTCCTCGTCGTCGGCCTCATGACGCTCGCCACCACCCTGATCGGCCTTCTCCCCACCCGGGAAGTCATAGGCCCGGCCGCACCCTGGCTCCTCACGTTCCTGCGCGTCCTGCAAGGGCTCTCCGCGGGAGGGGAGTTCGGCGGCGCGGTGTCCCTGATGGCGGAGTACGCGCCACCGGGCCGGCGGGGCCTCTACGGTGCGTGGCAGTCCTTCACCGTGGCCCTCGGCCTGCTGGCCGGAGCCGGCACGGCCGCCGCCCTGGCGACGCTCCTGCCCGCCCCGGCGCTGTACGCGTGGGGGTGGCGGATCCCCTTCCTGCTGGCCCTGCCGCTCGGATTGGTCGCGCTGTGGCTGCGTACGGCACTGGAGGAACCGCCCGGGGCGACGCCCCCGGCCAAGGCCCCGGACGCGGCCCGAGGCGACCAACTGCCGCCCGCCGGTGGGGTGCAGGCCCGTGCCGTCGTCCTCGGCATCGGGCGGATCATGGGCTGGTCGGCGGCCGGGTACACCTTCCTCGTCGTCCTGCCGTCCCACCTCCAGGCCACCCTGGGAGCCTCCTTCCGGAACGCCCTCCTGGCCACCACCCTCGTCAACCTTGGGTTCGCCGCCTCGATCCTGCCCGCCGGGCTGCTCAGCGACCGGTACGGACGGCGCCCGGTCATGCTCGGCGGCGCCCTCGGGATCGCCGTACTCGCCTTCCCCCTGCTGCACTTGCTCCAGTCCCCGGACGCCTCCCCGCAGGTTCGGGCCGCGGCCGTGCTGACCGCCGGCGCGCTCGTCGGACTGCTGGCCGGACCGGGGCCGGCCATGCTGGCCGAGATGTTCCCGCGACGTGTGCGCTGCACCGGCCTCGGGCTGGCGTACGCGCTCGCCAACGCGGTGTTCTCCGGCTGCGCGGGGCTCGTCATCACCGCCTTGACCGCCCGGACAGGAGACACCGCCATCCCCGCCTACTACGCCGCCGGAGCCTGCGCCATCAGCTCGCTCGCCCTGCTGACCCTGCGCGGGAACGACCACCGGGAGCCCCTGCGATGAGGGTGGTCGGCCTGATGTCGGGGACCTCGTACGACGCCGTCGACGCCGCCGCCTGCGACCTGGAGGTCCCGGCAGGGGACGACACGCTGCACCTCACCCCGCTGGGCATGGTGAGCGAGCCGTACCCGGCCGGGCTGCGGAACGCGCTCGCGGCGGCCCTGCCGCCCTCCGCGACCACGCTCGCCGACGTGTGCCGCCTCGACACGCACATCGGGCAGGCCTTCGCGCGGCTCGCCGTCCGAGCCGACCACGAACTCTCCGACGGGCGCACCGAGTTGATGGCCTCGCACGGCCAGACCGTGTACCACTGGGCGGCGGACGGACGCGTCCACGGCACCCTCCAGCTCGGCGAACCGGCCTGGATCGCCGAGGCCGCCGGCTGCCCCGTCGTCTCCGGCTTCCGGCCGCGGGACGTCGCCGCCGGCGGCCAGGGCGCGCCGCTCGTGAGCCTGATCGACCTGATGCTGCTGCGCGGCCGGCCCGGTGTCCCGGCCGCCCTGAACATCGGGGGCATCTCCAACGTCACCGTCTCACCGCGGTACGGCGACCCCGTCGCGTTCGACACCGGCCCGGGCAACGCGCTGATCGACGCGGCGGTGCGCGAGCTGACCGGCGGGCGGCTCGACTACGACGAGGACGGCGCGCTCGCCGCCGCCGGACGGGTCCACCAGGCCCTGCTGGAACGGCTGCTCGCGGAGCCCTACTACCGGTTGCCCGCACCGCGCACCACGGGCAAGGAACTGTTCCACGAGGGCTACCTGCGCTCCCGGCTGACCGGCTTCGAGCAGCTCCCGCCGCAGGACGTGGTCGCCACGCTCACGCGCCTCACCGCCCGGACCGTCGCCGACGCGCTGCGGCCGCTGGGCGCCACCGAGGTGTACGCGTCGGGCGGCGGCGTGCGCAACCCGACGCTCATGGGAATGCTCCGCGCCGAGCTGGGCGGCACGGCGCTGCGCACCTCGGAGGAGCTCGGGCTGCCGACCGCGGCGAAGGAGGCGTACGCGTTCGCCGTGCTCGGGTACCTCACCCTGCACGGCCTCCCGGGCAACGCCCCCGGATGCACCGGAGCCGACGGCCCCCGCGTCCTCGGTTCGATCACCCCGGGCAGCCGCCCGCTCCGGCTGCCCGCGGAGCCGGCCACTGTTCCGCGTTCCCTGACCGTGCGGGCCGCCCCGGAGCCGCGCTGACAGCGCGCCCCTACGCGGGCGCGCCCGACGCGCCACAGGGCGCGTCAACGCGCCGCGAAACCGACCACTTGGGCAGGTGGTCGAGCAGATCCCGCTGGTCGTCGCCGACCCACGCCACGTGGCCGTCCGACCGCAGCAGTACCGCGGGCACGTCCACTTCCACTTCCTCGTCGGCGTCGACGAGACACCACGCCGCGGCCCCCGTCGCACCCGACGAGGTGGCGCGAGCGCACACGCGTGCCTTTCCCGCCGGCGCCGCCCTCATCGCCGGGGGCGCCCCCGCGCGCCAGCTCGACGGTCACCCCGTCCTCGTCCTGGCTCAGCCCGACCACTTCGCATCCGCGCCGGATCTCGGCACCGAGTTCGAGGGCGAGCTCCTCGAGCAGCCGCTCGGTGACCGGCAGCGGGGTGGTGAGCCCGTACGGGTGGGCGGTGTCCAGCCGCTCCGGCCACGGCTTCATGACGCCCCCGAAGAAGCCGCCGACCCGGAACTTCTCACTGACCGCGAGGAACCGCTCCAACAGGCCGCAACTCGCAGGCCGGCATCAGGCCGGTCGGTCCAGCGCCGACAACGATCACCTCGATCGCCGTCGGGTGTTAGCGTGCGGTCATGCGCGCTCCCATCGGGCCCTTCGACAACGCGGTGCCGGCTCCCGACTGCCTTGAGGAACTCGTCCCGCCCGTGGCCGAAGCCGTACGGGGCTGGGCCGGGCACGTCCCCGCCGAGCAGATCCTGTACGTGGACACCGACCCCGCCATCGCCGACACCGGCGCCTTCGTCGCGCACTACGGGCACGAGCTGCTCGGCCAGTCGGCGAACTGCGTGGTGGTCGCCGCCAAGCGCGGTGGCGCGACCACCCTCGCGGCCTGCCTCGTGCCCTCCGTCGGCCGGGCCGACGTGAACGGCGCGGTCCGGCGTCACCTGGGCGCGCGCAAGGTGTCCTTCGCACCGATGGAGACGGCCGTCGAACTGACGGGCATGGAGTACGGCGGCATCACGCCGCTGGGTCTGCCGGACGGCTGGCCGCTCCTGGTGGACCCCGCGGTCGCCGACATGCCGTACGTACTCGTCGGCAGCGGACGCCGCCGCGGCAAGCTGATCGCGCCCGGGAAGCTGTTCGCGGAACTCCCCGGTGCCGAGCTCGTCGAGGGCCTCGCCCCCTGACGCTCCCGTGATCGCTAACTGCGGTCGGGGCGGAGCTCGATGTGGTCCGGGGCCAGGTCGACCGCCACGCGGTGTTCCATGCCCAGGGCCTCCAGGAACTTCGGGGGCAGCTGGACGCGGCCGGAGCGGTCGAGGACGACGTACTCGCGTTCGCTGATCGACTCCTCGCCGTGCTCGTCGGTGACCAGGCGGCGCAGGACCTCGCTGCTGGTGCGGCCGTCGCGGATCGCCACGGTGCGCCGGACCTCGCCCGCCACCATGGGGTCGTGCGTCACGATGACCACCGTCACCCCCAGTTCCTTGTTCACCGTGCGGAAGGTGTCGAAGACGGCCGCCGCCGTCTCCGAGTCGAGTTCGCCCGTGGGTTCGTCGGCCAGCAGCACCCTGGGGTCGTTCGCCATCGCCACGGCGATCGCGACGCGCTGCTGCTGGCCGCCGGACAGCTCCGCCGGGCGCCGGTGCGCCAGTTCGCCGATGCCGAGGGCGTCGAGGATCTCCGCGACCCGGGCGGCGCGCCGGCCGCTCGCACCACGCCGGCCGCCGCCGCCCTTCAACTGCATCGGCAGAGCGACGTTCTGAGCGGCCGTCAGAAATGGCAGCAGGTTGCGGGCCGTCTGCTGGAAGACGAACCCGACCGCTTCGCGCCGGTAGCGCAGCCGGTCCCCGGCCGAGAGTTCCAGCAGGTCGTAGCCGGCGACCGCGGCGCTGCCCGCCGTCGGGACGTCCAGGCCCGCCAGGATGTTCAGGAGGGTGGACTTGCCGCTGCCCGAGGCGCCCACGAGCGCCACCAGGTCGCCCTGGGCGACCGTCAGCTCCAGCCCCTGCAGGGCCTGCACCTCGATGCCGTCCGTGCTGAAGATCCGGACCAGACGGTCGCAGGCGATCGCCGCGTCCACCGCCGGGGTGCGGGGCTCCGCGGCGGCCGTCGCCCGGCGGCGCAGCTCCTCGTACGTCGGCTGCTCGGTGTTCAACGCTGGTCTCCCGCTCTCAACTCGGTGGTGATCTGCCGTCGCCCGGATGTCGCCGCCTCGACGAGCACGGCCGCGGCGACCAGGGCGGCCAGGCCCAGGGCCTGCGTCAGTACGGGCCCCGCGGTGAGCCGTACCCCGGTCGGCACGCTCGCGCCGACCAGCGTGGACAGGTCCATCGCCGGGCCCAGCAACGCCACCGCGGCCGCCGCCACCAGGGCCCCGCCCAGTGTCGCGGCCAGGGTCTGCGGCAGGGTCTCGGCGAGGATCAGCGCCACACCCTGGCGGCGGCGCAGTCCCATGGTGCGCAGCCGGGCCAGCAGCGCCGCCCGTTCGGGAACGGTCCGCATCAGCGTCAGCAGAACGGCCAGCAGGGCGAAGCCGGCCGCTCCGGCCACGGAGGCCCAGAAGAGGCGCTCGGCCGACCGCTGCAGCGGTTCGGCGCCCAGCTCGGCGACGGCCTCCGCACCGGTGCGTACGGGATACACGTCGTCGGCGGGGTGCGCCGGGGCGGCCGGACCCTGACCCGCGGCGAGAACCGGAGGCGCGGACGGCGACGGGGAAGGGGCCTGAGCCGACGAAGCGGGCGGGAGCGCGGCCCGGACCAGCGCGCGCAGCCGGTCGCCGTCGACGGAACCGAGGGCCAGCCACTGGTTCGGCTGGTCGGCGCCGATGACGGCCGCCGCCGGACCCGCCGGCAGCACGACGGTCGCGGCGTCCCGGGCCGGCCGCGCCGGGGTGCAGTCGATGACGCCGGCGACCCGTGCCCGCAGCTCTCCGCCGTTGCCGGGCCGCAGCGTGTACGTGCCCGGACCGGCCAGCCGTGCCAGGCCGGCGCTGAACAGCGCGGGCACGGGCGCGTCCGCGGGCTGCCCGGCGCCCGCGGTCAGCAGGGCGGGGTCGAAGGAGCCGCAGCCGAGGGCGCGTGACAGCTCCGCGTAGGCGCCCGGTTCGACGACGATCACGGAGACCTGGGTGGAGCGCTGGGTGGTGCCGACGACCGAGGAGTCGTGGTCGATCCACAGCGGCACGGACGTCCGTACGCCGGGCAGTTCGCCCGCGGCCTTCGCGAGACCGGCCGGGAGCGAGGCCTTCCCGAACGCGGTGATCGCCGCGTCGCCCCCGACCGCCAGCCGGGCGACCCCCAGCCGGCTCGCGTCCACCGAGTGCAGGACGGCGGCGCCGAATCCCCCGGTGGTGATGGCGAGGAGCAGGGCGATCATCGGCAGGACGGAGGGGCCGCCGCGGCCGCGGGCCTGCCTGCCGGCGGCCCCCGAACCGCGGGCGGCCCGCGCGAGCCCGAGGAAGCCGACCAGCCCGGAGCGGCGGCCGGCCGCCCGTGCGAGCCAGCCGGTCAGGACCGGCTGGAGCCGGGCCAGCAGCAGTCCCCCGCACAGTGCGAGCAGCAGCGGAGCCGCGATCAGCAGCGGGTCCGGGTCGCTGCCGGCCGGGGCGACCCCGCGCCGGCGGACCTCCAGTACGGCGGCGGCCGTGGCGACGAGGACGAGCAGTTCGGCCACGGGCCTGCGCCACCGCCCGGCCGGACGCGCCGGGGCCAGCAGTACGGCAGCCCGTACGGGGAAGGCAAGGAGTGCGAGCAGGGCGACCACCGCGGCCGAGAGCAGCGCGGGCGCGAGCCGGGGCGTGGGCAGCAGGAGTACGGCCAGCGCGGTGGCGGTCGCGGCCGCCGGGAGCACCGTGACCGCGCCCTCCCCGAGGAGCCGGCCGACGATGCCGGCGCGCGAGCCGCCGCGCGCCAGCAGCAGGCGCAGCTCGGCGTCCCGGCGGTCCCCGGCGAGCGCTCCGGCCAGGCACAGGACAACGAACGCGACCCCGCCGACCCCGGCGGGTCCGATCAGGGCGAGCGGAGCCGCGGCCTGCCTGCGGTCGTGGGCCTGTTTGAACAGTTCGGGCAGCCACGAGGTGGTCCGCAGCCGCTGGCGGGCGGTCTCCCGGGTGAGGGAGGCGGCGGTGGGCCCGGCCACGTACGAGGCGATCTCCTTCGTCGTGGCGTCGAGGCGGTCCGCCCGCAGACGGCCGACGTCCACCGGTAGCCGCCAGAAGTCCTCGGCGGTGTCGCCCCAGGTGTCCATCCGACCGAGGTCCCCGGCGCCGATCAGGGCGTCGACGTGCCAGGAGAGGTTCTCCCCGTTGTAATGCTCACAGGCGCGTGGGAGGCAGTCGAGGCCGACCCAGAGGTCCTCGGCCGGGTCGGGGACCGCGTAGAGGCCGACGACCTCCACGGACGGCGTGCCGTTGACCAGGGGCGTGCTCCTCAGGACGGATCCGAGGCGCGCTCCGAGGGTCTCGGCGGCCCGCTGCGAGAGGGCGACCTGCAGCGGCGGATCGTACGCGGTGGCGCCCTCGGGCGCGCCGGTGGGCGGGCGGGTGTCGCTCGGCCAGCGCCCCTCCACCAGCTTCACGTGGGCCGGGGCCTGTGGGACGTACAGCAGGGACATCGCGGGCGGGAATCCGGACGGGCGGGACAGTTCCGGATTCAGCAGCGGCTGCCGCTTGGTGGTCCGCGTGCCGTGGACCACCGCGTCCGGGTCGACGTGGAAGGTGTCTCCGGTGTGGGACAGGAGGCTCTTCAGCGTCGCGTCGAGGGCTTCGGCGCTCTGGCCGCCCACCGGGGCCGGCGCGGTCACCTGCAGGCTGGTGTTGGTCTGCCCGCTGTGCTCCAGGAAGGACCTCAGGGCCTGGTCGGCGCCCCGGTCCTGGGCCCGCGGCAGCGCGGCGGCCAGCAGGACGGCGACGAACGCCAGCGCGGCGGCGAGCAGGGTGCCCAGGGGAGTCGCCCGCAACCGGGTCCTGACCCAGGGCGCGGGCCGTGGCCCGGACCGCGGGGCGGGGGCGGACGGGGGCGGGGTGGTCACATCTCCTCCACGGGACGCAGCCGGCCGGCGATGTCGCGGCCCCGGGGGCCGCTGAGCAGGGCCGACAGCAGGGGAACGGCGGCGATGGCGGCGGCCGTGAGCAGGGTCTGCCAGAACGGCAGGTCCACCCGTACGGGCGGGAACGGCCGTCCGGCGGCGGGTGTCAGCACGACCAGGGGCGCCATCAGATGCACGAGGGCGACCCCCAGTCCGGTCCCGACGGCGGTCCCGATGACGATCAGCACCCCGCCTTCGGCTGCGGATGCCAGGGCCAGCGACCGGCGCGGGGTGCCGAGCGCGAGCAGCACCGAGAACTCCCGTCCGCGCACACGTCGTTCGGCGGCGGTGGACGTCGCGAAGCCGATGGCCGCCAGGACCGCGCACGCGGCGGCGAGGGCGGCCAGCGCACTCTGCGGGCCGGCGCTCAGCGGGTCCTCCAGCAGGCGCGCGGTGATGTCCTCACGCAGCTCGACGCGCTCGGTCCTGGACCCTTCGCGCAGCGCGGTAGCCGCGCGGGCCGGGACCGGATCGGCGGCCGATGCGGCGGGCAGCCACCACTCGGTGGGCGGGGCCGGCTGCCGGCCGGCGGACTCGACCAGGAACCGGCCGAGCGTGCGCAGGTCGACGGCGAGCCCCGACCGTCCGGCCACCGGGAGGGAGTCGACGGCGGCGGTGATCCGCATCGGGACGGTCGCCCCGTCGAGCGTGACGGGGACGGTCGCCCCCACGGAGGCACTGATGGACCGCAGGTAGCCGGTGGTGGCGACCGCCGGGACCGCGGCGGGGGCGGGGGAGGTGGACGCCGGGAAGAGCACGGCGCTGACACCCTTCTCGGTGCCGGCCCCACCCCAGAACCGGACCTGCAGGTGGTCCGTGGAACCGGCCGGAAGCGGGGAGAGCGCGGGGGCCCGTAGGTTGCGCGGTCCCTGCGGGGGAGCGGACCGCCAGCCGCCCGTGGCCGAGGGTCCGGGCGCGTCGACCGCCGTCGCCGCGCCGTCCGCGGTGTCGCAGACGCCGATGCGGCGCAGGGTCAGTTCGCTGCCGTCGCCCGCGGGGCCCTCGTCCCCCGCGTACGAGAGGCGTATCCCCGCCAGGGTCAGCGGGGCCGCGGCCGAACCGACCGGGGCACCGGTCAGGGAGTCCAGGGGGAAGGTGAGCGTGGCGTCGCCGCTGGTGGGCAGCGTGACCGAGGGCGTCCCGTGGGTCGCCCCGAACCGGTCGCGCAGCAGCAGGCTCACGGCCGCCCAGCTCGTACCGGCGGACCGTACCGTCACGCCGAGCTCGATCCGGCGGGGAGAACCCGGCAGGGCGACACCGGGAGCCTGCCCGGGCGCGGCTCCGGCCGCGCCGGTGGCCGTGGACCCCGGCAGGGTGTCCGGGCCCTGCGCGGCGAGCGGGGCGAACAGTTCCCGCATTCCGTGGCCGCCGCGCAGGTCCGCGCGCAGCGGTACGGCTTCGGCCACCTTGGCGGCGTCCACCGCGAGGACGTCGGTGGTGCCCCCGCCGGGCAGCGGCTGCGCCTGGCGGGCCACCGGAATCAGACGGTCCGAGCCCGGCAGTGCCGCGTAGCGTCCGCCCTGTCCCATCGGGGGCATGCTGCTCCCGGAGATCCGCAGGCCGCCGGCGGTCATGAAGTCGGCCTGGTCGCGCTGGGACTCGGACCAGGCGGTGTGCTGGCCGAGGGCCAGGATCCCGCTGGAGACGGCGAGGACGAGCAGCAGCACGGGCCCGGTGCTCCGGCCGGGCCGTCGCGCGATCTGCCAGCCGAACAGGGCCGGGCCGAGGCCCCGGCCGCGCGCGGCCAGCCGTCCGCCGGCCCGCGCCGCGAACGGCAGCAGCCGCAGGACCAGCAGGGTGCCCCCGCACAGGGCCAGGGTCGGGGCGGCGACCAGGACCGGGTCGATGCCGAGCCCGCCGTCGGCGGGGGCGTCGGGCCCCTGGGAGTCCGTACCGCCGTACCGCGACAGCTGCTGGTAGCCGAGGACCGCGAGGACGATCACGGCCAGGTCCAGGCCGGAGCGGGCGGCGCCCGCCACCAGTGCCTGCCTGCCGCCGGCGCGGCGCAGGACGGCGGCCGAGGCGCCGCGCAGGACGGAGGGCAGCGTCGTCAGCAGGACGCAGGCGAGGGCGCAGCCGGCGGCGACCGGCCAGACCAGCCAGGTGTCCCGGATCTCCAGGTGGACCTTCCCGAGCGGTCCGAACCGGCCGAACAGGCGCAGCAGGGGCGGGGTGAGCAGCGGTGCCAGGACGGCGGCCGGCAGGGCGAGCAGCAGCGACTCGGCCGCGCCGAGCGCGCCGAGGCGGCGGCGGGAGGCGCCGCGCGCGGTGAGCAGGACGCCCTCCGGTTCCTGGCGCACGGTCAGGATGTGGGAGACGAGGAGCAGGGCGGCGGCGGAGAGGACGGCGAGCTGGAGGGCTCCCACCATCAGGGTGGACCGGGCGACGAGCATGCCGGAGTCCAACTCGGAGAGGAGTTTCGGCAGTTCGGTGGCGGCCCGGAGGGAAGTGGTGCGTTCGAGGGCGTCCCCGGCGGGCTTCGCCGCGGACCGGACGGCCTCGGCCTCGGGGGTGCGGACCGTGCGCAGGTCCGGGGTCAGCAGCGTGAGGCGGTAGTTCTGCAGGAGGCCGCCGGTCGTGAAGGCGCTGTCGTCCACCAGGAGCGGGCCGTAGGTGGCGAGGGAGCCGGACTGGATCTCCCGGCCGCCGAGCGGGTCGAGCCGCCAGTACCCGGCGTCCGGATCGGAGGCCCGGTACACGCCGGTGACCAGCACGGTCAGCGCGGCGCCGTCGAAGCGGTCGTCCAGCCGGACCGGTGCGGGCAGCGCGGACTCGGCCAGGCCGAGCCGGGCCAGCGCCGCGCGCGGCACGGCCACCTGCATCGGTGAGGCCGGAGTGCCGGTCCCGGTTGCGGTGACCGGTGCGGGCCACTGGCCGGCGAGCAGCTGTACGTGCTCCCGGCCGAGTGCGGCGAGCAGGGTCAGGTCGGCGTCGTGGCCCGAAGCGGCCGCGCCGGGGAGTCCGTAGGAACGACTGCGGGCCACGCTCTCGGCGGTGACCGGAAGCCGCCCGAACACCTCGTCCGCGTAGGCCCGGAGGGACTCGTCGTCCTTGGCGCGGGAGGAGGCCGGATGGCCGCTGGTGACCACGACGGTGGTCCGGGCCCGTTCCGAGCCGGTCAGGGCCTGCCGGAGCCCTTCCTCCTCCACGCCACGGGTGAATGCCGTGAGCGCGGTCAGAGCGGTCGCGGTGATCAGTACGGTGAGCAGTACGGCGACGGCGAGCGGCCATCGCCCGCGCAGCCGGCGCACGACGAAGCCGAGCACGTGTTGAATTCCCTCCCCCGTCCGGACCTTCGGTACCGGATAGCGGACGATGCTGTCAGATTCGAGCCAGAGAGGGAAGGGGCTTGCGTGATGGGTGCGACGGATGCGCAAATGCGATCAGAAAGCTGCAACGGGAGCGGGTGCGGGCCATCGGACCGGGCACTCCACACGGACCACCGGACCACACGGACCACACGGACCATGCGGACCAGGCAGAGAACGCGGACAACACGAACGGTGCGCACGATGCGGGCAACTCGACGGGGGAGTGCAGGCGATGAGTGACAACCATCAGGAACCGGTGGCGGCGGCGGTTCCGGCGGCCAGGGAAGGCACCACCCCTGCGATCGTGGTGGTGGACGACCTGCACCACAGCTTCGGCAGCGGACCGCAGGCCGTCCACGCCCTGCGCGGCGTGTCCTTCGAGGTCCGCCGCGGCGAACTCACCGCTCTCAGGGGCCGGTCGGGCTCGGGCAAGACCACCCTGCTCAACCTCGTCGGCGGCCTCGACGCCCCCACCGGCGGCCGGATCACCCTCGACGGCACCGACCTGGCGACCCTTGGCGAGGCGGACCTGCTCGCCCTGCGCCGCGACCGCATCGGTTTCGTCTTCCAGTCCTTCGGCCTGATCCCGGTCCTCACCGCCGCCGAGAACGTCGGCGTCCCGATGCGACTGCGCCGCATGCCCGCCAAGGAGCGCGAGGAGCGCGCCCGGACCCTGCTCGCGCTGGTCGGCCTCGCGGACCACGCCGAGCAGCGCCCGGGCGAGCTCTCCGGCGGTCAGCAGCAGCGCGTCGCGGTGGCCCGCGCCCTGGCCAACGAGCCCGACCTGATCATCGCGGACGAACCCACGGGCCAGCTCGACTCGGAGACGGGCCGCTCGATCATGGAACTGCTGCGTGCGGTCGTGCGCAGCGAGGCGGTCACCATCCTCGTCGCTACCCACGACCCGAACCTGATCGAACTCGCCGACCGGGTCGTGGAACTGCGCGACGGCCGCGTCGTCGGCACCGCCGCGGGCGAGGACGCCGAGCCGGTCAGCCGGTGAGGGTGACGCAGGGCAGACCGACGCTGGCGTTCCCGCGGAAGCCTTCCGCGCAGATCCGGGTGCCCGCGGGGAAGTGCCGCTGTGGGTACGCCTGGTCCCGGTAGGTCCTGAACTTGGCCACGTCCTCGACCTTGGTGTTGGCGCTCCAGCCGTTGGTGCTCCACACCCGTGCGCGGATGCGGTTCGGCTGGTTCGTGTTGGTGACCGACACCTCCACCCGGCCCAGATAGGTGCCCGTGTCGTAAGTCTCGATGCAGACGGAGTGGTTGCACCACTTGCCGTCGGCCACCGCGGACGGTCCAGTGGCGATGACGCAGCCGAGCGCCGCGGCGGCTGTTGCGATGCCCGCGCCGATCTTCTTGGTGATGGAGTGCATGGCAGACGACCTCACGCATTCTTCCCGGGCCGTGGCGTGGCACGGTCCCGGTCGGCAGATGTCCCCCGGGGCCGGACGGCCCCGGGGGACCAACGCCGGACAAGATCACGAGTTACGCGGCCCGGCTCGCCCGTGCGTCCGGGTCAGGTCGCGTGGAGGTCGAGGGTCCGGCCGTCGGGGTCCGTGAGGAGGTGGCGGCCGGGCGTGAGAGGCGGGGTCGCGGCGGCGCCGGTGAGGGTGAGTCCCAGGCGAAGGGCACCGGTCTCGCGGTCGGGGCGGGCGGGGTAGATCTCCAAGACCGCGCCGTCCGCCAGCGTGGCCGCGTAGTGGCGCGGGCCCCGTCCGTGCTGCTCGCTCGCGAAGCGCAGGCCCAGGTCCTCGTAGAAGCTCCGGCACTCTTCGAGCCGGGGCGAGTACAGGACGAGCAGTGTGGCGCGGATGCCGATCGGGTCGCTCATGGTGCTCCGGGCGGGTTGCGGGTTGCGGGCTGTGGGTGGCGTGCGTGCGGCAAGAGCCGTTGCCGGTCCGGGCGGCCTTGCGGTGGGGTGATGCCCGGGGCCCCGCCAGCATAGTTACCGCTCAAGCCGGAGGCGCCGGAAGGTTCGTTCCGCGGCGCCCGTCCGGCTCGGCGCCCATGCCGCGGCCGGTTCAACTGCCGTTACGCCCCGCTCGCCGGGCCTCTCTACCCTCCTCCTGTCCTTCACCCGACCGAGGGGAACCCGGTGTCCTTCGCCCTTTCCGTCCGCACGGCCGCCCTGCCGGCCGCCGTCCTGGCCGCACTGGCCCTGCCCCGCTCCGGCTCACGTCGCAGTCGCAGCCGCAGCCGCAGCCGCATCCGTCACGGCCACGGTGGAGACCGCCCCGGTCTCGCACAGCGGCGACGCCGCCGACGACCCCGTCGTTGCTGCCCGGATGCGGTGGGCGTCTCGCCTCCGGTGCCGCAGCCGGACACGAGGAGCGCGCCGCGGGCCCCCGCAAGGGCCGGATGGGCTACCGCCGGCCCTTGCCCGGCCGTGTCGCCGCCGGCGTCGCCGGTGCTCCTGTCATCGTGGGCCACCGCGCTCAGTCGTCCCCGGGAGGTACCTCCGTGTCCCCACGCCCGTACGGCCGCCCCCGCCGGATCCGCCCGTCACTGCGCCTGGCCGCCGCCACCGCCGTGTGCGGCGCCCTGCTCGGCGCCACCGTGCAGCCCGCGCAGGCCGGAGCCGACCGCACCCCGGCGCCCGCGTCCTCCCTCGACCGGGAACTGCGGGAGCTCGTGGCGCGCCCCGACGGGCCTCCCGGTGTCATCGCCGTCCTGCGCGACGGAGACCGTACGAAGGTCCACCGGGCGGGCGTGGCCGACGTGGAGAGCGGCCGACCGCCGAAGGCGACCGACCACATGCGGATCGCCAGCGTCGCCAAGGCCTTCAGCGGAGCGGTGGCCCTGGTGCTCGTCGACCGCGGCCGGCTGCACCTGGACGACACGATCGGCGAGGTGCTGCCCGCCCAGCCGGCCGCGTGGCATCAGGTGACATTGCGTCAACTGCTCAACCACACCAGCGGTTTGCCCGACTACTCGGAGTCCGACGGGTTCATCGACATCGTCTCCGAGGACCCCCGCCACCGGTTCGACTCCCGGCGCCTGCTGGATTTCGTCGCCGGCGAGGACCTCGCGTTCCCGCCGGGCAGCCGCTACCAGTACTCCAACTCCGACAACATCGCCATCGCCCTGATGGCCGAGGCCGCCACCGGACGCCGGTACGAGGCACTGCTGCGCGAGCTCGTCTACGAGCCGCTGGGCCTGAACGAGACGAGCCTGCCCCAGGGGTACCGGCTGCCCGAGCCCTTCCTCCACGGCTACCAGATCGACCCGCAGGCCGGCCCCGTCGACGTCAGTGAGGCCATCAGCGCCTCGGGGGCGTGGGCGGCCGGAGGCATCGTCTCGACGCCGAAGGACCTGACCGCGTTCATCCGTGGCTACGCGGGCGGTTCGCTCGTCTCGGAGCGCACCCGCCGCCAGCAGTTCACCTTCATCCCCGGCGCGCTGTCCCAGCCCCCCGGCCCCGGCCGCACCGCGGCCGGCCTGGCCATCTACCGCTACACCACGCGCTGTGGAACGGTCTACGGCCACACCGGCAACACGCCCGGTTACACGCAGCTGGCGGCGGCCACGGCGGACGGCCGGCGCTCACTGACCTTCTCGATCAGCACGCAGACGTCCCTCGACAACAACCCCGGCCTGCTCGCCCGCGTCCGCAAGGTCCAGGAGGACTTCGTCTGCGCCCTGCTGCGCGGCTGACCCCGGCGGCCACGGAGCCGGGGTCGAGGCGCGCGCCACCAGCCCCGCCCGCGCCGTCACTCTTCGGGTGCGGGCAAACCGGCAAGACCGGTGTCGCGCAGGATGCGTCCGACGGTGTCGTAGAGTCCGCTCGCCGCGCCGATGACCGTCTCCGATCGGCTTGGTCGCGTGCCGGGCGAGCGTCACCTCGAAGGGCACGTCCAGGTGGTAGCCGTGGGTCGAGCCGCGAGTGGTCGGCGCGCAGCCGGCCGCGACCGACGATGTGCCCGAGGCGCTGTTCCCGCGCAGCAGGCCAGCCGGGTGTCCGGGGTGCCCACCCTCACTCGCGCAACGCTACCCGCCCGCGCCGTCGCGCAAGGGTCGGTCGTCACCTTCCGCGCCCGGCCGTTCACCGGATTTCCTTCACCCGGAGCGCTGGCGCGAAGGCGGCGTAATCTGGTCGAACCGCCACAGAATGCGCGTACGAGGAGCATGGTGCGCCGCCCGCGCCGTGCCCCACCGCGAACGATCCAGGGAGGCGGCGCGTGACCGATCCGTTCGGCTTCCTCAGGATCCCCCGCGAGGCCGTTCCGGCCCGGCCCGTCGAGGAACGGCTGGGCGACTGGCACGAGGTCCACGCGGGCCAGGCGCTGCTGCCGCTCGTCTCCCGGCAGGCCGACCGCTGCATGGACTGCGGCATTCCGTTCTGCCACACCGGCTGCCCCCTGGGGAACCTCATACCCGAGTGGAACGCGTACGCCGCCCACGGCGACTGGCGCGCGGCGTACGAGCGGCTGCACGCGACCAACAACTTCCCGGAGGTCACCGGCAGGCTCTGCCCGGCCCCGTGTGAGGACGCCTGCGTCCTGACGATCAACGCGGACCCGGTGACCATCAAGAACGTCGAGCAGGCGATCGCCGACGAGGGCCTGCGGCGCGGCTACCTCACCCCGAGGCCGCCGGAGAGGCGCAGCGGCAAGACGGTGGCCGTCATCGGCTCCGGTCCGGCCGGACTCGCGGCAGCGCAGCAGCTGACCCGGGCCGGGCACGCCGTCACGGTCCACGAACGGGCCGACCGGATCGGCGGACTGCTGCGCTACGGCATCCCCGAGTTCAAGATGGAGAAGATCCACCTGGACCGCCGCATCGAGCAGATGCGGGCCGAGGGCACGGTGTTCGTCACGGGCACGGACATCGGCGGCGCGGCCGGCCTCGCCGCGGGCCCCGCCGCGGGTCACGCGGTGGGCGCCGGCGCGGCAGAGGGCACCGGCGGGGCGGCCGGCACCAGCGCCGCCGAGCTGCGCGGCCGGTGCGACGCCGTCGTCGTCGCGATAGGCGCCGGAGAGCGCCGGGAACTACCGGTCCCCGGCCGCGCCCTGCACGGCATCCACCAGGCCATGGAGTACCTGACCTGCGCCAACCGGGTGCGGGAGGGCGACTACGCCGTCTCGCCCGTCAGTGCCGAGGGCCGGCACGTCGTCATCGTGGGCGGCGGCGACACGGGCTCCGACTGCCTCGGTACCGCCCTGCGGCAGGGCGCGATCTCCGTGGTCCAGCTCGACATCAACCCCGAACCCGGCACGGGCCGCACCGACGGCGAGCCCTGGCCGGTGTACCCGAAGACTTACCGGATCTCCCACGCCCACGAGGAGGCCCGCGGGTGCGAGGGTCGCGACCCCCGGCTGTTCTCGTCCGCCACCCTGCGCTTCGAGGGGGACGCCTCGGGCCGGGTTCGGGCGCTGCACCTGACCGCCGTCGAGCCGGTGGCCCGCAGCCCCCTGGCCGGCTCCGAGCACGTCATACCGACCGGACTGGTGCTGCTGGCCCTCGGCTTCTCGGGCCCCGAGCGGGCCGGCGGCCTGCGCGAGCAGCTGGGGCTGGAACTCGACGAGCGCGGCAACTTCGCGCGCGACGCCGGTTTCGCGGCGGGCGGCGGAAGGGCGCCGGGAGTGTTCGTCGCCGGCGACGCGGGCCGCGGCCAGTCACTGGTGGTGTGGGCCATCGCCGAGGGCCGGGCGGTGGCCGCGGCCGTGGACCGCTACCTGACCGGCTCCACCTGCCTCCCGGCTCCGGTCGCCGCCCATGACCGCCCGATGACGGCCCTGGGGCGCCTGCGGTACGGGGACTTCTAGCCGCTCGTACGCGGCGAGGGGCCGCCACCGTACGGGGGGGATGACCCCACCACCGGCGAAAATACGCCCCGCGTCACAGATTTGGGTTCGGTACCCCCCCGGAGAAGAAGCACTCCCACGGGACGGGCACGCCCGGGACGGGTCCGTCCGGAAGCCGTACGCCGTCGGGGAGGGGCGCGTCGTTCGGGACGGGCTTGGCCAAGGGGTCGTCGCACGGCGCCGTGATACAGAACCAGGTACGGCTCCGGGGCGGATCGATGCGGATGCCCGTATCGGTGCCGGCGTCGCCCTGGCGGGACCCGAAGAGGGACTCCGCGGCGCGCCCGATGAGCAGGTGCTTGCCACTGTTGTCGCTGCCTCCCTGATCATCGGGGGCCACGACGCGGTCATCGGCCACGGCGGCCCGCGGGGTCTCCGGGGCGGCGGCGAACGCGCTGGTCGGGACCAGCGCGCCGCCCACGACCACGGCGGTCGAAGCGGCCAGGGCGAAGAAGCGCGGGGTGCGGAAGAGGTGGGTCATGGATGCTCCCGGGTTCGAGGTGTGGAGGGGGAACCTCCAGTAGGCCCCGCCCCGCCCCGCACGGTCACGTCCCTGAAACCCGTGGCTTGACGTACTCACGGCACTCCGCTAGCCGCGTACGCCCCTCCGGCCGGCCCGTGCGGCCGGCCGGAGATCCGCCGGTGTGCGCTGCCGGCTCAGCGGGTCGCGAGGAGGGTGAGGGTGTCGATCACGCGGTTCGAGAAGCCCCACTCGTTGTCGTACCAGGCGACCACCTTGACGTGGCGGCCGTCGACGCGGGTCAGCTCCGAGTCGAAGATCGACGAGGCGGGGTTGCCCGTGATGTCGGAGGACACCAGCGGGTCGTCCGAGTACTCCAGCACGCCCGCCAGCGGACCCTCCGCGGCGGCGCGGTACGCCTCCAGGATCTCCTCGCGCGTCACGTCACGGGCCACCGTCGTGTTCAGCTCGACGATCGAGCCCACCGGGACCGGTACGCGGATCGAGTCGCCCGACAGCTTGCCGTCGAGCTGCGGCAGCACCAGGCCGATCGCCTTCGCGGCTCCGGTCGAGGTCGGCACGATGTTGACGCCGGCGGCACGGGCACGGCGCGGGTCGCGGTGCGGGCCGTCCTGCAGGTTCTGCTCCTGCGTGTAGGCGTGCACCGTCGTCATGAAGCCGTGCTCGATGCCGGCCAGGTCGTCCAGTACGGCGGCCAGCGGAGCCAGCGCGTTGGTCGTGCACGAGGCGTTCGAGACGATGGTGTGCAGGGCCGGGTCGTAGGTGTCGGAGTTGACCCCGTACGCCAGGGTGACGTCGGCGCCGTCGGACGGCGCGCTGACGAGCACCTTCCGCGCACCCGCCTTGACGTGGGCGCGGGCGGCCTCGGCCGAGGTGAAGCGGCCGGTGGCCTCGAGCACGATGTCGACACCGAGCTCGGCCCACGGCAGCTGCGCCGGCTCCCGCTCGGCGAGCACCTTGATGCGGTGACCGTCGACGACGAGGACGTCCCCGTCGACGGTCACCGGGCGGCCGAGCCGGCCGGCGGTGGTGTCGTACGCGAGCAGTCGTGCGAGGGTGGCGGGCTCCGTCAGGTCGTTCACGGCGACGACCTCGAGGTCGCTGTCGCGTTCGAGGAGCGCGCGGAGCACGTTGCGCCCGATGCGGCCGAATCCGTTGATGGCAATGCGAGTCATGAGCGATGTCCCTTTCGTTCGCCATCAGGTTCGCGTCCGGCGCGTGCCCGCGACAGCGGCGTGATCGCCATGGTTCAAAAGGATCCCGCCACGGAGGAGTGGCGGGCCGATCGCCGGCCGATCCGCTGTCAGCCCTGGGTGAAGGTGCGCCGGTACTCGGTCGGGGTGGTGCCGAGGATCCGCTGGAAGTGCAGGCGCAGGTTCGCGCCGGTGCCGAGGCCCACGTCGGCGGCGATCTGCTCGATGCCGCGCTGCGAGCGTTCGAGCAGCTCACGGGCCACGTCGACACGGGCGCGCATCACCCACTGCATCGGCGTGTAGCCGGTGTCCTCCGCGAAGCGTCGCGAGAACGTGCGGGGCGAGACCCCGGCGTGCCGGGCCAGTGCCTCGAGCGTGAGGGGCTCGCCGAGCCGGTGCAGCGCCCACTCGCGTGTGGCGGCGAACCGCTCGCCGAGCGGCTCGGGCACGCTGCGCGGCACGTACTGCGCCTGGCCGCCGCTGCGGTAGGGGGCGGCGACCAGGCGCCGGGCCGCGTGGTTGGAGGCGGCCACGCCGATGTCGCCCCGCAGGATGTGCAGGCACAGGTCGATGCCGGAGGCGGCGCCGGCCGAGGTCAGCACCCTGCCCTCGTCGACGAAGAGCACGTTCTCGTCGACCCGGACCAGCGGGTGTTTCGCCGCGAGTGCCCGGGCGTAGTGCCAGTGGGTCGTGGCGCGTCTGCCGTCGAGCAGGCCCGTGGCGGCGAGCGCGAACGCGCCCGTCGAGATGGCGGCGAGCCGCGCGCCCCGCTCGTGGGCGCCGATCAGCGCGTCGATGACGGCCCGCGGCGGATCGTCGCGGTCCGGGAACCGGTAGCCGGGGACGAACACGATGTCGGCCCACGCGAGGGCCTCCAGCCCGTGGGTCACGTGGTACGCCAGACCGTCCCCGCCGGCCACGAGCCCGGGCGCCGCCCCGCACACCCGCACCTCGTACGGCATGCTCGCCCGGGTCGTGAAGACCTGCGCGGGGATGCCGACGTCGAGCGGCTTGGCGCCCTCGAGGACGAGGACGGCGACACGGTGGAGACGGGAGGCTGACACGGCCTCGAGCGTACGCGGCACCCGGGCCCGGCCCCGCCCCGCCGCCGGGTGCGCGGGCGGTGCTGCGGAGCGCACAGCCGGGGGTGGGCTCCGCAACGCCTCATGTCGTCAGCGGTCCTGGGAGAGTTCGTACAGCTCGCGGAACCGGCCGCCGTTCAGGGACAGGAGCTGGTCGAAGGGGCCTTGTTCCACGATGCGGCCGCCGTCGAGGACGACGATCCGGTCGGCGAGGCGGCAGTTCTCCATCCGGTGCGTGACGATCACCGTGATCCGGTCCTCCTTCATGTCCCGCAGGCCGGAGAAGACCATGTGCTCCCCGCGGGGATCCATGGCGCTCGTCGGTTCGTCCATGACCAGCAGGCCCGGCTTGCGGTGGAAGGCGCGACCGCAGGCCAGTCGCTGCCACTGGCCGCCGGAGGGTTCGTGGCCGCCCCAGACCGAGCGGGCCAGCAGCGTGTCCAGCCCGTCGGGGAACTCCTCGACGGTCGTCCGCATGCCCACGGCGTCCAGCGCCTCCCACACGGCCTCCTCGCCGCGGGGGTCCGGCCGGCCGAGGGTGATGTTCTCCCGCGCGGAGAACGGCCAGTACCCGTAGGACTGGGTGACGAGGCCGACGTGCGACCAGGCGGAGCGCTGATCCGCGTCGGACGTGGGCACGCCGTCCCAGGAGACGGTGCCGGAGGTCGGGGCGGTCAGGGAGGTCAGCAGGCGGATGAGGGTGGACTTGCCGGCGCCGTTCTCGCCGATGACGGCGACGACCTCACCGCGGGCCAGCGTCAGCGAGACGGGGCCGAGGGCGGGGGCGTCCTTGCCGGGGTAGGTGTACGAGGCCTCCTCCAGCCGGATCTTCTCCGGGGCGCTCTCCATCACCTGCGGACCGCGCGGGCCGGACTTCTCGGCGGCCTCCTTGACGAAGGTGGTGTAGTCGCCGAGGTAGAGCGCGTGCTGGAACATGGCCGCCCCGTAGACGACGAGCTGTGACAGGGCGGCGGTGGAGGTGCGCATGGCCAGGATGGCCGTGCCGGCGGCGGCGATGACCATGTAGCCGCCGATGACGAGCCCGGCGAGCGCCCCGTACGTCGCCACGACGAAGACCCCGGACGCGGTGGCGGCGATCAGGTGGACGACGAGGTAGCGGGGTGCGGAGCTGACCATCCTGGAGTCGATGCGCTCGCAGACGGCCGCGTACCAGTGGTGGGCGTACGGCCGCATGCCGTTGCCGCGCAGCTCGTCGGCGAGCTTCGGGGTGGTCAGGTGCCAGCGCATCATGTGCTTGATGTTCCGGGAGGCGATCGTCTGGTTGTGGAGGCGGTAGTCGAGGCGGGCGGCGTACACGGAGCCGAGGCCGCGGGGAACCACCGACAGCAGGAGCAGCGGCAGCAGAACGGGGTGGACCACGGCCAGGACCGACGCGACCGCGACCATGTCGATCACGCCGCCGGTGAAGCCGAGGGCGTCCTGGAGGAGCATGGAGGAGCGGGCGGAGCCGGTCTCGGCGGCCTCCGAGCGCTCGGTGAAGTCGGGGGCGTCGTAGGCTGCGAGCTCCACGTCCATGTGGGCGTCGACCATGGCGAGGTCGGCGAGGGTGGCCATGCCGGGGTTGAGGCGGCGGGCCGCGCTGCCGGAGGCGATGGAGGCCAGGGCGCCGAGGGCGGTCATCGCACCGGCGACGACCAGGGGCCAGGCGGCGGCCGAGATGCGTTCCTGGACGCCCTCACCGGCCAGGAGCGGGACCATCGCCTGGGAGATCGCGGCGAGCGCTGCCGCCGTGCAGATCCCGCCGAGGATCTGGGCGGCGACCAGGACGTGGAAGGCGGTGCGGTTGACGGCGAGGGCGAGCCGCGCGGTCTGCCGGAGGGCGGAGGGGACGCGGCGGGCCATCTGGCCGAGCGACAGCGCCTCCATGGTCTCGTTGTGCTGGCCCCAGGTGTACGTGAACTCCGGAGGCGCGGGTGGGGCGGGTGGAGCGGGTGCGGTGGCGGTCTTGTCTTCCTCGGCCTGCTGCTCGGACATGCTCTTTCTCCTTCAACCGGGTTGCTGTGGAGGCCAGTTCGGCTGTACCCGCGCATGGCGAGGAGGCCCGGGTCCGCGGTGTGCGGAGGGGCCGTCGCGGGGTCGCTGCAACTGGGGGAGTGAGTACAGCGCAGGCCGGCGGCCGGAGCAGCGGGATCTGGCCGACCTCGCGGCGGCGGCCCCCTTGGCACGGCCGCTGATCGTGTCCGGGTGCCGCCGGGCTCCCGGACCGTGGGGGAGGTCAGGTTGGCTGGAACCGGCCGGTGCGGGGGTCGGGTCATCGGAAATCGCTTGCGGGCTGCGACGCGGCCCGCGTGGGCGCGGAGTACCTGCGGCCCGAGGGCGACCGGGCAGCCGGCCGGCGGCTGCCGGCAGCCGGGTGGCGGCCATGCGTCCGGGCAGGGCAGGCCGTACTCATGAGAGCGCCCTTGCGCTCGCCCCCCCGGGACCCGGACCCGGCGGTCACCACCAGGTCCTTTTCGTGATCGCGGAGTGCGTGCCCTTCGCGATCGCCCCGCTGGTGCTCCTACCTCCCCGACGCCCACGGTCTGCCGCGCGAGCTGGTCACGAGCATGCGGCAGGAGTGACGACGCGGGGTGCGCACGAGCACCGGGTCACAGGCTCGCGAGGAGGTCGTCGAGCGGAGCCGGCACCTCGTCGAGGTCCAGGGCCTCGACGAGGAGCCGGCCGTAGCGGATCTTGCGGCCCTTCTTCGTCCCGAGGAAGCGCCGCAACTGCTGCTGCCGTGACCGGCCGTGCTGCGCGGGCTGACGCACGAAGGTCTGCCAGGAGCGGAGGTCTCCCTCCGTCTCGACGACCTCCTCGACCTTCGGCGTGCCCAGCGCCCGGATGAGCTCGTCCTCCAGGTCCGCCACGCACACGAAGATCTCCCGGCGCGGCGCCCGCGCACGCGTCAGGCCGCGGTCGAAGAAGCCCTGCTCGCCCACGTCGCACAGGCCTGCCAGACGCAGGCCGAGGCCCGGTGGTCCGAGCAGGCCCGCGTATCGGGCGACGCTCATCGCCCCGCCCATCGGCACGGCGCACACCCCCTCGGCGGCCAGGTCCCGGCCACGCCGCGCGGCCAGGGCCTCAACGGCCGCGAGGTCACTGGGCCCTTCCAGCAGCACCGCCGTCCGCACCCCCAGTCGCACGGCCAGATCGCTCGCCGGCCCGCCGGAGCCGCCCCCCGCCGCCCAGCCGCTGACCTCGTCCCGGAACATGCGCATGTCCACCATGAGGCGAGTCTCCTACCTCGACCGACGGCACGACACGGAATATCGGTACCGGATGATCGCGCGAAACGATGGAATGCCCGTATGACCGAACCCGAGGCCGACGACGAACCCCCTGAGCACCGTCGCTACGCCCGCTACCTGGAACTCCTGGAAGGCGTCCCGGAGGCGGAGGAGGCCGGCCTGCTGGCGGCCGTCCTGCGCGACGACTGCGCGTCGATGGCGGAGTCCGCGGTGAACCGCCACCTGGAGCGCCGGGCCGCCCAGTTGCTGACCGACGCCCACTTCCCCGACTGGGCCCGAATGACGGCCGCGGTCATCGGGGACCGGGCCTTCCTGTCCCGCCGCCTGCGCGAGTGGATCCTCCTCAGGGCGATCGCCCTGGACGAGCCGTGGACGGCCGATGAGGTCACGGACGCGTCCGACTGGTTCCAGCGCACGGCCGCGGCCGCGCAGGCCGTCACCTCACCCGAGGCCCTCACCGTGCTCGCCGAGCGCGGGCGCACCCGTCGCGTCCGCAACGCGGCGAGCCGCCGGCTCCAGCCGCCGCGTCAACGCCGTGGCTGATCACGGTCCGGTCGGCGAGGGGGAGGGAGGTCACAGACCGGGACCCTTATGGACCTCTTGCTCCGTATGTCACTCTGGCCGCTGAACCGGGTCACCCGCCTGCCGCACGACCCGGACGACCGACCGACACGGATGCGCCCATGACCCTGCCGTTCCCTTCCCGTGCCGTCCCCGCCGTACTGACCGGCGCCGTGGCCGTCCTCATCGCGGCGTGCGCGCCCTCCGTCGCCGCCGGTACCGCGGCGCGCCCGCAGACGCCCGCGGTACCCGCCTCGGCCGCGGCTGCCCCGCCCGAGGACTCCGCGGCGTACTCGTCCGCGCCCGGAGCGTCCCCCGCGGTCACCCCGGCCGTCACCCCGGCCGTCGTCGTTCCGTCCGTGTCTCAGCCCGTGGGCCCGGGCCCGGGCCCGGGCGCCGGCGTCCCGACCCAGGCCTCGACGCTGTCCATCCCCTCGGTGGGCATCTCGGGACTGCGCGTGATGCCGTACGAGGGCACGACCGACGACGTACCGGGGACCCGCATCCAGGACCTCGGCGTGGCGGCCAGCCCGTACGGAAGGCTGGGCGGCGTCGGACCCGGTCAGGTGGGCAACTTCCTGATCACCGCGCACCGGCTCTCGGCGGGCGGTCCGCTGCGCGACCTGCCCTCCGTGGACAAGGGCGACACGGTCCTCGTGACCCTCGGGAAGGTGGAGTACACCTACGAGATCGTCGCGACCCGCAAGACGTCCTTCCGGTCGGAGCGCTCGCTCGGCGAACAGCGCGCGGCCGTCCCCGGCACGCCCGGTGCGGCCCCCACCCAGGCCATGATCACGATCTCGACCTGCGCCACGCCCGAGGATCACGCGGAGGGCAACTTCTGGAGCGACGCCCAGGGCAACCCCGAGCACCGCATCGACAAGATAGGCGTCCTGCGCAAGACCTCCACGGTCTCGCCCGCCTCCTGACGCACCCGCGGGCCCGTCGGCGCGCCGCGCGGCCATCTCGTACCGACGGGTAGTTTCCAGCCAAATACTGGTATCGCAGTGACATGCTCCTGACAGTTCAAGGTGGCTGTGGGACTCTCCGGGCACGCACTCCGCACCCTCTGAGAGGCCCAGCGCCTCGCCCACCCCCACCAGTACGTGGCATGGAGGAGCGAACATGAGGCACACCACGCCCATCAAGCACGGCACCCGCATCTCACGCATCGCCGGGATCGCGACGCTCGTCGTCGCCGCGGCCTTCGCCGGCACCGGCACCGCCCTCGCGCACACCCCCGGCGCCTCGGCCGCCGATCAGAAGGTCGACGGCGTGATCGTCGTCGCCGGCAACAGCTGCAACTGGACCAACGCGAGCACCAGCGCCGCCGCCCCGGCCGCCCTCACCGTCGACCGCACCACGATCAACGCGCCGGGAGGCAACCTGGCCTGCGGCGGCGGCATCGCCGCCTCCCTCAACAACAACCCCGCCTTCACCTTCGACGACACCGCCGGCACGGCGCGGACCGACCTGATCGACATCACCGGCAGGCAGAGCTTCATCTCCTGCCGCTACAAGGCCACGAACATCGTGTGGGACCGCGACGGGACGAGCCGGAAGTACGTCAACCGCGCCTTCACCGCCACCAAGACCTCGGGCAGCTTCCTGTGCCCGGGCTCCGTCAACACCCCGGTCGGGGACGCGTCCATGCTGTTCCGCTGAGACGACCCCTGCGGCGGGGCCCGGCCCGGGGGTCCGCCCCCAGGTCCCCGCCACCGCCTGCGCCCACTCGGGGGGCGAACCACCCCCCCCCCCAACCAG
>NZ_JBVHWW010000017.1:0-9368 GCF_055563995.1 Streptomyces sp. NPDC029164 | reverse complement strand
CGCGGCACTCTGAACGTCACCCCCCCTACCGCCAGCGCATACCACACGGTGACGCCCTCCCCCCCCACCACCCCCCCCCCCCCCCCCCACAACCCCCCCCCCCCCCACCCCCCCCCCCCCCCCCCCCCCCAGGGTCCCAGCCGCCGCCTGCGCCCGCGTCGGCGGCGAACCATCCCCTCCGAAACCGGGACAGCGGCCCACGAATTGTCTCCGAGCCGGCCGAGCGCCTCACGCGCGTGCGCGTGCTCCTGGAGGAAGCCACGGACCCGTCGGCGCGCACGGGCCGGTCCCGCCGGCTGCCGCTGTCGTAACAGGGCGCGGACCCTCGCTTGTCAAGTCCCGAAAGCTCGCGGCATGACGTGATGCGGGGGAGCGGGCTTACTCAGGAGACGGACGCACGCGTACTGGGTGGGTCCTCGTCGACAGCGGTGTCGCTGGAGACGTCCGGGTTCCACCTCCGAGATGTGGAGGCGTTGACGGTTCGTAAGGAGTGAGCGCATGCGAGTCACCATGGTCTACCCGCTGCCCTGTGTCCGGGGGCGAGTGTCATGAGTTCCCTGCCTCCTTCCTGCGAGCGCCCCACCGGCCCGCCGCCCGGCCCGTTGTCGGGCCGGGGCGCACATGCGGAACCACCGCCCCCGCCGCCCCCTCGGCAGCCATCAGGGCCTCCGCCTCCCTCGGGACCCCCGTCGGGGCCCCTTCCGGTCTCTTCGGCCGGGTCTTCGCCGCCGCCGTCGGGTGGCGGGCGGATGCGCAGGTGGCGATCGCGCAGGGCCGTGCTGAGCATGAGCACGGCGGTGGCCGTGGTGTCCGCGGTGGTCCTCAGTTTCACCGTGCTGGGCGGGAACACCGCGGCGGGCGGCGAGGTCTTCCTCCAGGCCGCTCCGGAGGCCGGGCCCGACCCGTTCACCCCGTCGACGGCCACACAGGCCGAGAGCGTCGCCAAGGCCACGCCCATGACCGGCGGCGAGAAGGCGAAGGACGGCGCGAGCACTGCGCGTACGGCGGGCGGTGCGGCGGGTGGTGCGCGCACCCTCGAGGTCGACGGTGGGTATCCGGGCCTGTACGGGGGGACGCGGAACGTCGCGAGCTGTGACGTCGGGAAACAGGTCCGGTTCCTCACGCGGCACCCGGACAAGGGCAGGGCGTTCTCCGGATCGCTGGGTATCCGGCAGCCCGAGATTCCCTCGTACCTGCGGTCGCTGACGCCCGTCCGGCTGGGCTGGGACACGCGGGTCACCAATCACGGGTACCGGAACGGCGCGCCCACCAGCTACCAGGCGGTCCTGCAGGCCGGCACGTCCGTGCTGGTCGACGGCCGTGGCGTGCCCAGGGTCCGCTGCGCGTGTGGCAACCCCTTGAACCCGCCCGTCGCGGTCAGGGGCGGGCAGACGTACAGCGGCGAGAGGTGGTCCTCGTTCCGGTCCTCCGGCCTCGTCGCGGTCAAGCCGGCCGTGAAGCCGGTGAACACGGTCACGGTCTTCGACCAGAACCGGAAGGGATGGTACGAGCGCCCGAGCGGCGCGGCGCAGGGCCGGCACGACCGCGAGGTCCCGCCCCCGAAGGGCCAGACCCCCGGCTCCGCCTACCCGGTCCTCCCGGCGGCCCACCCGGCATCGGTCCGGACACCCGAGGACTCGGGCCCGAACAAGATCCCGGACCGGATTCCCGGCAACGTGCCTGGTCAGGCGCCGAACCGGCCCCCGGGGACCGCCCCCGGCCAGGTGCCGGACCAGACGCCCGGGACCGCCCCCGGCCGGCACCCGGACAACGCGCCGGGCAACGTCCCGGGCCAGACGCCGGGCCATGCCCCGGGCGAGGTCCCGGACCAGGCCCCTGAAAAGGCGCCGACCCTCGCCCCGGGCGAGAAGCCGGGCCAGCAGCCGGGCGAGGACTCGGGGAAGGTACCGGGCCAGGACCCCGGCAAGGCCCCGGGTCAGGCGCCCGGCGAGGACCCGGGCAAGGCTCCCGGGAAGGCACCGGCCAAGGAATCGGTGAAGGCACCGGGCGAGGAGCCGGGCAAGACACCCGGCCAGGACCCGGACAAGGCCCCCGACAAGGCGCCGGGCAAGGATCAGGACCCCGGTGAGGCTCCGGGGAAGGGCCCTGCCAAGGAATCGGTGAAGAAGCCGGCTCAGGAGCCCGGCCAGGAGCCAGCCGACGACCCGGCGAAGGCGCCGGGTGAGAAGTCCGGCGAACAGCCCGGCAAGGAGGCCGGACAGGACCCGGGGAAGGCGCCTGGCGAGGAGCCGGACAAGACTCCCGGCAAGCCGCCGGGCAAGGACTCGGGGAAGGACCCGGGTAAGGAATCCGGCAAGGAGCCGGTGGAGAAGTCTGGCAAGGAGTCGGGCGAGAACCCGGGCAAGGACTCCGAGAAGGTGCCGGACAAGGAACCCGGGAAGGAGCCGGGCAAGGATCCGGCGAAGGTGCCGGGTCAGGAGTCGGGCGAACAGCCCGGCAAGGAGCCCGGCAAGGAGCCCGGTCAGGACCCGGACAAGGCCCCCGAGAAGGCACCGGGCAAGGACTCGGGCAAGGTTCCGGGTCGGGAGTCCGGCGAGGACCCGGGCAAGGCTCCCGGCAAGGAGCCGGGCAACGAGTCGGGGAAGGCGCCTGGCCAGGAGCCGGACAAGGGGCCCGCTCGCGATCCGGCGAAGATGCCCGGCCAGGAGTCGGGCCAGGAGTCGGGCCAGGAGTCCGGCAAGGGGTCGGGCAAGGGGTCGGGCCAGGGCCCGGACAAGGCTCCCGGGAAGGTTCCGGAGTCCGGTCACGAGCCCGGCCACGACACAAGTGAGGACCCCGGTCAAGAGTCCGGCCAGGAGCCGGGCAAAGCCCCGGACAAAGGGGCCGGCAACGCTCCCGGAACGGGACCCGGGAACGAGCCCGGAAAGGACCCGGTTCCGCGTCAGGGCGCCGGCACCGGCACCGGCCCGGGGAACGCGCCGAGCCAGGGGTCGGGCAAGGAGGGGGCCCAGGATCCCGGCAACGAGTCGGGGCGGGAGCAAAGTGGACACCCTGGCGGTGAGCCGGGGGAGGAGCAGTCCGGGTGATCCGGTGGTTCGGATATCCGGGCGATGAGGCTCCGGCTGAGCCACCGCAGGCGATGCCGCGGTGGCTGTTCAACCGCCTGATGCCGTCGAGGGGTTCAGCGCCGTCGGGGTCCGGGCGTTGCGATCCGTAGGGCGGCCGTGGTCAGCGGGGACCGCCCCCCCAGCTCAGCGCAGCGATTCCCTCGGCGGGCGCTCGCGCAGGGCTCCGTACGCGATGAAGTAGGCCGGGACCCGGTTCAGCCACCGGGATTCGGTGATCAGCTCCGTCATCCGCTTGGCCCGTCGGGCATTGCCGAACGCGGTGCGGCCGGCCAGCAGCGGCTCGATGACCTGGGTGTGGGCGAGGCGTTGGAGGCCCTGGGTCGCCACCGTGGTGGGCCAGCGGCGGCGTTGGACGCGCCGTACGTCGTGCAGTCCCACGGTGCCCTCGCGCAGCGGCCGTACGAGGTGGCGGGCGGCGGCCACCGCGTCCTGGACGGCGAGGTTGATGCCGATGCCGCCGACGGGTGACATCGCGTGGGCGGCGTCGCCGATGCACAGCAGCCCGGGGCGGTGCCAGCGGCGCAGCCGGTCGAGCCGTACGTCGAGCAGTTTCACCTCGTCCCAGGAGGTGAGCGCGTGGCTTCGGTCGGCCAGCCACGGGGCGGCGTCCGTGAAGCGGGTCATGAAGCGCTCCAGCCCCTCGGCGCGGCGCTCGGCGTCGGTCCCCTTGGGGATGAGCGCGGCGCACTGCCAGTAGTCGCCGCGGTCGATGAGCGCGGTGAAGAAACGGTCGCCCAGGCCGCCCACGAGTCCGCTGGGGTCGCCCTCGTGGCGCGGCAGGCGGAACCACCAGGCGTCCATGGGGCAGGGGAAGTGTTCCAGGCCGAGCTCGGGCAGCGCCCTGGCCAGTGAGCCGCGGCCGTCGCAGGCCACGGTCAGGGTGGCCCGGAGCTCGCCGGTGCTGCCGTCCGCGGAGCGGTACCGCACGCCCGTGACGCGGCCGCGCTCGATGAGGAAGGAGGTCGCCTCGGTGTCCCTGCGCAGGTGGAACGACGGTTCACGGCGCGCCTCGTCGGCGAGCAGGTCGAGGAGGTCCCACTGGGGCACCATCGCGATGTAGTTGTACTTCCCGTGCAGCGCCCCGATGTTCCCGATGGTGACCAGGGACCGGTCCGGTCCGAGGGGCAGCTGCACGGTGGTCACGCGGCGTTGAGGCAGCCGGGCGAAACGTTCGGCGAGGCCGATGTCCTCCAGGAGCGACAGGGTGCTGGGGTGGACGGTGTCACCGCGGAAGTCGCGCAGGAAGTCGCTGTGTTTCTCCAGCACCGTCACCTCCACACCGGCCCGGGCCAGCAGCAGCGCCAGCACCATTCCGGCCGGCCCGCCTCCCACCACGCAGCACGTCGTGCGCTCCACGGCAACCACTCCCTTCGCGGGCCCGGGTGAGCCCCAGAGGAGGTATACCGCACCGGGGGTGGCGGGGCCGGTAACGGCGACCCCGGCCTGACCGGTCCTAGTAGGGGCTGTGCATCGTGAGGAAACGGATGTCGAGGTCCGTCTCCAGATAGTCCATGCGCCGCTCCCGGAAAGCCTGCATGTGGGGCAGGGCGAGGTGGGCGTCGAGGTCGGCCTGGGAGCGCCAGGCCTCGTAGAAGACGAAGGTGCCGGGCTCGTCGCGATCCTCGTGGAAGTGGTACTCCAGGCACCCGGGCTCCTGCCGGGTCGGCTCGACGAACGACAGCAGGAGTTCCTTCAGCTCCTCGGCGCGCTCCGGTATGGGGCGTGCGGTGCCGACGAGTGCGAACGGCTGGGACATGCTGGGTTCTCCCCCGATAGGTACAATCAATCTCGTACCTTCCGTACGCTATCGAACTCGTAGGTACGATGCAATCCATACCTCAAGGAAGGTGTCCCGAATGCCCGACGGTGAAGGCCATCCGGACGTCGAGGAGATCGAGCTCGGCCCGGTACTCTCCGCGCTGGCGGATCCGCTGCGCCGCCGTGTGGTGCGCGAGCTGGCGGCCGAACCGGAGGGCGCGGCGCGGACGTGCAGCTCCTTCGGGCTGCCGGTCTCCAAGGCGACCGTCACGCACCACTTCCGCGCGCTGCGCGAGGCCGGGTTGATCCGCCAGGTCGACCGGGGGAACAGCCGCATGGCCAGCCTGCGCCGGGCCGACATCGAGCAGCGGTTTCCCGGACTGCTGGGCATCGTGGCGGCCGAGTCGGCCGATTCGCCGGAGTGAGCTCAGGGGGCGGGACGCGCCTCGGTCCCGAACCCCCTACGGGTTCGGGACCGAGGCGCATCCGTGGTGGCCGCCGTGTGGTCAGGTCACCGCTTGAACACGTCCTTCATCTTTTCCTTGGCCTGGCGGGCATCGCCCTTCGCCCCTTCGGCGCGGCCTTCAGCGGTCATTCGCTCGTTGCCCACCGCGCGGCCGGCCGTCTCCTTGAGCTTGCCCTTGGCCTGTTCGGCCTTGGCCCGGCCCTTCTCGTTGCTCGACACAGCTGATCACTCCCTGAGGGTGCGGGAAATGCCTTGCTCTCCGCGTCTGACCCCGATCGGGCCCCGCAAACGTAAGCCGTGAGAGCACGCCGGGGATCCCGTCAGGCGGGCGGGACGCCGAACGGCATGCCGGAGAGGTAGTGCGTGCCCAGGGCCTTGCGATGGTCCGCGTTCCCGAGGTGTTCGTCCCGGTGGAATTCCGGAGCGGCCTTGATCTGGTCCTTCGTACGGTCCACGTAGACCTTCTCGGCCGCGTGGTCGATGCGGGTCACCAGACCGGCCGGCAGCAGGACCTCCTTGCCGAGGATCCACACGCCGGTGTCGACGACCAGATAGGCGTCGGTGACCTCGTCGGAGTGCTTGTCGACCTTGCCGATGCCGCCGTCGAGCGCCTCGACCCCGTAGCCGGTGAGGTCGGCCGCGAGGTAGTCGACGCCGACGCGGTAGGCCCAGACGTTCTCCGTCATGCGAAACAACTCCTTCGATCGGAACCGTGACACCCCTCCACCCCTGCGGTCCCGGGCGCGGAGGGATCTCCGTCGACGGCGCGCCTGCCCGGAGACCGGGCTTCCACTCCCCGGTGTGCGGGACCGCCGGCGCTCTCCGAGAAAAAAAGTGCGCTCGCTGTTTGAGCCGATGGAGACCGGCCATAAGGGTGGTCATGGGAGCCCGCGACGGTGAGCGGCGCGGGTTCCCCAGCGGACCCGGGCCGCGTGGTGGCATCCCCCCGCCATCACGCGGCCGGGCTCCTGCGTACCGCGGGGCCGCTCTCCCGCGATGTCGGCCGTCGGCTCTCGCCTGGCGCCGGCCACGGGGTCAGCGCCGCCTGCGGACCCGGCCCCGTCCGCGGGCCGCCCACCCGTGGCCGATGCCCGCGACGTGCAGCGCGAGCGCGGCGAGACCGATCAGCGTGAAATTGGTGGAGCTGAACACTTCGTTCGTGCCGATGCTGGCCGCGTTGATCAGGAACGCGATGAAGAACAGCACTGCGGCGGTGATGCCGAGCATGTCCGTGCCCCTTTCGGTCGGTGACGGCCGTATTCCCCGTGCCGGCCGGAACATGAGCGGCCGCTCCGGCCGGATTCGCCGTACCGCGGAGAACGGGAAGGGAACCGCTTCGGACCCTCCTGTGTCAGCTCCCTCCCAGGGGGCAGGGGCGTGAACGTCCATGTCACCTACATCCGTTGAGGAGATATGAACAGCGCTCTTCGTGTGCTGTCCGTCCTGGGCGGCTCGATTCTGCTCACCCTCGCCGCCGGTTGGGTCGTCGACCTGCTGCTGCGCCGAGCCGACGCACGTCATCCCGAGACGCCCCTGTGGAACCTGCTGCGCCGATGCCGCAACGCCCTCCTGATCGTGCTGTTCGCCGCGCTGCTCAGGGGCGCCCACCGGCAGATCGCCTGGCCACCGCTACAGGACCACGCCGCCGCCGTGGGCCGGGTCCTCTCCCTCACCCTGATCGGCGCGGGAGCCTGGCTGCTGGTGGCCGTGGCCTCCGCCGTCGTCGAGTCGGGGTACGCCCGGTACGCCACCTCCACCCGCGACCCGGCCCGGCTGCGCCGCGTCCGCACCCAGGTGACCCTGATCATGCGGGTGGTGACGGTCCTCGTGGCCGTCGTCGCACTCGCCGCGATGCTCGTCACCTTCCCGAGCTTCCGCGCACTCGGCACTTCCGTGCTCGCTTCCGCCGGAATCATCGGAATCGTGGCCGGCGTCGCCGCCCAGTCCACCCTCGGAAACCTCTTCGCGGGCTTCCAGATCGCCTTCGGCGACATGGTGCGCATCGGCGACACGGTCGTGGTCGCGGGCGAGTGGGGGGTCGTCGAGGACATCACCCTCACCTTCCTCGCCGTTCGTACCTGGGACGAACGCCGCATCACCATGCCCGTCTCGTACTTCACCACCCGCCCCTTCGAGAACTGGTCGCGCGGCGGCATCCAGATGACCGGCACCGTCTTCCTCCACTGCGACCACCGGGCACCGGTGGACCTCATGCGGGACAAGGCCGAGGAGATCCTGCACACCTGCAAGGAGTGGGACGGCCGCGGCTGGGACCTCGCCGTCACCGAGACGACGCCCTCCACCATCGTGGTGCGGGTCATCGTCACGGCCAAGGACCCCGACGACCTGTGGACGCTGCGCTGCGCCGTACGGGAGCAACTGGTCGCCTGGCTCGTGGAGAAGCACCCGGACGCCCTGCCGCGCGTCGTGCTGGACGCGGCACCGGGGCAGACGCCCGCGCCGGGGCAGACGCCCTTGCCGGGACAGACGTCCCTGTGGGACGCCGCCGGAACTGCCCGCGCCGCGCGAGCCCGGAAATAGGCCGGCAGGGGGTGATGAACCCGATGAACCACGCCCCCTGCGCCCGGGCGCGACAGGAAGCCCCGGGAATGCGTGGCGCGCGGTCGTCGGGACACAAGTGGGGGCGCCGCGGGCGCCGCCGTCCTGCTCTCGCCCTGGTCTCGCCCTGGTGGTGGGCCGTGGCCGGCCCGTTGCTGCTGCTGGTGTTGAGGGCGACGGCGTTGGCGGAGAGGGAGCCGAAGCTCATCGCCGAGACGTTGAGCAGGGCAGGTCAAGTGCGTGTCCCTGAAGATCAGTCAGGGCGCCAAGCCGGGCGTCGGCGGCGTCCTGCCCGGTGCCAAGGTGAACGCGGAGACCGCGCGGGTCCGCGGTGTGCCGCAGGGAGACCGTCGTCTCGCCGCCGTTGCACCGCGTGTACTCCACCCCGCGCGAGCTGGTGCGCTTCCTGGCCCGCATGCGCGACCTCGCCGGCGGCAAGCCGGTCGGGTTCAAGCTGTGCGTCGGCTCGCGCCGCGAGTTCCTCGCCGTGTGCAAGGCCATGCGGGAAGCCGACGTAACCCCCGATTTCATCGTCGTCGACGGGGCGGAGGGCGGCACCGGCGCGGCTCCCCTGGACTTCACCGACCACGTCGGACAGTCGCTCGACGACGGCCTGATGACCGTCCACAACGCCCTCGTCGGCTCCGGGCTGCGCGACCGTGTCCGGATCGGAGCCCCCGGCAAGGTCGCCACCGGCAGCGACCTCGTCCAACGCCTGCTCCGAGGCGCCGACTACACCGACTCGGCCCGCGCCATGATGTTCGCGATCCACCAGGAGGCGACCGTCAAGAGCGCGCTGCAGATCACGGCGGCCATGGGCGTCGACGGCCCGCGAGCTCCTGCCGGGCCATGAGGGGACGCCGCGCACGCGGCGATCCCCGCACCTGGCCCATCCCCGCACCTGGCCCATCCGCCTTTTCCCGTAGCGCGGTTGAAGCGGAAGACGTACGTGCGCATCGGGAGATCCGGGGCATACGCGCTTCAAGAAGTTGGTTGATCCTTTCACTCACCGGAGGAGTTGTTCTCACGTGACCGAGCATGTGTGGAGTTACAAGTCGACGTCGGGCCACCTGGCCGGTACCGATCTGACCGGCTACAAGGTCGAAGCGGTCGACGGCAGCATCGGCAAGGTCGACAAGCACTCCGACGAGGTCGGTGACGCCTACCTGGTCGTCGACACCGGGGTGTGGATCTTCGGCAAGGAGGTCCTCCTGCCGGCGAGCACCGTGATCTCGATCGACCCGGAGCAGCGGACGATCCACGTGGAGCACACCAAGGAGCAGATCAAGGACTCCCCGGAGTTCCACCGGGACAAGCACCTCGGCGACGCCGACTACCGCGAGCAGCTGGGCCTCTACTACGGTCCCGCCGGCCCGTTCGGCGGCCCGTTCGCCTGACCCGCCACGGGGGAGGGGGGGGGGGGGGGGGGGGGGGGGGGGGGGACCCCCCCCCCCCCCCCAGGGGGGGGGTGGTGGCTAGGGGGAGGAGCATGTAGA
>NZ_JBVHWW010000016.1:123992-167489 GCF_055563995.1 Streptomyces sp. NPDC029164 | reverse complement strand
TCACAGGGGGATGGGTGCCCTTTGGTGAACGGAGACTTCCGGCGCCGCGCAACCCCCTGGGCCACGGGGGAACCCTGCCTTCGGGCAGGAGCCCCCCCGTCGGGCGCGCCCCCCCCGCGGGGCCCCCGCCTCCGTTCAGGGGCGCGGCTGGATGCCGCGCAGCTTCTCCGGGTTGACGGTGATGCGCAGTGCGGTGATCCGGCCGTCGACGGCCTCGAAGGTCATCGCGCCGATGTTCACGCCGCCGAGGACGAGCAGCAGGCCGGGCTCGCCGTTGATCTCGGCGAGGCGCATCTCCCCTTCGGCGGCCTGGGGTTTGGCCAGGACACCGAGCCACCAGCGGGCGACGTGGTCGGCTCCGTGCAGCGGGCGGCGGGCGGCGGTGACGACGCCGCCGCCGTCCGACCAGGTGACGACGTCCGGGGCGAGGAGTTCGAGCACCTCGCCGAGGTCTCCGCCGGCGCAGGCCGCGCGGAACTTCTCGGCGATCTCCCGCTGTTCGGCCGCGCCGGCGGTGAAGCGGGGGCGGCGGGCCTGGACGTGTTCGCGGGCGCGGTGCGCGCACTGGCGGACGTTCGCCTCGGACTTCCCGACGACCTCCGCGATCTCGGCGTAGGGGTACCCGAACACCTCGCGGAGCATGAACACCGCGCGTTCGGTCGGGGTCAGGGTCTCCAGTACGACCAGGACCGCCATGGAGACGGTGTCGGTCAATTCGGCCTCCTCGGCGATGTCGGGCGAGGTGAGGAGGGGTTCGGGGAGCCAGGGCCCGACGTACGCCTCGCGGACGGCCTGGGCCGACTTCAGCCGGTTCAGGCTCAGGTTGGTGACGGTGCGCACCAGGTAGGCCCTGGGGTGCTCGACGGCCGTCCGGTCGGCGCGGTTCCAGGCCAGCCAGGCGTCCTGCACGATGTCCTCGGCGTCGGCGACGCTGCCCAGCATGCGGTAGGCGGCGGCGAACAGCAGCCGCCGGTGCTCCTCGAAGTGATCATTCATGATCGACACCGTGGCATCAGCCTCCTGTTCGATCAAGTGGGGTTCACCTGGTGGTTCTTCGTTCCGTTCATGTCCAGGGGACAAGCCGCCGGGGCCGAACGTGACACTCCTGCGAGGTGACCGGGGTCACACGTCTCCGCCGGGCGGGCGTAGGCGTCTCACGGCCGCCGGCCCTCGTCCAGCGGGGCGGCCGCCGGATCGACGGAGGCCGCGGCGTCCCGGAAGCGGCGCAGGAGGTCCATGCCCTCGGTGCACTCCCACAGGTACGCCGCGACCAGCCCGCCCGGCCGGACCACCCGGGCGGCTTCGGCCACCGCGGGCCCGGGCGGTTCGAGGAAGTCGAGGGCCGGCCCGCTGACGGCCGCGTCGAACACGGCGTCGCGCAGCGGCAGCCCCGACGCGTCGGCCACGGCGAAGCGGGCCGGCCCGGGCGCGGCGGCCCGGGCCGGCGCGCTGGAGTCCGGGGGACCGGTCCAGTCCCACCACGGCGAGCGGCCGGCACCGGGCCGCCACCGTCAGGGTCAGCGCTGCGGTGCCGCGTCCGACGTCCAGCCACCGCAGACCGCTCCGGGCGCCGTGCCGTGCGACGAACACCTCGGCGCCCTGACGGCTCCACCGGCCCGTGTACCGCTCACAGGCGCGCCCCTGCACCCACGCGTCGGACGGCCGCTGCGCCGTGCGGCTGTCAGTGGTGGAACCCCGAACGGGGCGCCGCGTTCGGTACGGGCGGGGGTGAGGCCGTGAGGTGCTCCACGGACCGGCGCAGATCGGCGACGAGCAGGGCGATCTGGTCCCGGGTCACGCCGTGCCGGACGAGGACGCGCTGGATGACCGTGTCCTCCCGGTCCGCGGGCAGCGGGTACGAGGGCACCTGCCAGCCCCTCATGCGCAGCCGATCGGAGAGGTCGTAGAGGGTGAAGCCGGCCGCTTGCGGGTCGGTGAGCTTGTAGGAGACGGCCGGCAGGCCGCCCTCGCCGTCGTAGAGGAGGGTGAAGGGGCCCATCCCGGCGATCTCCCCGGCCAGGTACTGGGCGGTCTGGGCGCAGGCCTCCTGGACGCGCCGGTAGCCGCCCCGGCCCAGGCGCAGGAAGAGGTAGTACTGGGCGATGATCTCGCCGCCGGGGCGGGAGAAGTTCAGGGCGAAGGTCGGCATGTCACCGCCCAGGTAGTCCACGTCGAAGACGAGGTCCGCGGGGAGCAGGTCGGCGGTGCGCCAGACGATCCAGCCGACTCCGAGGGGCGTGAGCCCGTACTTGTGGCCGGAGGTGTTCACGGAGGCGACGCGCGGCAGCCGGAAGTCCCACACCACGTCGGGGTGGAGGAAGGGCGCGACGAATCCGCCGCTTGCGCCGTCCACGTGGATGGGGACGTCCCAGCCGCTCTCGGCCTGGATCCGGTCGAGTTCGGCGGCGATCTCGGCGACGGGCTCGTACACACAGGTGTAGGTGACGCCCAGGATGGCGACGACGCCGATGGTGTTCTCATCGACGTACGCGGCGAGCTGATGGGGCAGCAGGCCGTTCGCGCCGGGCTCCATCGGGACCTGGCGCAGCTCGACGTCGAAGTAGCGGGCGAACTTCTCCCAGCAGACCTGGACCGGGCCGCACACCAGGTTGGGGCGGTCCGTGGGGAGCCCGGCGGCGCGGCGGCGTTCGCGCCAGCGCCATTTGAGGGCGAGGCCGCCGAGCATGGCGGCCTCGCTGGAGCCGGTGGTCGAGCAGCCTGTCGCGGTGACGCCGGCGGGGGCGTTCCACAGGTCCGCCAGGATGTTGACGCAGCGGGACTCGATCTCGGCGGTCTGCGGGTACTCGTCCTTGTCGATCATGTTCTTGTCGAGGCAGTCGTTCATCAGGCGGTGGACGCCCTCGTCCGACCAGGTGGTGCAGAAGGTGGCCAGGTTCTGGGCGGCGTTGCCGTCCAGGAGGAGTTCGTTGCGGAGCAGTTCGTAGACGACCTCGGTGGGCGAGTGTTCCTCGGGCATCCGGTACTTGGGGAGGACCTCGCCGCTCAGCGCGGACGCGAACACGTCCGTGTCGGCGTCACTGGAGCGCGCGTCCTTCGTCTCATGAAGAGCCATATCGGGACTATAGGTGACAGAGTCTCCCAATTCGGGATGAGATCGAGGCGACGCGAGGGGTGGATGACGCTCCGCTTCCGGCCGACTCTGCGGTGTGACCCTCCCCATACGAGCCTTGGCAGTCCGAAAAAATTACCGTCCAGTAGACTCACCCCCGCAGATCTTCCCGTTCGAACCCCTGGATCCAGCCCGAACGGGAAGATCATCCAACTTGTTCTATGCGCAACATATCCGCCGATGTCCGGATAGCGGTCCGACGTCCCCCCGGCCCTGATACCTCTCTGGCCATGAACAAGATCACCCGCCGTCAGGCCCTGGGTACAACCGCCGGTGCACTCACCGTCGTTGGCCTGACCGCTGCCGCCGCGAGCGTCGCCACAAGCGCCGCCGCGACCCCCACCGCGTCCACACCCCCGGGCACGGTCGACCAGGTCTACAAGGGCCGCCGCATCCAGATCACCCCGGGCGAGGGGGGCCACCACGGCGGCCACCACTCCCCCGGCCAGCCCACCGTACGAATAGACGGCCGCGAACTGCACGTGATGCGCAACGCCGACGGAACCTGGATCAGCGTGATCAACCACTACGAGACGTTCTCCGACCCGACCCTGCTCGCCCGCGCCGCCGTGCGCGACCTCCAGGGCGCCGCCCTCGCCCCCTTCGGAGGTGCGGCATGACCGTCCGCAAGAACCAGGCCACGCTGACGGCCGACGAGAAGCGCGCCTTCACCTCGGCCCTCCTGGAGCTCAAGCGCACCGGCAGCTACGACCGCTTCGTCACCACCCACAACGGCTTCATCATGAGCGACACCGACTCGGGCGACAGGGTCGGCCACCGCTCCCCCTCGTTCCTGCCCTGGCACCGCCGGTTCCTGCTGGAATTCGAGGCGGCGCTGCAGAAAGTGGACGCGAACGTCGCGCTCCCGTACTGGGACTGGACCGTGGACCGCACCTCCCGCTCCTCGCTCTGGGCCCCCGACTTCCTCGGCGGCACCGGACGGGCCCGCGACGGACAGGTCCTCGACGGACCCTTCGCCTACGCCACCGGCAAGTGGAACGTGAACGTACGGGTGGACGGCCGCGCCTACCTGCGCCGCACGCTCGGCGAGGGCGTCGCCCAGCTGCCGACCAAGGCCGAGGTGGACGCCGTGCTCGCCATGCCGGTGTACGACGCGGCCCCCTGGAACAGCTCGTCCAGCGGCTTCCGCAACAACCTTGAGGGCTGGCGCGGCGCCAACCTGCACAACCGGGTGCACGTGTGGGTCGGCGGCCAGATGTCCACCGGGGTCTCCCCGAACGACCCGGTGTTCTGGATGCACCACGCCTTCATCGACAAGCTGTGGGCCGACTGGCAGGCACGCCATCCGCAGTCCACCTACCTGCCGGCCGCGGGTACCGCGAACGTCGTGGACCTGAACGACACGATGCGGCCGTGGAACGACGTGACCCCCGCCGACATGCTGAACCACCGGAAGTTCTACACCTTCGACACCGAACCGGCCGCCGCCAGCCAGCGGTAGTGCAGTTCGGGGCGGCCGACCTGGCCGTACCGGGGGGTGCGGTCCGCGCGGCCGGTGTCCACCAGGTGCTCCAGGTAGCGGCGTGCCGTGATCCGGGAGATCCCGGCCGCCTCGGCCGCCCCCGCCGCGGTCAGCCCCTCGGGCGCCGCCCGCAGCAGCGCGGCCACCCGGTCCAGGGTCGGCGCGCTCAGCCCCTTGGGCAGCTCGGCCGGACGGGGCGCGCGCAGGGCGGCCATCGCCCGGTCCACGTCGTCCTGGCCGGCGGCCTCGCCCGCGGTAGCGCGGAACTCGGCATAGCGCAGGAGCCGTTCGCGCAGCGTGGGGAAGGCGAAGGGCTTCAGTACGTACTGGACCACCCCGAGGGAGACGCTCTCGCGCACCACGGCCAGATCCCGTGCGGAAGTCACCACGATCACGTCGACGGGATGTCCGGCGGCGCGCAGCCCGCGTGCGTAGCGCAGGCCGTGCCCGTCGGGCAGCCCGAGGTCGAGCAGCAGCAGGTCGACGCGGGTCCGCTCCAGGACCCGGGTGGCCTCGGCGAGGGAGTGGACGGCGCCCACGGCGCTGAAGCCCGGCACCCGGCCCACGTAGAGCGCGTGCGCGTCGGCGGCCACCGGGTCGTCCTCGACCACCAGGACGCGTACGTCTCCCGCGCTCATCGCGGGCCCCCCGCGGCCGGATCCGCCGCGGCGCCCCGCGGGGGCACGGCCTGATCCGGCTCGACCCCCTGCGGGGCCGGCAGGCGGACCGTGAACTCCGCCCCGCCACCCGGGCCCTGCGCGGCGGTCACCGTGCCGCCGCGGCGCTGGGCCACCTGCTGGACCAGGGCGAGGCCGAGGCCGCGCCCCTCGCCCTTGCCGGACCAGCCCCGGCGGAACACGTCGACTCCCTCGGGCAGCCCGGGTCCGTTGTCCGCGACCCGCAGCAGCAGCTCGTCCCGTTCCGGCCGCAGCGTCACCGCGATCCGCGCGCCCGGTACGGCGGTCACGGCGTCGACCGCGTTGTCGATGAGGTTGCCCAGCACCGTGACGAGGTCACGGGCCGGCGGCAGCCCGCCCCCGTCGGCCAGGCTGCGGCTGTCCGCGGTGACGACCAGCTCCACGCCCCGCTCGTGCGCCTGCGCGGCCTTGCCCAGCAGCAGCGCCACCAGCACCGGCTCCCCGACCGCGGTGACCACCTCGTCGGTGAGGGCCTGGGCCAGTTCCAGTTCGGCGGTGGCGAAGTCCACCGCCTCGTCCGCGCGGCCGAGTTCGATGAGCGAGACCACGGTGTGCAGCCGGTTGGCTGCCTCGTGTGCCTGGGAGCGCAGGGCCTGCGTGAAACCCCGCTCGTGGTCCAGCTCGCCGGTCAGCGCCTGCAGTTCCGTGTGGTCCCGCAAGGTGACCACGGTGCCCCGGCGGCCGCCGCCCGCCACCGGCGAGCTGTTGACGACCAGCACCCGGTCCGCGGTCAGGTGCACCTCGTCCACCCGGGGCCGGTCGGCGAGCAGGGCCCCGGTGAGGGGGGCCGGCAGGCCGAGGTCGGCGACCCCGGTGCCGGTGATCTCACCGCCGGGCAGGCCCAGCAGTTCCCGCCCGGCGTCGTTGATCAGGGTGATCCTGCGCTGCCCGTCGAGCATGAGCAGCCCCTCGCGGACCCCGTGCAGAGCCGCCTGGTGGTAGTCGTACATCCGGCTGAGCTCGGCCGCGTTCATGCCATGAGTGTGGCGGCGCAGCCGGGCGTTGACGACGTACGTGCCGACCCCGCCGAGGGCGAGGGCGGCGGCCGCGACCCAGGCGAGGGCGGAGAGCTGCGCGCCGAGCCGGTCGCTGATCGCGCGGACCGTGATCCCGGCGCTCACCATGCCGACGATCCGGCCGTCGTCCTCCAGCGGGGTGACGACACGGATGGAGGGGCCGAGGGTGCCCGTGTAGGTCTCGCTGAAGGTCTCGCCGCGCAGCGCGGGGGCGGTGTTGCCCATGAAGGGCTCGCCGATCCGGCGCGGGTCGGGGTGGGTCCAGCGCCGCCCGTCGGGGGCCATGATCGTCACGAAGTCCACCCCGGAGTCCGCGCGGACCTTCTGGGCGTAGGGCTGCAGCTCGATCGACGGATCGCTCCCGCGGGCCGCTCCCCGTACGGCCTCGCGTACGGAAGGTGAGTCGGCGACCGCGTGGGCCACGGCGCCGGCCTGCCGCCGGGCGGCCTCCTCGGCCTGGCCCCGGGCGGTGGCGTACGCGTAGACGGCGCAGCCCGCGACGACCAGCGCGACCAGCAGGACCTGCATGGCGAAGAGCTGGCCGGCGAGGCTGCGCGGGGGCCGGGGGAAGCGGAACATGGCGCTCAGTGTGCACCGGGTCGTGAACTCAATGAACGCAAGGGTGACCGGGGTCACAGCCCTGGGCGATGGTCTCCCCGAACGTATTCACCACCGGGAGGCATCGTGGCCGCCAGACGCGACAGAACGCACTATCTCTACATCGCGGTGATCGGCGCGGTGCTGCTCGGCATCGCCGTCGGCTTCGCCGCACCCGGCGTGGCCGTGGAGCTCAAGCCTCTGGGCACCGGCTTCGTCAACCTCATCAAGATGATGATCTCGCCCGTGATCTTCTGCACGATCGTGCTGGGCATCGGGTCCGTCCGCAAGGCCGCCAAGGTGGGCGCCGTCGGCGGTCTCGCCCTCGGCTACTTCATGATCATGTCCACGGTGGCGCTGGCCATCGGCCTGCTGGTGGGCAACCTGCTGGAGCCGGGCAGCGGCCTGCACCTGACCGAGGCGGCGCGCAGCGCGGGCGAGGCGCAGGCCAAGGCGGGCGGGGCGGAGAGCACGCCGGAATTCCTGCTCGGGATCATCCCGACCACACTGGTGTCCGCCTTCACCGGGGGCGAGGTGCTCCAGACGCTGCTGGTGGCGCTGCTCTGCGGGTTCGCGCTACAGGCCATGGGCGCGGCGGGAGAGCCGGTGCTGCGGGGCATCGGGCACATCCAGAAGCTGGTGTTCCGGGTCCTCGCGATGATCATGTGGGCGGCTCCGGTGGGCGCCTTCGGGGCGATCGCGGCGGTGGTCGGGGCCACCGGCATCGACGCGCTGAAGTCCCTCGCCGTCATCATGATCGGCTTCTACACGACCTGTCTGCTCTTCGTGTTCGTGGTCCTGGGCACCCTGCTGCGGGTGTGCACGGGGGTCAGCGTCTTCGCGCTGCTGCGCTACCTGGGCCGGGAGTTCCTGCTGATCCTCTCGACCTCCTCGTCGGAGTCGGCGCTGCCGCGGCTGATCGCGAAGATGGAGCACCTGGGGGTGTCGCGGCCGGTCACCGGGATCACCGTGCCGACCGGGTACTCCTTCAACCTGGACGGGACCGCGATCTATCTGACGATGTCCTCGCTGTTCGTCGCCGAGGCGATGGGCAAGCCGCTCGCCCTGGGCGAGCAGATCTCGCTGCTGCTGTTCATGATCATCGCCTCGAAGGGCGCGGCCGGGGTGACCGGCGCGGGCCTGGCGACGCTCGCCGGCGGACTCCAGTCGCACCGGCCGGAACTGGTGGACGGGGTCGGCCTGATCGTGGGCATCGACCGGTTCATGAGCGAGGCCCGGGCCCTGACCAACTTCGCGGGCAACGCGGTCGCGACGGTGCTCATCGGGACGTGGACGAAGGAGTTCGACCACGCGCGGGCCGCCGAAGTCCTCGGGGGCCGGCTGCCGTTCGACGAGTCCACGCTGGTCGACGACGGGCACGGGGCGCCGGCGGGGACGGAGCCGGCCCGGACAGAGTCGGCCGGGTCGGATCCCGCCGGGTCCGACACGGCGCCGACCGCCATGCCTGCCCCGTCGCACGGCCCCAAGGACGGCGTACCGGTCTAGCCGGACCGCCCGCACGGGCCGGCCGGGCAGGGCTCGCCCCCACGGTGCCCAGCCCGGCCGGCCCGCCACATTCTCCGCACTTGTACCCATAGTCGGGATTCGGCCACCGATAAACGAACCCCGGTGCTGCAAAAGGTACTTCCGTAACCGGCCGCGTGCATGACATCTTGCGTCCACCACTTGTTTCGTACGACCCGGCATGACCACCGGGTCTTCGGAGGACGCATTGATACCCCACATATCCAGCCGACCTCGACGTACCCTCGTGCTAGCCGCCACGCTCGGCGCGGCACTCGCCTTCGGCGCCCCCGCCGCGCTCGCCGGCACCGCCCCCGTCTCTCCCTCCGGCTCCCCCGCCCCCGCGGCGGCGGCACCCCAGGCCGCGGCCCCGACTTCCCAGAGTGCGACCTGGGTTGCCGGCACCCGCGCCTACCTCGTGATCACCGCCCCCGGTGACACCACGGCGGTGCGCAACGCCGTCACCGCCAACGGCGGCACGGTGTTCAACAACTACGACGCGATCGGCGTGATCATCGCCCACTCCGCGTCCGGCACCTTCGCCTCCACCATGCGCGGTGTGAGCGGCGTCCAGCAGGTCGGCGCCACCCGCACCTCGGACGTGCCGGCGGACGCCTACAACCCGGCGCTGCCCGCCAACCCGGCGCAGTCCACGACGCCTTCGGGCGAGCCGGTCCGCGCGGACATGACCCAGATCAAGGCCGACCAGGCCTGGGCCGTCACCACCGGTTCCGCCTCCGTCAAGGTCGGCATCCTGGACACCGGTGTGGACGACCAGCACCAGGACCTGGCCCCGAACTTCAACGCGGCGGACTCCGCGTCCTGCGCCTACGGCAAGCCGGACACCCGTTCGGGCGCCTGGCGGGACGTCGGCACCCACGGCACGCACGTGGCCGGTACGGTCGCCGCCGCCAAGAACGGCAAGGGCGTCATCGGCGTCGCGCCGGGCGTGAAGATCTCCTCGGTGCGCATCGCCGAGCCGACGTCCTCGCTCTTCTTCGCCGAGAACACGGTCTGCGGCTTCATGTGGGCCGGTGACCACGGCTTCAAGGTCACCAACAACAGCTACTACACGGACCCGTGGCAGTTCAACTGCCCGGACAACGCCGACCAGGCCGCGATCATCGAGGGCGTCAAGCGCGCCCAGGAGTACGCCGAGGGCAAGGGCTCGCTGCAGGTCGCGGCGGCCGGCAACTCCAACATCGACCTGGCCAACAAGACGACCGACACCGAGTCCCCGAACGACTCCACCCCGGTCACCCGCACCATCACCAACGCCTGCCTGGACATCCCGACCGAACTCCCGGGCGTGGTCACGGTCTCCGCGATGGGCACCACCGCGAAGGCCTCGTACTCCAACTACGGCCTGAACGTCGTCGACGTCACGGCCCCCGGCGGCGACGCCACCGGCATCTACAGCACCCTGCCGGGCGGCAAGTACGGCAGCATGAGCGGTACGTCGATGGCGTCCCCGCACGTCGCCGGTGTGGCGGCCCTGCTCGCCAGCACCAACCCGGGCATCACCCCGGCGCAGCTGCGCGACAAGCTGGCCACCCAGGCCAACGACGTCGCCTGCCCGTCGGACAGCCGCTGCAAGGGCACCACGGCGAAGAACGGCTTCTTCGGCGAGGGCCAGGTCGACGCCCTCAAGGCGGTCGGCTCCACCCCGCCGCCCGGCAAGTACTTCGAGAACCCCGGTGACTTCGCCATCGGCGACAACACCACCGTGGAGAGCCCGATCACCGTCAGCGGGGTGACCGGCAACGCCCCGGCCACCCTCAAGGTGGGCGTGAACATCGTGCACACCTACATCGGTGACCTGAAGGTCGACCTGATCGCCCCGGACGGCACCGTCTACACGGTCCACAACCGGGCCGGCGGCAGCACCGACAACATCAGCCAGGTCTTCACCGTCAACGCCTCCTCCGAGGTCGCGAACGGCACCTGGAAGCTGCGGGTCAACGACAACGCCGGCGGCGACACCGGCAAGATCGACTCCTGGAACCTGACCTTCTGAGAAGGCGGTCCTGGGGGACCTGAACCCATCCGCGAGCCAGTCGAAGACGGCCTCGCCGTGCTGTTGGGGGGCCATCGGGGAGCAGTGCAACTGCGCCCCGGTGGCCTCCTTCATCTTCACCTACTCCGTGCGCGAGGTCAGCAGGTCGTACATCTGCCGCGGCCGGCCCGGGTAGAAGGTCTCGAAGCGCTTCTTGACCGTGAAGGCCAGCGTCGCGCAGCTCCTTGTCGAAGCCGAGCCACGGGCTGACGCAGCCCGGCTGGCAGACGACCGCCGCGCGCCGGTGCGCGAAGGCGGTGGCGCGCGCCGGCTGTCCCTGGCCGGGGCCGTCGGCGGCCACCGCCCGGGCGCCGCCGCCCAGGGCGAGGGGAGCCCGCACCGGCGGCGAGTCCGGTGAGCGCGGCACGGCGGGACAGCTCGGACGGCTGGTGCGGTGAAGGAGCCGTCATGCAGCGGACCGTAGGAGCAGCCCGGGTGGCGCCGCAGCCGGCCACACCCTGCGCCCATCCGAACGGCCCCTACCGCGTCCGCAGCACGCAGTCCCCGCAGAGCCCGCCGCCGGGCACCCGGTAGTACAGGCAGCAGCTGCGCCGTACGAAGGCCACCCCGAGCCCCTCCTCGTGGACGAAGGTGCCGGTCCCCGCCAGGGCTCCGCCCTCGGCCAGCAGGGCGCCCGCCAGCGCCACGGCCGCGCCGCCCGGCACCCGGTCGAGCAGCACCCGCAGCGCGCCGACGAGCCCGGACGCCGCGTTCCCCCGCAGGACCTTCTGGGAGACCCCGAACCGCTCCCGCAGACCCGCGTCGAGCACGGCCAGGTTCCCCAGGACCGTCTCGCCGAGCGTCTCGGCCGGCCGGTCCACGGGCTCGGGCAGCCACAGCTCCAGCGACCCCGCGTCCGGCAGCCTCCACCACACCCGGTCTGCGGCCAGGTCGGGCACCCGCCCGGCCAGCGCCGCGCACCCCAGCCCGAGCGACCACAGCCGGGAGGCGATCCCGAGCTGGGCCGTCGAGGCGGCGACGCGGCCGGGGCCGCTGCCGATCCGCCGGCCCACCTCCGCTACGTACGGCCCCAGCCGCTCCCCGTACAGCGCCGTCAGCGGCCGGAAGCCGGGCCCGGGCGGCTCCGTCCCGTACGGGACGGTGAAGAAGGGCCCCACGGCGGCCAGTCGCCGCAGTACGTCGTCCATGCCCGCAATGATCTCAGGCGCGGCCGGGGCGACCCCGGGCGGTCGGCTCAGAGCCCGGCGAGGAACTCCAGCAGCGCCCGGTTGAAGGCCTCCGGCTGCTCCACGCCGGGCAGGTGGCCGGCCCCCTCGATGACGGTGAGCACCGCGTTCGGCAGCAGCGCGTGCAGCGCCTCGGCCTCGGCCACCGGTGTGTAGACGTCGTCCGCGCCGACCAGCACCAGGCAGGGCTCCGCGGTCTCGGCGAGGACGGGCCGGTAGTCGGGGCGCTCGGCCCGGCCGCGCAGCGCGGCGGCCGCGCCCTGCGGGTCGGTCGCGCACATCATGGCGCTCACCCGTGCGGCGGCCTCGGGCATGCCGGTCACGTTGTAGGGCGCCAGCATCTTGTCCATGACCTCCTCGGCGTACGGCCGCATGCCCTCGGCGATCAGCCGTTCGGCCGTCTCCCGGCGCAGCTTCGCGCCCTCGTCCGTCTCCGGGACCGGCGAGGTGTCGGAGAGCACGAGGGCCCTTACCAGACCCGGGTGGCGCAGTCGGAGCTCCATCGCGATCTGACCGCCCATGGACACACCACCGACGACCACCTGTTCGATGCCCAGGCGGGCGAGGAGGGAGGCGAGATCATCGGCGAGATCGGCGAGCAGGGCCTTGCCCGGTACGACCGGGCTTTCCCCGTATCCCCGCAGGTCAGCGGCGATCACACGGTACCCGGCGGCCGTGAGCGCGGCCGTCTGGGGGGCCCACATCGTGCGGTTGAAGGGATGTCCGTGGATCAGGATTACGGGCGCTCCGTCGCGGGGACCCAAGTCCTCGAAAATCAGCGTCACACCATTGCCAAATTGGGGGTTCATGAGAGGACATTAAGGGGCTACATTGAGCCACTCGCGTTCACCTGACAGCCGGTTGCCTTTCACTCGTGTTTTGCACGGGGGGCGACGTCATGGACGCAGACTGTGCAACCACCCCACCGCCCAGAAGGACCGAAGGCTCCGTGCCCGTACCCGTACACCTCGCGGGCCGCACCGTGCGGCTCGAGCCCCTCGCCCCCCACCACACCGAGGCTCTGGCCGTGGCCGGGGCCGAGGATCGTACGACTTACGCCTTCACCCCCGTACCCCATGGGGTGCAGGCGTCCCACGAGTACATCGACCGTGCCCTCGCCGATCAGGCGGCGGGTCGATCGCTCCCCTTCGCCATCGTCAGAGCCACTGACGGGCGTGTCGTCGGTTCGACCCGGTTCCTGGAACTCGACTACTGGCAGGGGCCACTGGTGTGGCCCGCCGTGCCGGGCGTCCCGTTCGGCGATCCGGCGACGGCGATCCCCGATGCCGCGGAGATCGGCAATACCTGGCTGTCCCCCGCCGCCCAGGGAACCGGCATCAACACCGAGGCGAAGCTGCTCATGCTCCGCCATGCCTTCGAGACCTGGGGTGTGAGGCGCATCTCGCTGCGCGCCGACGCGCGCAACGGCCGGTCGAGAGCCGCGATGGAACGTCTCGGCTTCACCTGCGAGGGGGTCCGCCGGGCCCATTCGCGGGGACTGGACGGCGCCGTCCGCAGTACCGCCTTCTACTCGATCCTCGACGAGGAGTGGCCGGCCGTGCGGTCGATCATCGAGCTGAGGCTGTCGGCCGGTGCGCAGCGCAAGCGGCGCCGCAAGACGCTGATCCCGGCCTAGCCGGAACGGACACCGGAACAGACAAACGGAAAAACGGTCCTGCCCCCGCCCCGGCCCGCCATGGGCCGGTCGTGGGGGCGGGCGTTCCCGGGGCCTCGCCGCGGTCTCCTCATCCGAGGAAGGCCGGGGCGAGGGCCGAGTCCATGAGCCGGGTGGGGGCGCCGCTCCCGTCGGCCGCCACCGAGTACAGATCGGCGCCGAAGTCTCCCGGCAGGGCGTAGACGACCGTCCGGTCGTCGGTCCACACCACCTGGTCGTCCACGCTGCGCTCCTCACCGAGCGGGGTCTCCGCGCCGGAGGCCAGGTCGAGTGCGTACAGCCGCCACGGTGCCTCGGCCGGCAGGCCCGGTACCCGCTTCTTGAACACCACCCGGGTCCCGCCGGGTGACAGCGACGGGCACTCGACGTTCTCGCGCAGGGTGGTCACCGTGCGTGCGCCCACGTCCCCCCGGACCAGGTGGGTCCGGCCGCCGGTCGCCAGCGTCGCGTAGAAGGTCCGCTCGTCGGCGGCGAAGGTGACGCCCCAGAAATTCACGTCGGCGCTGCGGTACGGCTTGCCGTCCTTGAGGATCGTGAAGTCCTCCAGCGAGGCGTCGAGCCGGCCCGTGCGCAGGTCGAGCACCGAGGTCCGCGTCGAGAAGTTCGTACCGGCGTACGAGTCCCCGCCGACGAAGACGGTCCAGGCGGCGAGGTGCCCGCCGGGCGAGACGCGGGCGCGGGTGGGGACGCCGTTCAGCGGATGCGCCGCCACCTCCTTCAGGCGGGCGTCGAGGATCACGGCCTGGTAGCCGTCCTGGACCCCGCTCCGGTCCGCCCGGAGGCAGACCCCGGTGCCGCCGGCCGCGTGGAAGCGCAGACAGCTCACCCCGGACGCGGTGCGGTCCCCCTCGGGCGCGCCGGCCGGGACGGTGGCGAGCTCGTCGCGGTGCGGGCCCCAGGCCATGTTGCGGAACACGATCCGCCGGCCGTCCTCGCCCGGGGCCAGGGAGACCGCGCCCGCCGAGATCCGCGGGCCGCCCGCCCGGGCGTGGTCCTTCTCCTCGGCCCGGGACGATGCCCGCAGTACGGCGACCACACCCACGGCGGCGAGCAGGAGCACCGCGGTCGCGAACAGCAGGATCCGGCGCTGGAAGGTCATGGAGGCTCCGGGCGGGGTGGGGGTCCGGGGGCTGGGCGGGGGCACCATACCCAGCGGCCCCTGCATGAGCCAGGGACGTACGCCGTCGGGTGGGGGAACTCCATGTGCCGTGCGGGCGGCAGGCAATGACCTCCCCCAGGGCACCCCAAGAGAAGGAAAAATGCGGAACCCTGACATGCTTTCGTTCATCCTTCGAACGGAAGGATCCAGCTTCCAGACCACCCCGCCCCTCTGGGGCAGCACCAGCCGGAGAGCCACCGCACATGTCGTACGCACCCGACGGGCAGCAGTACCAGCCGTACCGGCCGCAAGGGCAGACCCCGCAGCCGCCCTACGGCGACCAGTACGGCCAGCCGTACGGACAGCAGCCGTACGGGGCCGGGGGCGGGCAGCAGCCGCCCCCCGGCCGGCCGCAGCCTCCGTACGGGCAGCAGCCGCAGTACGAGTACGAGCCGCAGGACCACCAGGAGCAGCCCGAGCCCCCGCGCCGCAAGTCCCGGGGCCGGCGCTGGGTGATCGCGGGCGCCACCGTCCTCGCGCTCGCGGGCATAGCCGCGCTCGTGATGAACCACTACGAGATACCCCCCTTCACCGACAAGGGCTCCGCCGTGTCCTTCGGGCAGCCGTCCGCGGGCGGCGGCAAGAAGAACGACGCACCGCAGCAGGCGGCCAACTCGAAGATGCTGATGCCGACGGGTCCGGCCGCCGACTTCAAGAACTCGATGACCCTGCCCGACGGCACCCACGTGGCCGTCACCACGCTGGACGGCAAGAAGTCCGGCTTCAAGGGCAAGGTCTGGGTCTGGGCGCCCAAGGAGTACAACGACCCGAAGTTCGCCAAGAGCGGCTTCCCGGTCATGATCGCCCTCCCGGGCGGCGCCGGTTACCCCAGCAACTACTGGATGGGCACCGACCTCGGTCTGCAGACCAGCATCAGCAAGTGGTACGCCGAGGGGAAGAGCAAGCCCTTCATCCTGGCCATGCCGGTGCTCAACCCGGCGCCGGACGACAAGGGCATCTACTGGGACGGCTCCGACATACCCGGCCAGCCCAAGATGGGCACCTGGCTGGCCGAGGACGTCCCCGACCTGATGAAGGCGAACTTCCGCACCGTCAAGTCCCGTGACGGCTGGGCCTTCATGGGCTCCTCCACCGGCGGGTTCGCGGGTCTGAAGGCCGTGCTGAAGCACCCGGACAAGTTCAAGGCCGTGATCGCCTCCGGCCCGGACATCGTCCCGGACTCCTCCCTGTGGAAGGGCCACGACAAGGAGAAGGCCGAGAACAACCCGGAGGTGCTGGCGAAGCAGCTCATCGACAGCAAGGGTCCGGACGTGTACCTGGCCTTCCAGGTCGGCGACAGCGAGAACAACAAGAAGACCCTGCCGGACGTGCAGAAGTTCATCGCCACCTACGGCAACAAGGGGCCCATACACGCCGAGTTGAGGGTCATCAGGGGCGGCCAGCACAACGCCAAGACCTACGTCCCCAACATGGGTGAGGGACCGGTCCAGTTCATCAGCAAGGTCATGGAAGGACCCGTCGAGTAACCACCGGCGCCCCCGCACGATCGAGTTCCGGCCCGCCGAACATCTTCGGCGGGCCGTTTCCGTCCCAGGCCGCCCAGCCCGGGTCACCCGTCACCGCGAACCGCACCCAGGCCGCGTGCATCTCGTCGGCCAGCGCCTGCGGGGCGTCCGGCCCGGCCAGCCAGGAGGCCTCCGGCGCCGCGAGCGTGTCGAACACGAAGCCGATCTCCAGGGCGTGGCAGGCGCCGAGCCCCGGGACGCCGGAGGGCCAGCCGAACTCGTACAGATAGCTCGGCGCCGCCCGCCGCGCCCCCGCGAGCCGGCGCAGCGGGTCGCGCAGCAGCCGGTCGGTGATCAGCTGGCCGACGAGCTCGGCCGGACCCGCCCCGGGCAGGGCGGCGCGCAGCGCCCGTACGTCGGCCCGCTCCTTGCCGGAGCGGGCGCGGGCCAGCGACACGGCGAGCGGGCCCAGCCGGTCCAGCAGCCGCATCCCGCCGGTGGGGGCGAGCCAGAGCCGGTACTCGTCGCTGGTCCATCCGAGGAGCAGGGGCACGTCGGCGGAGACGGTGGAGCCGGTCAGGGCGTCGAGGGGGTCGCCGGGGACCGTGCCGGGATCGGCGACCAGGCCGAAGGCGGGTCCGCCGAGGAGCGGGCTGGAGCGGCGCAGCACGGCGGCCTGGGCGGCGAGCAGGGTGGGCAGGGCGGTGGCCGTGAAGGCCTCGGCGGTGGCGTCCGCCTTGAGCAGTGAGGCCATGCGCCGGACCATGGTGCGCACCTTGTCGCGCGGCAGGACCTCGGGGGCTCCGCTCTGCAGGACGGCCCGGGCGAAGAGCCCGGTGGCGCGCGGGGCGGCCAGGAGGGCGCCGATGCTGATGGCTCCGGCGGATTCGCCGAAGACGGTGACCCGGGCGGGGTCCCCGCCGAAGGCCTCGATGTTGTCGCGGACCCATTCCAGGGCGGCGATCTGGTCGAGCAGGCCGCGGTTGGCGGGAGCGTCGGGGAAGAGGCCGTAGCCGAGGACGCCGAGCCGGAAGTTGCAGGAGACGAGGACGACGCCGTCACGGGCGAAGGCCGAGCCGTCGTACACGGGCACGGCCGAGGAGCCGCGGGTGTGCGCCCCGCCGTGGATCCACACCATGACGGGCAGCCGGGCTCCGGGCGCGGGGTCGGGGGTCCACACGTTCACGCTCAGGCAGTCGTCCCCGGGGATCTCGGGGTCGGGCAGCAGGGCCGCGAACGTGTCCGGGTAGGGCACCTTGGGCGCGGTGGGGCCGAAGGCCGTGGCATCGCGCACGCCGTCCCAGGCGGCCGGGGGCCGGGGCGCCGCGAAGCGGAGGGGGCCGACGGGCGGGGCGGCGTACGGGATGCCCCGGAAGACGGCGGTCCCGCCGGCCCCGGTCCGGCCCTCGACCACACCGGCCGCGGTCCTGACCCTCGGCCGGCTCCCGCCGCCGGCTCCGGCGTCGCCCACTGCGCTCATCCCGTCCTCCTGAACCCTGGTGCTGGGCGCACGGTCGCACAGCCGTCCAACGGGTGACAAGGCGTGACCGTGCCCGGGCCCGCCCAGGTTGGACGGGCATGCGATTCCTGCGTATCCACCACACCACGGTGCCCGTCCTGCTGCTCGCGGGCGCCACGCTCCTCGGCGGCCCGGCCCTGGCCGCGGCCGGTCCGGAGTTCCAGTACGTCGGCCAGGACGACCAGGTCCACGGGCTCTCCGCGCCGAAGGGCTGCGTCGAGGCGGAGGGCGGCGGCGCCCGGGCGGTCACGAACGGGACCCGGGGCACGGCGACCCTCTACCGGGAACCGGGCTGCTCGGGCCCGGTGGTCGGGGCGCTGCGGCCCGGCGACGTCAGCCAGGTGAGGCCCTACTTCGCCTCGGTGCGTTTTCCCGTCACCGGGTAGGCCTACCGGCCGTGACCCCTCGGCCGTCCCTGCGTTGTATGCCATGTCAAATGCCGCAGAGTCTGCGGCGCCCCACATCTCACGAGGAGATCTTGATGTCGCGTATCGCGAAGGCATTCGCCATCACCGCTGTCACCGGTAGCGCCGTGGTCGCCGGTGCCGGTCTGGCCGTCGCCGATGCCGGAGCGCACGGTGCGGCGGTCGGCTCCCCCGGTGTCCTGTCGGGCAACCTGCTCCAGGTTCCGGTGCACGTTCCGGTCAACGTCTGCGGCAACACGGTGAACGTGATCGGTCTGCTGAACCCCGCGTTCGGCAACACCTGCGTCAACGCGTCGGGCCACGGTGACAAGCACCACACCGAGGGCGAGGGCTACGGCCACTGATCGCCTGATCGACGGAAGGGCCCCCGCCGGATGGCGGGGGCCCTTCCCGTGTGTGTCGTCTCCTTGCCTCGCCCCGGGCATATCACTCGTAGCGGTACAGGGTCCGGTGGCCGAGGATCTCGCGCGGCGGGATGTTCCACGGTGGCATCGGCTCGTCGAGGGAGATCACCCGGCCCTGCTGGAGGTCGCCGCGGGCGAGGGGGGCGGCGGGCAGGTAGCCGGCGGCGGGGTGCTTCTGCTGCCAGCGGTCCCAGATCAGGTCCACGAAGGCGTGGTGCAGCCAGAAGGCCGGGTCGTTGGGCGCCGTGCCGCCCGTCATGTGGCCGCCGATCCACTGGTGGACCTTGTTGTGGTTGCGCCAGCGCTCGCTCTTGGGCGCTGCCCAGCCCTCCAGTTTGTTGCGGAAGCCGCCCGCGCCCGCGGTGGAGTCCCACGGCGCGCTGTCGTAGACCGGATCGTCGATCGCCCATTGCAGTTCGGCCGCGGTGGGCAGCTTGATCGGGTTCTGCGGCCGGCCGAGGTTGCGGGTGAGGAAGGCGGACTCCGTGATGCCCACGGTCACCGTCCAGTTGCCCTTGTCGTAGGCGAACGGGCCGGTCATCACCTTGCGGTCGCTCGCCCGGCCGGTGCCGCCGAGGAAGTCGTCGGCCCAGAGGGAGGAGACCGGGCTGGTGTCGGTGGTCCAGTCCCAGTACGGGATGGACACGCCCGCGTCGATCTCCTGCAGCCTCCGCTCGAACTCCAGCAGGTAGAGCCGGTGCCAGGGGAAGAACGAGGGTGACATGTGCCCGACGCGCAGCTTGCGGTCGCGGTCGGGCACGAAGTACTTGTCGTGCGTGCGCACGAACGTGTCGTAGGTGCCGTTGCGTTTCAACTCCAGCACCGCCGTCGTGAACCGCTTCTTCTGGGCACTGGTCAGGTTCTTCTGGTTCTGCCGGGTGTGCAACGCGGGGGTCTCCCGTTCCCGTGGGTGTGTCAGCCGTGGTGCGGGGCGGCCGCGAACGCCAGCTGCGCCGTGCCGAGTTCGTCGACGGCGGCCCGGGCCAGTTCCATCGGCGTCTCATAGGACTGGAAGTGGTTGATCCCGCTGAGGTAGCTGCCGTCGGCCCGGCGCATGACGTGCAGCGGGCGGCCGTCGATGCGGACCCCGGCGACGTCGACGGCGATGTGCCGGCCTCGGTACGTCTCCTCCTCCGCGAGCGGCGCGGGGGTGAGGGTCTGCCGGGGGCGCCGGGCGCGCAGGACGGGCGCCAGGGCCGCGGCCGTACCGGCGAGCACGGCCGCGGTGAAGGCCGTACGGAGGACCGCGCGGCGGGTCGGTGGTGCGGCGTCGGATGCAGCGGACATACGGTCTCCCTCGCTCGGTGGCCGGCGGCTACGGGTCTAACGCCGCGCGGCGGGCGAGGTCACCCGTGAGTGTTACGGGGCCGCTTGTAGTAGAGGGTGGTGGGGTGCAGACGGCCGGCCGGATCGGTGGCGTAGTCGGGGATGGTGCCGACCTCCGTCCAGCCCGCGGAGCGGTAGACGCGCTCGGCGCCGCTGCCGGTCTCGGTGTCCAGGAAGAGCAGCACCACCCCGGCGCGGGCGGCGGCGCTCTCGGCCTCGGCGAGCAGCGCGCGGGCGGTGCCGCGGCCGCGGGCGGCCGGGTGGACCATGAGCTTGCGCAGCTCGGCGCGGTGGCGGCCGTTGGGCTTGGACTCCCGGTACCAGCTGACCGTGCCGTCGATGCGGCCGTCGTCGCCGGTGCGGGAGACCCACAGGGCGAGGGATCCGTCCTCGACGGCGGGCAGCAGGGAGTCCCACCAGGCGGCGGCGCCCTCGTGGTCGAGGCCGGCGAGGAAACCGAGGGAGGAGCCGCCGTCGACCACCGCGAGGAGGAGCGCGGCGAGTTCGTCGCGGTGGGCGCTGAGTCCGGCCGCGTCGAGCGCGGTGATGGTCTTCGTCATGCGGTGAGCGTAGGGATCACCCGGGGACGCGCCGCAGGCGGGGCAGGCGGAGGTCGCGGAAGACCGCGGCCATGCGCAGGGTGAACACGAGGCCGGCGGAGACGGCCGTGTCGGCCGTGGCCGGGGCCCCGGCCCCGTGCGGGAGCTCCCGGCGGGGCAGGTGGACCATGGTCAGGACGGCCACGGGGGCGATGAGGACGAGCAGCACCCAGTCGTGCGTCCAGCGGTCCTCTCCCGGTTCTTTACCGAGGACCCCCGGTCCGGGCCGGAGGAGGCTCCGGGTGCGGACCACCTGGGCGGCATGAGGAGCCTGCTCCCGTTCGCGCCCCTCGCACCACGCCAGCGGGCCGCCGTGTACGAGGTCCTCGCGGACGTGCCGGGACAGCGGCTGGTCGGCCCCGAGGGGGGCGGGGTGCTGGAGACGACCGTCCACTACCGCGGCGGCGAGCACGGCGGCAGGATCGCCAAACGCACGACGACCCTGTCCGCCGGCCCGGAGCAGCGCGTTCCGACCGTACCGGGAACGGCCGGCGGACTCGTCACCGGGCGTTGCCGTACCCGTGCCCCAGCTCCCGTAGGCCGCGCGCGCAGGCCTACGGCGCCGGGAGTTCGGCGAAGTCGGCGACCAGGCCGCGGTGGTGGCCCGCCGTGCCGAGGGCCAGGGAGTCGGCCTTGGCCCGCTTGAGGTAGAGGTGGGCCGGATGCTCCCAGGTCATGCCGATGCCGCCGTGGAGCTGTACGCACTCCTCGGCGGCGCGGACGGCCACGCCCGAGCAGTAGGCCTGGGCGACGGCGACGGTCAGCGGTGCGTCGGGAGCCCCGGTGGCGAGGGCGTCGGCCGCGGCCCGGGCCGCCGCGCGCGCGGAGGCCACGTCGAGCCAGAGCCGGGCGAGGCGGTGCTTGAGGGCCTGGAAGGATCCGACGGGCCGGTTGAACTGGTGGCGGGTGCGGACGTGCCCGGCGGTCTCCGTCAGGCACCATTCCGCCAGCCCGAGCTGCTCGGAGGCGAGCAGTCCGGCCCCCGAGAGCAGCGCTCCGGCCACGGCGGCCCGGGCTGTGGCGGGGTCGGCGAGGCGGGTGCCGGCGGCCGACCGCAGGGTGACGGTGGCGAGCGGGCGGGTCAGGTCCAGCGGGACCTGCGGGGACAGCTCGGCGGAGGCGGCCGGGACGGCGTACAGCCCGGTGTCGGCGAGGACCAGCAGGACGTCGGCGGCCACCGCGTCCGCGACGGCGGTGACGGTGCCGGTCAGCGCCCCGCCGCCGGAGTCCCTGACCGCGGGCGGGAGGGGCGCCCCGGGGGCGAGGGTCAGCGGCACGGCCGGTACGCACACGGTGTGTCCGGAGGCCAGTTCCCGCAGCAGCGGGGTGGCCTCCGCGGTGTCGCAGCCGAGCAGGATCTCCGTGGCGAGCACCGCGCTCGTCAGGTACGGGACGGGTGCCACGGCCCGGCCCAGCTCCTCCAGGACCACGGCCGCCTCGCGGTGGCTCGCGCCCTGTCCCCCGAGCTTCTCGGGTACGAGGAGCCCGGCGGCGCCGATCCCGACGGCGAGCGTGTTCCAGAGCGCCGGGTCGTGCGGCCGGCCGGTCTCGGCCCGGGAGAGGACGCTCTTCGCGTCGCAGCGGTCGGCGAGGAGGGCCCGTACGGCGGAGCGGAGCTCCTCCTCGGTCTCGGAGTAGAGCAGGTCGGTCGGCGCGGCCGGTGTCGGCTGCGTACTCGGCGTTGACCGCGTCGTCGGCGTCGGCTGCGTTGTCGGCTTCGTCATCGGGAGAGGTCCTTCCACGCGATGTCCTTGTCGTCGCGCGGCTCGGGGGGCAGGCCGAGGACGCGTTCGGCGACGATGTTGAGGAGGATTTCGCTGGTGCCGCCCTCGATGCTGTTGCCCTTGGCGCGCAGGTAGCGGTAGCCGGCCTCGCGGCCGGTGAAGTCGACGCCCTCGGGCCGGCGCATGGTCCAGTCGTCGTACAGGAGGCCCTCCTCGCCGAGGAGTTCGACCTCCAGTCCGCTGATCTCCTGGTTGAGCCGGGCGAAGGTGAGCTTCATGCCCGATCCCTCGGGGCCGGGCTGTCCGGCGGCGAGCTGCTGGCGCAGCCGTTCACCGGTGAGGCGGGCGACCTCGGCCTCGACCCACAGTTCCAGCAGCCGCTGGTGGAGGGCGTGGGTGCGCAGTGCGGGGCGCTCGCGCCAGGCGGCGGCGACGGTTGCGATCATGCCGCCCTCGCGCGGGATGCGCATGCCGCCGATGGAGACGCGCTCGTTCATCAGGGTGGTGCGGGCGACGGCCCAGCCCTCGCCCACCGCGCCCAGGCGGTGGCTGTCGGGGATGCGGACGCCGGTGAGGAAGACCTCGTTGAACTCGGCCTCGCCGGTGATCTGGCGCAGCGGCCGGACCTCGACGCCGGGGGCGTGCATGTCGCAGAGGAAGTAGGTGATGCCCTGGTGCTTGGGGAGTCCGGGGTCGGTGCGGGCGATCAGGATGGCCCAGCGGGCGGTGTGGGCGCTGGAGGTCCATACCTTCTGGCCGTCCACGATCCAGTCGCCGGAGCCCGTCTCGCGGACCGCGCGGGTGCCGAGCGCGGCGAGGTCGGAGCCGGCGCCGGGCTCGCTGAAGAGCTGGCACCAGACCTCGTCACCGACCCACAGGGGGCGCAGGAAGCGGTTCTTCTGCTCGTCCGTGCCGTACGCGAGGATCGTGGGCGCGGCCATGCCGAGGCCGATGCCGATCCGGCGCGGGTCGTTGTCGGGGGCGCCGGCGGCTTCCAGCTCGGCGTCGACGACGGCCTGGAGGGTGCGGGGTGCGCCGAGACCGCCGAGCCCCACCGGGTAGTGGACCCAGGCGAGTCCGGCGTCGAAGCGGGCGCGCAGGAAGTCGGTGCGGGAGGTGTCCCCGGGCGGGTGGGCCGCGAGCAGGTCCCGTACCCGGGCGCGCAGGTCCTCTGCGGTGGTGGCCGCGGCGGTCATCGGGGGCCCCCGTCCTGCGCCGGTACGACGACCAGCCGGCCGGTGGTGGTCCCGTCGGCGAGGCGCTGTACGGCGTCGGCGGCCGCGGCGAGCGGGACCCGTTCGCTGACCAGCGGTTTCACGGCGCCCTCGGCGGCGAGGCGGGTGAGCTCGGTGTGGCAGGCGAGGATGGCGGCTGGCTCCTTGGTGGCGTAGAGCCCCCAGTGCAGGCCGAGGATGGCGTAGTTCTTCACCAGTGCGTGGTTGAGGGCGGGGGCCGGGATGGCGCCACTGGCGAAGCCGACGACGACGATGCGGCCCTCGAAGGCCACGCATTTGGCGGAGGCGGTGTAGGAGTCGCCGCCGACCGGGTCGTAGACGACGTCGGCGCCGCGCCCGCCGGTGAACTCCTTGACGCGGGCGACGAGGTCCTCCGCCGTGCGGTCGATCACCAGGTCGCAGCCGAGCTCCTCGGCGGTGCGGGCCTTGGCCTTGCCTCCGACCACCCCGATGACGGTGGCGCCGGCGGCCTTGCCGAGCTGGACGGCGGCGCTGCCGACCCCGCCGGCGGCCGCGTGCACGAGGAGGGTCTCGCCGCTCCGCAGGCGGGCGCGGCGGTGCAGGCCGAACCAGCCGGTCTGGTAGCCGATGTGCAGGGCGGCCGCCTCGGCGTCGTCGAGGGTGTCCGGGGCCGGCAGCAGGGCGCGCGCGGGCGCGGTGACGTACTCGGCGAAACCGCCGTGCGGCAGGCTCGGGTTGGCGATGACGCGGCGGCCGTCCTCGGTCTCGCCGCAGATCTCGACGCCGGGGGTGAAGGGCAGCGGGGGCCGGATCTGGTACTGCCCGCGGACGAGCAGCGCGTCGGGGAAGTTGACGTTCGCCGCGAGCACTCTGAGCCTCACCTCGCCCTCGCCGGGTACCGGCTCGGGAACCTCTTCGAGGCGCATGGCCTCACGGGGCTCACCGGGGGTATGTACTCGCCATGCCTGCATCCGGGGCCTCCAGCCGCCGTCGAGGAATCACGCTCCGCGCGCATACTAAGCGGTCGCTTGCCCTCCTGTGAACCCATCCCCTCCGAAGGTGTGGGCAGGGGGCCTGTTTGTCGTGCAGCATGTGTCCCGTAGATCAACAGTGATCGACATCGATCAACAGGCTGATGCCGCAGGGCATATGACCCGCACCATCGGGGGGACTCGCACCGTGAACAGAATCGGGATGAGAAGCGTGACGGCCGCGGCGGGGGCCGCCGCCGTCCTCGCAGGGCTGATCACCGCCGCCGGACCGGCCGCCGCGACCTCCGGCGCCGCCGCGTGCAGCCCCGCCATCGAGCTGCTCCCCTCCCTGCCGGGGGTGAGCGGGGGCACCGTGACGGGCTTCGGCACCGGCGGGCTCGTGGTCGGCGACAGCGGCGACCGGCCCGCCTACTGGACCGGCGCCGAGCACACGGTCCACGCCGTTCCGCTGCCCGCCGGCTTCGACCGGGGCAGCGTCAAGGCCGTCAGCGCCAAGGGACTGATGGTGGGGACGGCCACCCGCGACTCGGACCGCTCCAGGGTCGCCTTCACCCACCAGCTGGGCTCCGCGACCTCCGAGCCGCTCACCGCGCCCGTCGAGGAGGGGCGCGCCGTCGACGTCGACGTCAACGAGTCGGGGCGGGTCGTGTACGCCGACGGGGGCGTCGCCAAGGAGCAGGTGAACGGGAAGGTCGTGCGCGAACTGCCCGTTCCGGCCGACGCGATCGCCGGCAGCGAGGTCGTCTCGCTGAACGGCATCAACAAGCGCGGCGACATCGTCGGCACGGTCTCCGGCTCCTCCTTCGACGCCGAGAACGACATCATGGTCACGAAGACCTTCCCGGTGGTCTGGCCGGCCGGTGGCGGCTACCCGCCCTACAGCCTCCAGGTGTGGAACGGCTACCACTACTCGTACTCCACGGTCGGCAGGGACATCGACGACCGCGGCCGCGTCGTCGGCCTGGAGGACTACTACTACCGCAACGACCCGAAGCTGACCCCGGCCGTCTGGAAGAAGCCGTACGACGCCCTGCCCGCCGACCCGGGCCGGCTGAACGGCTACCACGACCTGGAGTTCTCGGGCAGCAGCCCCACCACGAACGTGGCCGTCGGCACCGCCACCGACTTCGAGGAGAGCCGGCCCAGCTACTTCCAGGCCGTCTACTGGCCCGGCAAGGGCGCTCCGCTGGCGCTTCCCTTCCCGACGGGCGCCCCGGGTGCCGTGCCGCGCACCCGCGCCTTCGCCGCCACCGACGACGACCGCGTCGGCGGCACCGTCAGTGACCGGGAGACCGGGGCGAGCAGCGCCGTGATCTGGACGTGCGCGAGCAAGCAGGCGTACGCGCCGGAGGGCTGATCCTGTCCGGGGCATGGTGATCTAGCCGCCGGCGCGCTATCGATGCCCCATGACGGACGAGATCCCGCGCGGCCTGCCCGCGCCCCCGCCGCTCGGCGCCGCCGCCCTGCCCCCCGGTACGTACGCGGGGCAGGTGGTCCTCGTGACCGGCGGCGGCACCGGGCTGGGCAAGGCCATCGCCACCGAGTTCGCGCGGCTCGGAGCCGATCTGGTGATCGCCGGCCGGCGCCCCGAGCAGCTGAAGGCGGCGCAGGAGGAACTGGCGGCCGTACCCGGCGCGGGCCGGGTGACGGCCGCGGTCTGCGACATCAGGGATCCCGAGCGGATCGCGGAGGTGTTCGACGCGGCCGAGGCGACGCTCGGCCCACCGGGCGTCCTGGTCAACAACGCGGCCGCGAACTTCCCCTCGCCCGCGGAGGACCTGTCGCCGAACGCCTGGCGGGCGGTGGTCGACATCACCCTGACCGGGACCTGGTTCGTGACCCGCGAGTTCGGCCGCCGCCACCTCGCCGCGGGCACCCCCGGTTCGATCGTGAACATCGGCGCCTCGTACGCCTGGACGGGCGGGCCCGGCTTCGCCCACAGCGCCGCCGCCAAGGCCGGGGTGAAGAACCTGGTGGAGACGCTCGCCGTCGAGTGGGGCCCGTATGGCATCCAGATCAACGGGCTGGTGCCGGGGCTGTTCCCGCACGCCGACATGACCGAGGACATCCGCGGCGGCCTGGAGCGGGCCGCGCCGGACTCCAAGGACGCCCGGCAGCCCGCGCTGCGGGTCGGCGCCCCGCGTGAACTGGGCTGGGCCGCCACCTTCCTGGCCTCGCCCTACGCCCGCTTCGTCACCGGCCACACGCTCGTGGTCGACGGCGCGAACTGGCAGCGCCGCTCGGTGGTCAATCCGGCGGTCGTCCCGGTGCGGGAGCAGCTGGGGCGCGGCCCGTTCGCCCCCTGAGCGACGCCGGTTGTCAGTGACCGGTGCGAGGATCGGATCATGTCTCTCGCCGATCTGACCCTTGGCCGCTGGCGTTCGCTCGACCCGGCCGCCGCAGGACGCATCGAGCGCGAGGGGCAGGAGTTCGCCCTCATACCCGGCGGGACGGTGCGGCTGGGGTTCGACGCGGACGCCTTCTCGGCGACGCCCGCGCAGAGCGCCGACTACGCGGAGAGCGTGGACGAGGGGTACGGGTACGGCCACCCCGACCTGAAGTCCCATCTCGCCGACGCGCTCAGCCCGCTGCGCACCGTGACGCCGGCCACCGTGCTCATGGCCGTGGAGGACGAGGCCCTGAGCGACCACCCGTCCGGCATACCGGGCGCCCTCGCGGCGCGCGGGCTGCGGATGCCCGGCGCCGACGAGTGACCCGGCCGGTGCTCAGCCTCCGCTGAAGCGCGGGGGGCGGCGGGCCGCCTTGGCCCCGTAGCCCTCGCGGCAGTCGTCCGAGGTGAGGGTGAGGGCCGCGGTCATCGCCACCCGGTCGAGGGCCGCGGGCAGGGCGGCGTCGGCGTACGCGTCGACCGCGCGCTTGATGCCCTGGACGGCGAGGGGCGCGTTCGCGGCGATCTCCGCTGCAAGGGCGCGGGAGGCCGGCTCCAGTTCCTCGCCGGGGACGAGCACTTGGACCAGGTTCAGGCGGTGCGCCGTCGCCGCGTCGATCCGGCGGCCGGTCAGGGCCAGGTACTTGGCCCAGCCCGCGCCCGCCTCGCGGGCGATGCGGAGGTCGCCGCCCGCGTCCACCGCCACGCCCAACCCGGCTTCGGGCAGGGCGAAGACGGCGTCCTCGGCCGCCACCCGGATGTCGGCCATCAAGGCCAGTTCGAAGCCGAAGCCGAGGCAGTAGCCCTGGACGGCGGCCACCACCGGCTGCGGAAGCCGCGCGAGGACCGCGAAGCGCTCGTGCACCCAGCGGATGCCCTCGTAGTAGTTCCGGGTGCGCTCGGCGGCGGATCCGCCCGTGATGGCACCGCCGGGCGCGGTCACGTCGATGCCCGCGCAGAAGGCCCGGCCCTCGGCCCGCAGCAGCACCGCCCGGACGGACGCGTCGAAGCGGATCCGGTCCGCGAGCAGCCCGAGCTGGCGGGTGGACTCCCAGCTCCAGCCGTTGAGCTTGTCCGGGCGGCACAGGGTGAGGACCGCGAGGCCGTCCGCGACCTCCAGCCGGATCCGCTCCTCACCCTCCGCGATCTCCGTGGAGATGGTGTCGATCACCGTGTCCCGCACCCCCGGCCCGATGGCTGACGACAGACGAACTGACGAGCCGTCAGACTAGGGGCGGCGGGTCAGCGGGGGAAGACCTCGAAGGGCACGGCCGGACGGCCGCCGAAACGGGCCGCCGCCTGCTGGGCGTTCCCGGTGAGGAAGGTACGGACGTACTCCTCCGGGTCCTGGTCGGTGAGCACCTCGATGTACGCCTTGTGCTCCAGCAGGGACTTCACCGACCGCTCCAGCCCGGGGCCGGCGTCGGCCGCGTGCGTCGGGGTGGTGGATCCCGCCACCGCGACCCAGCGCACGCCGTTCCACGGCTCCAGGCCCTGCTCGATGAGCTCGGGGAAGATCCAGCGGTTCCCGGCGTCCCCGGCCGCGTCCAGGACGGCCCGGCCGACGGCCTTGTGGTCGGGGGTGTTCCAGAAGCCGCCGCCCCGCGCGCCGCCCCACGTGTCACGGTGGTTGAGGGTGACGATCAGCTCGGGCCGGTGCCGCCGGATGGCCGCGGCGATGTCCCGGCGCAGATCGAGGCCGTACTCGACGACGCCGTCGCGGTAGTCCAGGAACTCCACCTCGGACACGCCGACGACCGCGGCACTGGCCCGCTGCTCCGCCTCGCGCAGCGGAGCGCAGTCGGCGGGGGCGATGCTGTCGATGCCCGCCTCGCCGCGCGTGGCGAGGACGTAGACGACTTCCCGGCCCCCGTCCGTCCAGTCCGCGACGGCCGCCGCGCACCCGTACTCCAGGTCATCGGGATGGGCCACCACGGCGAGAGCACGCTGCCAGTCGGTGGGCATGGGCTGCAAGGCGGTCTGCTGATCAGGTTGTTCGGTCATGTCTCGCACCATAGGTGCATGGACCGTCATGGACAGGTGGTGGCGCTGCTCGACGCCACGGGAATCTTCTTCGAGCCGGCCCGCACCGCCTTCCCCGGGGCGGACGAGGCCGCGTGGGCCCGGGCCGCACTGCTGGATCCGGGCGCGACCGGACCGGACGGGGCATGGAGGCTGGACTTCCGCTGCTTCGCGATCGCCCGGCCCGGCGGCCGCTGGGTGCTGGTGGACGCCGGGGTCGGGCCGGCCCGGTCCCCTGCCGCCGCGTGGGCGCCGGTGCCGGGGCAGCTGCCGGAGGCCCTCGCGGCGGCCGGTATCGCCCCGGCCGACGTGGAGGCGGTGGTCCTGACCCACCTGCACGAGGACCACGCGGGCTGGTCGTCGGGGGACGACGGCGAGCCGTTCTTCCCGGATGCCCGGTACGTCGTCCAGCGCGCCGAGGTGGCCGCGCTGGACCGGGCGGATCCGGTGTGGGACTGGACGGTGGCGCCCCTGCGGGCGAGCGGCCGGCTGCACGAGGTGGACGGGACACACCGGTTGGCCCCCGGCATCACCCTGCTCCCGACGCCCGGGCACACCCCCGGGCACCAGTCGGTGCTGGTGGATCAGGGCTCCGGCGCCCGGGACGTGGTGGTCACCGGGGACGTACTGGTGCACGCGGTACAGCTGGGCGACCCGGCGGTCCCGTACTCCCACGAGCGCGATCGGGATACCGCCCGCGACTCGCGCGAGGCCCTGCTGGCGCGGGCCCGGGAGCGCGGCGCCCTGCTGGCCACCGCGCACCTGACGCGCGCGTTCGTGGAGCCGGGCTGACTCAGGCGTCGTCGCGCACGAGGGAGAGCAGTCGGTCCAGGACCCGGGTGCCGCTCGCGCGGACGCCGTCGTGCTCGAACTCGTCCGTCACCCAGGTGCGCAGGCCGCGTACGGCGCGGGCCGTGGCCAGGGAGTCGGCGGTGTCGACGTACATGTCGTCGTGGTAGACGGCGGCCGCCACCGGCACCTCGTTGGCCGCCAGGCGCGCCGGGTCGTAGAGCGGCTGCCAGCCGGTACGGGCGGCCAGCAGCTCGGCGGTCTCGCGGAGCGGGACGAGGGACGGGTCGGTGGTGAAGTGCCAGGGGTGGATGGTCTCGCCGGTGAAGAGCAGTGGCTCGTCGCCCGCGAGGGCCTTCGCCGCGTCGAACCGGGGGTGTCCGGCCCTGACCCGTTCGGCGGCCCAGGCGGTGGGCGTGGCCGGGTCCTGGGCGTAGATCGCCTCGTGGACCAGCGCGTAGAGGGGGTGGCCGGCGAAGGAGAGCAGGGCGCGGGCGCCCTCCAGGAAGGCGTCGGAGAGGGCCGGGCCGGCCGGGGTCGGCACGAAGGCGTCCTCCAGCAGGTAGTGGAGCTGGTGGCTGCCGTCGCCGCCGCCGAGGAGGATGCCGAGGGACTGGAAGGCCTCGACGGTGAGGCGGTGGCCGCCGGGGAGTTCGGCCGGCCGGTCCGCGAGGTGGGCGGCGATCCGGCGGGCGCGCTCGACGTCCATCGGGTAACGGGCGTAGTGGGCGAGGTTCTTGCGCTCGATGCGGGGGAACGCGGCCTCGTACACCTCGTCGGCGGTGGCCGTGAGGGAGGGCAGGCCGCCGGTGATCAGGGCGGCGCTGAGCCCTTCGGGCGCGGTGGAGAGGTAGTGGGTCGCGCAGAACCCGCCGAAGCTCTGGCCCAGCACGGTCCAGGGCGCGCCGCCCGTCAGGCCGGGGCGGATGGCCTCGGCATCGCGCACGATCGAGTCGGAGCGGAAGTGGGAGAGGAACTCCGCCTGCTGGGCGGGTGTTCCGCGCAGGGGCAGGGTCTGCCGGTTCAGCGGGGTGGAGCGGCCGGTTCCGCGCTGGTCGAGCAGGAGCACCCGGTACTCGGTGAGGGCCCGCGCCAGCCAGGCCTGCCGGCCGACGAAACGGCGGGCGCCGAAGCCCGGACCGCCCTCCAGGTACAGCAGCCACGGCAGCGTCTCGGGGTCCTTGCCGGTGGCGACCACCTCACGGGCGTACAGCTCGATCCGCTCCCCGTCCGGGCGGGCGTGGTCCAGGGGAACGGTGAACCGGTGGTCGCTGAGAACCGTGCCGGGCTGGCGGTAGCTGTGGGCGATGGTCACGGGCGGCCCCCTGGGGTACGAGTGCGGAACGGCGCGCCCCGGCCGGGTGGCGGCGGGGCGCGGTGGTGGCGGTCGGCCGAGTCTATGGGGTGCCCTGCCGGCCGGGCCGGGCGCCGTGGACCTCGGCCCGGTGGGGCGTTCGGCCCGGTGGGGTCCGCGGCCCGGTGGGGCGTTCGGCCCGGTGGGGTCCGCGGCCCGGTGGGGCGTTCGGCCCGGTGGGGTCCGCGGCCCGGCCGGCGGGCGGGCGGACTCGGGGTCAGAATTCGACGACCGAGCGGAGCACCTCGCCGCGTTCCATCCGGGCGAAGGCGTCCTCGACCCCGTCCAGCGGGATGGTCTCGGAGACGAATGCGTCCAGGTCGAGCCGGCCCTGCAGGTAGAGGTCGATGAGCAGCGGGAAGTCGCGCTCGGGCAGACAGTCCCCGTACCAGGACGACTTGAGGGCACCGCCGCGGCCGAAGACGTCGAGGAGCGGGAGTTCGAGCTTCATCTCCGGGGTCGGCACGCCCACCAGGACCACCGTCCCGGCGAGGTCGCGCGCGTAGAAGGCCTGCCGGTAGGTCTCGGGGCGGCCCACCGCGTCGATGACCACGTCCGCGCCGTTGCCCTCGGTCAGGGCCTGGACGGCCTTGACCACGTCCTCCGTGCGGCCGTTGACGGTGTGGGTGGCGCCCAGGCCGCGCGCCCACTCCAGCTTCCGGTCGTCCAGGTCCACCGCGATGATCTTCGAGGCGCCCGCCAGCCGGGCTCCGGCCACCGCCGCGTTGCCCACTCCCCCGCAGCCGATGACGGCGACGGAGTCGCCCCGGCCGACGTTGCCGGTGTTCAGGGCGGCGCCGAGGCCGGCCATCACCCCGCAGCCGAGGAGTCCGGCGGCGGCGGGGGCAGCGGCCGGGTCCACCTTGGTGCACTGGCCGGCCGCCACGAGGGTCTTCTCGGCGAAGGCGCCGATCCCGAGGGCCGGGGAGAGCGGGGTGCCGTCCTCCAGGGTCATGCGCTGCGTGGCGTTGTGGGTGGCGAAGCAGTACCAGGGCCGCCCGCGCTTGCAGGCACGACAGGTGCCGCACACCGCGCGCCAGTTGAGGACGACGAAGTCGCCGGGGGCCACGGAGGTGACGTCCGGGCCGACGGATTCGACGATCCCGGCGGCCTCGTGACCGAGCAGGAAGGGGAACTCGTCGTTGATCCCGCCCTCGCGGTAGTGCAGGTCGGTGTGGCAGACCCCGCAGGCCTGGACCCTGACGAGCGCCTCGCCGGGTCCCGGGTCGGGCACGAGGATCGTCGTCGTCTCCACCGGTGCGCCCTTGCTCCGGGCGATGACCCCTCGTACGCGATGCGTCACGTCGTACCCCGCTCTGATCGAATCCGTCTGGATCAACGAACGTACACGGACGGCACGCGGTACGGGAGTTGTGTCACGTTTCGGCGCGCGACCCGACCAGATCCGGTGGTACGGCGGCCCGGAGCGCCGCGCCGAAGGCGGCCACGGCGGGATGGGCACCCGCCCCGCTGCGGAAGGCGAGGCCGGTACGGCGGCGCACGGACAGCCGGGTGAGGCGCACGGCCGGGTCCGAGGGGCCGGTGACCCCGAGCTGCGGTACGAGGGCCACGCCCTGGCCGGCCGCCACCAGCGCGAGCACGGTGGCGAACTCGTCGACCTGGTGGCGGACCCTCGGCGTGAAACCGGCGGCCTCGCAGGCCCGTACGGTCATGGCGTGGCAGAGGGTGCCGGGCGTGGCGGTGATCCAGGGCGCCCGCGCGTGCGCGCGCAGGGCCGCGCCCGGGTCGGGCCCCTCGGACGGCCCTGGGGTCTCGCCCGCGGGCGCGGCCAGGTACATCGCCTCGGCGAAGAGCGGCTCGGTGGCGAGCCCCGGCTCCCGCGGGGCGGGGACGAAGTCGTACTCGTGGACCAGGGCCACGTCCAGGTCGCCGGCCCGCAGGGCGTGCGCCACCGCCGCCGGATCGGTCTCGGAGACCATCGGCTCCAGGGCGGGGTGGCGCCGGGCGAGGGCGGCGAGCGCGGCCGGGACGATGGCCCGGGTGGCGGTGGGGAAGGCGCCGATCCGCAGGGCTCCCGCCAGGCCGCCGCGCGCCTCGGCGAGGTCGGCTTCGGCCTGCTCCAGCCGTTCGAGGACGGCCTCGGCGTGCCGGACCAGGTTCTCCCCGGCCGGGGTGAGCCGTACCCGGCGGCCGGTGCGCTCCAGCAGGGGCAGGCCGGCCTCCCGTTCCAGCACGCCGAGCTGCTGGGAGACCGCCGAAGGGCTGAACGCGAGGGCCTCGGCCACGGCGGCGATGGTGCCGCGGCGGGCGAGTTCGCGCAGCAGGCGCAGGCGTCGTACGTCGAGCATCGGCTCAGCTTACGGGTCTGGTAAGGAACGCGAACTGGATTTGACGCTCCGGGCGGGTGAGGCTCTTCGGCATGGCACAGGACACGGCACCGGACACGGCACTGGACACGGCACAGGACACGCAGGACATCGCTCGGCACAGGTCGGAAGAGCCTTCGCTCCACGGGATCCACGTACCGCTCGTCACCCCCTTCACCCCCGCCGGGGACGTGGCCGTCGGGGCCCTGCAGGCACTCGCCCACGAGGTGCTCGACGCGGGCGCCACCGGGATCGTCGCCCTCGGCACCACCGCGGAGGCGGCCTGCCTCGACGAGGCCGAGCGCGACCTCGTCACCGGCGTGTGCGCCGAGGTCTGCCGGGAGCGGGGTGCGCTGCTCACGGTCGGCGCCGGGGCGAGCGGCACCCGGGCCGCCGAGGCCTCCCTGGCCCGGCTGGCGCGGTGGCCACAGGCGCGGGCGGCGCTGGTGACCGTGCCCGCGTTCGTACGGCCCTCGGCGCCGGGGGTGCTGGCCCACTTCGCGCGGCTGGCGGAGGTGAGCCCCGTACCGCTGATCGTCTATCACATCCCGTACCGCACCGGGCAGCCGCTGGATGCGGCCGCGCTGCGGGCCCTCGGATCCCTCTCCGGGGTCGCCGGGATGAAGTACGCGGGCGGCGGCATCGACCAGGACGCGGTGGCGCTGCTCGGGGACCTGCCGGCCGGGTTCGAGGTGCTGGCGGGTGACGACGCGTACCTGTCGCCGCTGCTGGCGCTGGGTGCGGCCGGCGGGATCCTCGCCTCGGCACACCTGGCGACGGAGCGGTTCGTGGAGCTCGCGGCGGCCTGGCGGGCCGGTGACGTGGCCCGGGCCCGGCCGCTGGGGCACGCGCTGGCCCGGATGTCGGCGGCGGCCTTCGCGGAGCCCAATCCGGCGGTCGTCAAGGCCGTACTGCACGCGCAGGGCCGCATTCCGAGCCCCGGCGTACGGCTCCCGCTGCTGCCGGCCTCGGAGGCCGCGATGGCGGCCACCCTGGAACGGCTGGGCGAGCTTCCCGACGGCCCGCCACAGTAGGCGGCGGATGCCGGAAAGAGTCCGCTATGGGCGATTCGCCACCTAAGCTCCCGTAGCCCGAATGAGGCGCATGGAGACCGAACTTGCCCGTATTGAGCAAAGGGGTTCCGACCCGTGATGTGAGTCACGCGGGAGAGGCCAACATCATTTCCACAGACCGGCCGATTCCCTTTTCCCGGAAAGGGAATCGGCTATTTCGGCGAGGGGCCTTCATGGTCATTTAACGGGTCGATGGCGGGATGTCGATCTATCGGTGGAATTCGGGGCTTGTTCCCGCCCTCAGAGCTCACTTACCTTCACCTCACTCCAGGTGGTCCGCTCGCCTAATAGGCCGCCGCCCGGGCTCTCCCGTCCCCCCACGCGAGGAATTCCGCCATGCCTGCAAAGGGTAAGCACCGTCGGCCGAAGCACCACCCCATCACCCGCAAGCTGGCCCTGGCCGGCACCGGTGGAGCGGCCCTCACTCTGCCGCTGATCAGCGCGACGACCGCAGGTGCGGTGCCGACGACCGCGACCACGACCACGACCGCCGCGACCGCCACCACCGCAGCGAACGTGGCGACGGCGGCCGCCAAGACCTATTCCGTGGTCGCCGGCGACACCCTTTCGGAGATCGCCGCGGACCATTCCGTAAGCGGCGGCTGGCAGCAGCTCTACGCGGCGAACCGGAGCGTCATCGGCGACAACCCGTCAATCATCCGGCCCGGCATCAAACTGCAGCTCGGCACCGAGGCGGAGACCGCCCGTGCGAGCCGGTCCGCCGCCCGGCCCGCCCTCGCGGCGGCCGCCAAGCCCGCCGCCAAACCTGCCGCCAAGCCCGCCACCGCGTACCCGAACAACCTCGACGGGTGGATCCGCGAGTCCCTCGCCGTCATGGCCAAGCACGGAATTCCCGGCAGCTACAACGGAATTCACCGCAATGTGATGCGGGAGTCCTCCGGCAATCCGATGGCGATCAACAACTGGGACATCAACGCCCAGAACGGGATCCCGTCCAAGGGTCTGCTCCAGGTCATCGACCCGACCTTCCGGGCCTACCACGTGCCCGGCACCTCGCAGAACTCCTACGACCCGGTCGCCAACATCACCGCCGCCTGCAACTACGCGGCAGCCCGCTACGGCTCGATCGACAACGTCAACGGGCCCTACTAGACCCCGCCTCGGTGACGGACGGCGCGGACCGACGGGCGGCGCGGACGAGGATCCGCAGGGGCGCCGCCAAGCCGTAGCCGACGTCCCGGCGCAGGGCGCCCACGCCCGCCCGCTCCACGCGGGTCAGCTGGTGCTCCATGAGCTCCCTCATCGTCGCGATCACGGGACGCAGTCCGGGTTCGGCGAGGTCAAGGACGCCGTGGGTGGCGTCGAGGGCCGTGCGCGCACGTCGGCTCTCGTCGGCGAGGAGGGCGCGCACGCCCGGGGTGTCACGGGCCTGTTCGAGGTCGGCGCGCGTCACGGAGTGCTCCGCGAGGCGCTCGCGCGGGATGCAGAGCCGGCCGTCCGCGAGGTCCCCGCAGAGGTCGGCGAGGAAGTCCACGCGCTGGGCGGCGTCGACGAACCGCCGCCAGCCGGCGGCCTGTTCGGGATCGGGGCCGCCCCGGTACTGGAGCCCGGTGAAGACCAGGACGCCGGGCCACGCGTAGGCGTCGAGATAGTCCTGGAAGTCCTCCTCGGCGGCGAAGCCGTCGAAGGCGGCCTCGGCGGTGGCGGCGCCCTCCAGGAAGCGGGAGACCCAGTGCGCGGGGAGGGCGCGGGAGTCCACCGCGTGGGCGTAGGCGCGCAGCACGGGGTCCGGGCTGTCCCCCGATGCCAGGGCCGCCTCGGTCCGCCCGGCCAGCGCCGAGAGTCCCCCGGCCCGCTGCTGCGGGGTGCCGGTCTCGGCCACGTCGTCGACCAGGTTCATGAAGGCGAGTCCCGCGGCCAGGTACGGCACCAGCGGCGGCGCGGCGAGCAGCCGGAGCGCGAGGTACGGGGCCGGTTCCCGGCGGAGCACCCGGCGGGCGGCGTGCGTGTAGTCGTCCCGCAGCCGGGGGCCGGATATCCCGGCCGCCGTGAGGGTGGTGCGCCAGCTGGGCATGGACGTCGAACTCCTTGACGTGTCGGACCGTACGTGCGGCCGCGTCCGCGACCGCACGTCTGTACCGGTACACGATCTCAGGAGGCGACGACCTTCTTGACCTTGCCGTCGATTCCGGCGAGGACGTAGCCGCCGCGGCCGTACTCGTCGCTGAGGTAGGGCCGCATGCACGGGACCTGGTCCATCATCCAGGGTTCGACGATGACGTAGCGCGAGGTCGGGTTCGGGACGTTCAGGTCCTTCTTGGACTGCTCCAGCAGGGCGGGCAGCGCGTCCCAGTTGACCGTGGCCATGTCGATCAGCGGCTCTTCCTCGTCGACGGTGCCGTCCGGGCCGGTACGCTTGGCGGCGCCGTCGCGGTACTGCCAGGCGTCGACGGTCTCGGCGCCGGGGGCCGTGGGGATGGAGGCGAGCACGTAGCCGTCGTAGACCTTCAGGTCCACGAAGGTCGTGGTGCCCGTCTGCTGCTTGAGCGCTTCGAGGGCCGTCCGGATGTTCTCCGGGGTGAGCATGCTGCCCTTGGTGGCCGTCCCGGTCTTGGCCGTGCTCGCCTTCGGCGCGGGGGTCGAAGCGCCGGGGGTGGTGGGGCCGGACGGGGCGGCGGCGGTACTGGTGCGGGTCTCCGGGCTCTTCGCGTCGTCGTTGCCCGCGCCCCCGTCGGGCAGCCACCGGACCGCGCCGACGACCGCGGCCACCAGCACCGCCGCGAGCGCGGCGCCGAGCAGGACCGGGCGCCGGCGCGGGGCGGGCGGCGTGGCGGGGATCGTCGCGGTGGTGGCCGCGTAGGGGGAGCCGGCCGGGCTGCCGAACGGCGGCGGGGTGGGCGGCGCGGTGGGCGGCCCGTACGAGCCGCCGTAGGGGTTGTACTGCCCGTACGGACCCGGGCCGGCCGGGGCAGCGGGGGTGACAGGGGTGGCCACGGACACGGCGGCACCGCCGCCCGTACCGGAGCCGGCCCCGAGAGCGGTGCTCGCGTCCCGGAGCAGGTCTTCCAGCTGCGCTCCGTCGGGTCGCGCGGCCGGGTCCCGTACGAGCAGCCGTTCCAGTACGGGCCCCAGCGGGCCGGAGCGTACGGGCGCCGGGATCGGCTCGTCGAGCACGGCGACGACGGTGGCCAGGCTGGTGGCCCGGCGCAGCGGGTGGACCCCTTCCGAGGCCACGTACAGCAGCATGCCCAGCGACCACAGGTCGGAGGCGGCCAGCCCCTCCTCCCCGCGGACGCGTTCGGGCGCGATGTACTCGGGCGAGCCGATCAGCACCCCGGTCGAGGTGAGCGCGGTCGATCCGTGCAGCGCCGCGATGCCGAAGTCGGTGAGCACCGCCGACCCGTTCGGGCGCAGCAGCACGTTGGCCGGCTTCACGTCGCGGTGGAGTACCCCCTCGGCGTGTGCGGCGCGCAGCGCGGACAGGACGTCGAGGCCGAGCCGGAGCACGTCTTCGGGCGGCATTGGGCCGGCGACCAGACGGTCGTGCAGGGAGCCGCCCTGGACCAGCTCCATGACGATCCACGGGTGTCCGTCCGCGCCGGCCGCCGGTTCGACGATGTGGTGGATCGTCACCACGTGGGGGTGGGCGAGCCGGGCGAGGGCGCGGGCCTCGCGGACGGCCCGTTCGCGCAGCTGGTCGGTGAGGCCGGGCTGGGCGGCGGCGGTCGCCGGGTCCGGCGGGCGCACCTCCTTGAGTGCGACCTCGCGGTGCAGGGCGATGTCGCGGGCCCGCCACACCGTACCCATGCCGCCGCTGCCCAGGGGCGCGACCAGTTCGAAGCGCCCGTCGATCAGCTGTCTGCCGGCATCACTCGTATCCATGGCCGGTCATCGTAGGCGCCCGCCGTGTCAGCAGCGGAGGCGGTCCACCGTCACCGTGCCCTGGACGGTGCCGACCGTACGGTCGTAACAACCTCCGGGCGCTCCTGCCCCGTATAGGCGGTGGCGTGCGGTGGTGGTGGCGACCGCGTGCCGCTGGTCGCGCGGGACGTTCGCCGTGTAGGTGGCGTCACCCGTGTACTGGTCGTCGAGCCGGGACGAGTCCACCGGCCGGCCGCCGCGCAGGGTGACGGTGTCCGCGCGGTCGCCGAGCGCGAGGACGGTGCGCAGCCGGTCACCGGCGCCGAGGGTGGTCTCGCCGTTCATCGTGTAGGTGCGGGCGGTCCGGGTGGTGGCCGGCCCGTGCGTGACGCTCTCCTCGTCGGTCCAGGTGGCGTCGAGGGCGTCGAGGTTCTCGCCCTCGGTCCAGCGGTGGACGGAGGTGCTGTGCACGGTGCGGGTGACGGTGGTGGCCACCCGGCCGTGGGAGGTGTTCAGGTACCCGGCGACGGTCAGCCGGTGGCCGCCCTCGGTGTCCAGGCGGTGTTGTCCGCCGGGTGCGGCCGGCGTCCAGCGGGAGTGGCCCGCCGGATCGCTCTGCTCGTGCCGGGTCAGGGCGCCGGTGACGACCCGTCGGTCCTCGTCCTGCCACAGCAGCAGGTTGGTGGGGGTGCTCCAGCCGCTCTGGCCGGCCGGCACCCCCGCGACGGACACCTCGATCCGGTGCGGGCGGCCGTCGTTGAGGAGGGCGGCGTAGGGGGTGAGGTCGTAGCGGATCGGCCGGACGTCGAAGGCGCGCGGGCCGGGGGTGACGTACCAGAGGAAGGGGTTGGACCAGCCGCCGGTCCAGACGGTCGGGAAGGGCGCGGCGATGCCGGCGAGCTGCCCGTCGACGGAAACGCGGACCTCCCGGTGGGGTCCGTCGGCGGCCTTGCAGGAGTACGGGGCGGCGTCCGGGGTGGTCATGTACCAGTACTCCTCGCAGCCGCCGCCGGAGCCGGTGGCGTACACCTCGGCCAGCAGCCGCTCGGTGTTGCGCGGGGTGGTGACCGACGGGGAGGTGAGGGGCAGGACGCGGTCGGGGGTGTCGGGGGCCGCGGCGCCGCCCCCGGCGGCGTAGAAGGTCAGGGTCACCTTGACGTCGATGACGCCCGTGTAGGTGTCGTTGACGACGTTGCCGATGAGCATCTCGACGGGCTGCGGGCGGGCGAGGGTGTCGCGGTAGCGGGTGACGTCCTTCTCCACGGACCAGGTGATCCCGTCGGGCGAGGGCTGGGGGGTGGAGGTCCGCAGGATCTCGACGCCGCCGAGGGAGAGGTGGCCGAGCCGGTCGTACTGGCGGCCCTTGACCTTGCCGTCCAGGCGCAGGACCACCTTCGCCCAGGGGCCGGTGCCGCAGGCCGCGGGCGGCGCGTAACTGCCCTGGTACGGGGTGAAGTCGCGGAACTGCGCCTCGGCGAGGGTTACCTCGCAGGACCGGGTCGCGGGCCGGGTGACGGGCGGGGCGGGGGTGCGGGGGTCGTGCCAGTCGGTGCCGAACTCGGCGGGCGGCGGGTCGGCCGGCGTCACGCCGTGCACGGACGGCGGGTCAGCCGGGGTGAGGCCGTGCGCGGGTCCCGCGGCGGCCAGGGTGCCGGCGGCCAGCGCGATCGCGCCGAGCAGGCCCGTGATCCTGTGTCGTCTCATGGATCCGCAGTGATACGCGGGCCGGCCCGGCCGTGCCAGGGCCGGTGCGCGGACCCTGGCCTGTTCTCGCCGTCAGCCGCGCAGGACGACCACGCCGTCGTCGTCCGCGTGGACCGTGTCCCCGGGGCGGAAGGTGATCTCGCCGATGGTGACGGGCTCGTCCACCGCGCCCTCGCCGGTCTTGCCGCTCTTGCGCGGGACCGTGCCCAGCGCCTTGATGCCGAGGTCGAGGCCGCCGAGGGCGACGCTGTCGCGGACCGAGCCGTTGATGATCAGGCCGGCCCAGCCGTTGCTCTCGGCCGCGCCGGCGAGGAGGTCGCCGACCAGGGCGGTCCGGGGCGAGCCGCCGCCGTCCACGACGAGCACGGCGCCCTCGCCCGGCGTGTGCACGAGGGTGCGCAGCAGGGCGTTGTCCTCGTGGCAGCGGACGGTCCGTACGGGACCGGCGAACAGGCGGCGGCCGCCGAACCGGCGGAACGCGGTGGTGCAGATGCCGAGGGATTCGCCGTACTCGTCGTACAGGTCGGCCGTGGGGACGGGGGTGACGCTCATGTCAGTACCGGTTTCCTCGCTGCTCGTTCCCGTACATCGCGTGGTCCGGCCAGGGTAGTGGGGCCTTCCTTCGGTCCGGCGAGCGGTGCCGATCGGCCGGAACCTGACGGGTCGTGGCGCGGGCGCGAGGGCGGGCGCGGGTATCCGGTGCCGGCGCGCGGAGCCGGGTCAGTCCCGGGAGTTGCCGAACAGGATGCGGTAGCCGATGAGCAGGACCAGCGAGCCCGCGATGGCGGAGCCCCAGGTGGCCAGGTCGAAGAACTCCGTCTGGATCGGCTTGTCCAGGACCTTCGCCGAGAGCCAGCCGCCGATGAAGGCGCCGGCGACGCCGATGAGGGTGGTGCCGATCAGACCGCCGGGGTCCCGGCCGGGCAACAGGACCTTGGCGATGCCGCCGGCCAGCAGTCCCAGGATGATCCAGCTGACGATCCCCATGCCCAGTCACTCCGCTTCGGTGGTTCAGTCGTTCAGTCGTTCAGTCGTTCGGTTGTCGCTCGGTTGTCGTTCCGTCGCGTCCGGACGATGTCTGCGTCCGGACGTTCACCAGGGAGGACGCGGCCGTGGCCGAAACGGTTCTCTCCGGCTCAGACCGCCACGCGGCCGGCCGGCACGGCGGGCTCGGCCGCGACCGGAGCCGCGGTGGGCACCGCCCGCGGGGGCGTCGCCCCGGCGGACGGCGTCCGGGTCAGCAGGACCACTCCGCGGGCCGCCAGCAGGGCCCCGGCCGCGGCCAGCAGCATCCCCGGCGCTCCGCCCTGGAGGCGTTCGCCGAGCAGGACCATGCCGATGGCGGCCGCCGCGAGCGGGTTGGCCAGGTTCACCACGGCGAGCGGGGCGCCGAGGCCGCCGCGGTAGGCCCGCTGCGACAGGAGCATCCCGCCGACGGCGAAGAACACGACCAGCAGGGCCACCGCGACGACCCGGAAGCTGAGCAGGGCCCCGCCGCGGCCGCCCGCCACGGCCACGGTCTGGGTCAGGGCGGAGGCCGCCGCGGAGGCCAGCCCGGACGCCGTCGCGTGCCGCAGCCCCGAGCGCGGGTCCTTGGACGCGGTCAGCACCAGGATCACGGCGGCCGTCGCCCCGGAGACGGCCAGCGCCTCGGCCAGGGTGAGGGTGTCGTCGGGGGCCGGCCCGGAGGCCGGGAGGAGGAGCAGGCCGAGCCCGGCGACGGTGGCCAGGGTGCCCCGCCATTCGGTGGCCGCCACCCGGCGTCCGGACCGCCGCGCGCCCAGCGGGACGGCGGCCACCAGGGTGAGCGCGCCGAGCGGCTGCACCAGGGTGAGGGGGCCGTACCGCAGGGCGGCCGCGTGCAGGAGCGCGGCGGCCGCGTTGAGCCCGGCCGACCACCACCAGGCGCCGGAGCCCATCAGCGCCTTGGCGCTGCGCGCGACGGCGGCGCGGGCGAGGCGCTCCTGGGCGACGGCGCCGGCCGCGTAGGCCACGGCCGAGGCCAGGCAGAGCGCGAGGGCGAGGACGGTGTCGTTCATTGCCCGGCCCCCACGGCGGCGGCGGCGCCCTGCCGGTCCGGCAGTCCTCCCGCGGCGGCGTCCGCGTCGGAGTCCGTGCCCGACTCCGTGCCTGCATCCGTGCCCGAATCCGTACGCGGGTCCGCGCCGGGGCCGCCCGCGCGCGGCCGGGGGATCAGCAGCAGGGCCGCCCCGAGCAGGACGGCGGCCACGACCGCGTCGAGCCAGTAGTGGTTGGCCGTGCCGACTATCACCAGCAGGGTCAGCAACGGGTGCAGCAGCCACAGCAGGCGCCACCGGGAGGGGGCCTTCCCGCCCGGGGACGGGGTGCGGGTGGCGGCGATCACGCCGAGCGCGAGCATCAGCGCCCAGCCGAAGTGCAGCGAGGGCATCGCGGCGAACTGGTTGGCCAGGGTGTCGGCGTCCGGCGCGGCCCGGTAGACGGTGGGCCCGTAGACCTGCCCGGTGTCGATGAGCCCTGCCGCTTCGAGCATCCGCGGGGGTGCGAGCGGAAAGGCGAGGTGCAGGACGAGGGCGGCTCCGGTGAGCACGGCCAGGACCCGGCGGGTCCACAGGTAGTGCGCGGGGCGGCGGACGTAGAGCCAGATCAGGAAGAGCGCGGTCGCGGGGAAGTGGACGACCGCGTAGTAGGTGTTCGCGGTGTGCACGAGGGCCTCCCCGTGGAGCAGCAGCCGCTGCACCGCGCCTTCACCGGGCAGGCGCAGCGCTCGCTCGGCGTCCCATATGCGCTCCGCGTTGCGGAACGCTTCCCCGGTGCGGTCGGTCGAGAGCAGCCGACCGGCCTTGTAGACGGTGAAGAAGCCCGCGACGAGCAGCAGCTCGCGTATGAGGCGGCGGCGCGCGGCTCTCGGTCCGGCTGGCCCGGCCTCCGGCCCGGCAGCTGTGGTGTGGGAGGTCATCCCCCGGTCTCTCTTCCTGTTTACGCGCACTGCGACACGCCAGTGTATCGATACATTGGCGTATCGATACGCTGGTGTACCGATACGGTCGCGTTCCCGTACACTTCCGTAGTGGAACCGCCGCCGAGGAGCCCCCGAGGAGAGCCGCACCCCATGACGTCGACGCCGCCCCCCGCGCGCCGCTCCAAGATCACCCCGGAGCGGGAGCAGGAGTTCTACGACGCCGTCCTGGAGCAGCTGCGCGAGCACGGCTACGAGGCGCTGACCATGGAGGGCGTCGCCGCCCGGGCCAGCTGTGGCAAGTCCACGCTCTACCGCCAGTGGAAGACCAAGCCCCAGCTCGTCGCCGCCGCCCTGCGCGCCGGCCGGCGCGGCAGTCTCGTCGCGGTGGACACCGGGACCCTGGCGGGCGACCTGCGCGAGGCGGCCCGCATCGCGGCCGGCACCTCAGGGCGTGACACCCGGCTGACGCAGGCCCTCGGACACGCCGTGCTCAGTGACGAGGAGCTCCAGGCCGCCCTGCGCGAGGCACTGGTCGATCCCGAACTCGCCGCGTTCGACGTGATGGTGCGGCGGGCCGTGGCACGCGGCGAGATCGCCGCCGGCCACCCGGCCGTGGAGTTCCTGCCGGCCCAGCTGATGGGCGTGCTCAGGATCCGGCCGCTACTGGAAGGACGGTACGCGGACGCCGACTACCTGGTGCGGTTCGTCGACGCCGTCATGCTCCCGTCCCTGGGCCTCGCACCCTCCCACCCCGCCCGGCCCCCGGCCGGCCGGACCCCCTGAACCGGCGGGCCGCCGTCCCGATGACCTGACGGCGACCCGCCCGCGCTGCCTCGTGGGGACGGCGGCAGCGCGCCACCCGGACCGGGCGGCGGCCACTCACTCGAGGAGTGGCCGCCG